>LRTP01000360.1 GCA_001550305.1 Streptomyces diastatochromogenes
CCGTCCCGCCCCGGCAGCCCGCCTGACCCCGGTCCCGGCCGCCGCGCCGGAGACCGACTGGTGGCGGTCCGCGCCGCGCCCCTCCTGGGACGCCGTTACCGCGCCCAGCCGCTCCAGGCGCTGACCGCGCCCTCGATCCAGCACCCGTCCATCGCGGCACCGGCACGCCCGCCGGCCGCCGCCCTGTCCCGGAGGTTCGCTGTGCCCAGCCCCGTCCTGCCCGAGCGCGCCGCGCTCGCCGCCCACTTCACCCCTGCCCAGCTCGCCGCTCCACTCGCCCAGTTCTCCGCCCAGGAGGTCTGGGAGCAGCGCGTCCGCCACGACAACAGCGGATGCCTGGCCCAGTACAAGCCGACAGAGGAACTCGACAACGCGCAGCTGTCCTGCCAGTTCGTCATCCCGTCGGACGAGGTCTGGCCCGCGGCCCTGGCCGACCTCGGTCCCGACTGCCCGCTGGGCCTGTGGGCCCGCGGAGGCGACCAGCTGCCGCAGCTCACCGCCAGCGCCGTCGCGGTGACCGGCAACCGCAACGCGACCGCGCAGGCCATCACCCGTGCGCGGGCCTTCGCCACGGCCGTCGCCGAGGCCGGTCACACGGTCACCGCGACACTCGCGTACGGCGTCGACTCCGCCGCCCACCGGGCCGCCGCCCTGGCCGGACGGGCGACGCTCGCCGTCCTGCCGCGCGGCCTGGACCGCGCCCACCCGCACGACCACGCCCAGCTGCTGAGCTCCGTCCCCGCGACCGGCGGCGCGGTGGTCAGCCTCTACAGGCCGGGCACCGAAGCCAGCGGAGCGACGCTCAGGGCCAGTGCCACCCTGCTCGCCGCGCTCGTGCGCGCGGTGATCCTCATCGAGGCCCTGGACCACGCCGAGGCAGCGATGCACACCGCCGAAGTCGCCGCCGACCTGAACCGGCCCCTGCTCGCCCCGGCCGCCACCGAGGACGTGCGCGCGGACGGCAGCGCCAGGCTGCTCGCCGAGCAGCGCGCCGTCCTGGTCCCGGACCCCGCGCGAGCTCTCGCCCTGCTCTGACATCCCCAACCGCCCCGTGCCCGGCCGTTCACCGCCGGGCACGGGCCAGCCCCAGAAGGAGTGACGGACCGCCATGCCCCGTACCGCGTACACGCCGTCGCTGCCCGGCCTCAGCACCACCGACGATCTGGACACCGTCATCAACGCTCGTGTTCACCAGGAACGTCGCGAGCCTTCACGTACGTGCTCACGTAGAGAGTCGCCCAACACCGCCGCGCACGGGATCGACCTGGAGCGCACCGCCGTCCTCTACATGGCCACCGGCAGCGAGTGGCCCGAAACCCGGCTGCTGGTCGAGGAGTTCATGCTGCCGCTGCTGCGCGAGCACGGCGTGCGCTTCGTCCAGCTGGCGCGCATCGGGCACCTGAAGGCCGACGGCTTCACGGTCCTGGACGACTCCCGCAACCCCGAGCAGCTCTTCGCCCGCGGGCCGTGGACGCTGTGGGACGACCTGGAGTCCGTCGGCACGGTGCCCCAGCAGGCCGGCACCCGCAAATGGTGTGTTAACTGCACCATCGTCTCTGATCATGGAGCGAGATGATCTACGCCTGCAAGGAAGTGTGTGTTGCGAGACCTGCACCGCCAGTTGATCGAGGGCCGGGCCGATGTGCCCCGTGTCGGCTCGGTCGTTGAACTGGAATCCATACCGCTGTACGCCGTTCTGGACGGTGACGGAACCGTCGTCGCCCCCATCGTTCCGTACCTCCGGGGCCTGACCCTGGACGACAACCGGAGGTTGACTGTCAGGAGTTACGCGTACGATCTCCAGCGCTGGTTCCGGTTGCTGTGGTTCCTCGGCGTCCCGTGGGACCGAGCGACGGAGGCGGAGGCTTCTGCGCTGGTGGGATGGCTCCGGGTGGCGCCGAACCCGCAGCGCCGCCGTCGGAATCCGGACTCGCCGCGTCCCGGATCGGTGAACCCTCGCACGGGCAAGCCCTACCTCAAGGCCGGCTACGCGCCACGCACGATCAACCACTGCCTGACCGTGGTCTGCAGCTTCTACTCCTACCACCGCCACTACAACCGGGGCCCGCTGGTCAACCCGGTTCCCGCAGCGGTGACCCAGCGCAGGGCCCTCGCACACAGGGCGCCGGACGGCGAGGTCCCGCAGTTCCGGCGGGCCCGGCTGCGACAGCGTGTCCGGCAGACCGACCCCCGGTCGATTCCCGACGCGATGTGGGACGAGCTCTTCGAGGCCATGACCTGCGACAGGGACCGGGCGGCCGTCCTGCTCTACGTCTCCAGTGGGTCCCGGGCCAGCGAACTGCTCGGCGTCACCCCCGGTGACATTGACTGGGCCAAGCAGCTGTTCTACGTGGTGACCAAGGGCACCGACGACCGCGAGGCCGTTCCCGCGAGTCCCCAGGCACTGACGGTCCTGGCCGCCTACCTCGACCGGACCGGACTCCCGCCGGCCCACGAACCAGTCCTCCGCGCCCGGCGGGGCCCCGACCGGCCGCTGAGCTACTCGGCGATGCGCCGGGTCTTCCAGCGGGTGAACGAGAGACTCGGCACGAACTGGACGCTGCACGACCTGCGGCACACCGCCGCGAACCGGATGGCGAACGACCCCAACCTCACTCTCGCCCAGGTCCGCGCGATCCTGCGGCACTCGGATCTGGCGACCACCGGCCGCTACCTGAACGCCCGCCTGGAGGACCTCTTCGACGCCCTCCAGGCCCACTACAACCGGCCCCGCGTCCAGCGGACCTTCACCGCCGGCTACGACGCGGACGACATCAAGGCGGTCTTCGGTGCCTAGCCACACGACGGTCGAGACCTACACGGTCCGCAACCGACGCCAGAAATACGACGAGACGCCCAGGCGGAAGGAACCGACGAGGTTCTCCAGCGCCGCGGTGAAAGCGGCTCCGGCACCCCGGCCGGAGAAACCCCCGGCGCCGTTCGGGGACCTCTCGCAGGCCGGGATCACCGAGCTGTGCGAGCTGGCCTTGGCCATCTGGCCGACCCAGACCCGCTCCGGACCGGCCAAGCGTCGAGCTGGCGTCCGGCTGCTGTTCCGGCACCTGGCGACACTGCCCGGCGACACCTGGCAGGAACGCTGGGAGGCCAGCGGCTTCGACGACGAGAACGCGCCCCCGGTCAGCATCCTGGGCCGCCAGGAGGTCCGCTACGACAGAAGCAACATGACCTCCGCACTGAGGATGGCGTTCGCCGCACGGATCATCCAGCCCTCCCTCTCCGGGTTCAGGGCGAACAAGTTCATCGACTACGCCGAGCCCTTCCGCCAAGTCCAGAAGGACCCCCTGCTGAACAAGTTCTTCGAAACGGTCGACGCCCAGCGGCACCTGACGACACGCCACCGGCTTCGGGCGAAGTTCGATCTGGCCTGCGCTCTGACCACGCAAGGCATAGCTCTGGAACACCTGACCCCCTCGGCACTGCTGCACTACTCGCTGGAGAACAAGCGCCTGGGCCTCACCCACGGCGCGAACAACGATCGCACCCGGTTCGCGGCCCTGGGAGCCTGGGAGATCCTGCACAGCATGGGGCACTTCCCTCCCGGGACAGCCCCGACTCTGCGGACGTTCATCTATGACGGCCAGCGGAGCGTCGAGGAACTCGTCGACCACTACGGCATCAAGAACGCCAACATCCGCCAGCTCTTGATCGACTACCTGGTCCGACGCAAATCGGACACGGACTACGTCACTCTCCAAGGGCTCGCCCGCCACCTGGCCGGCCATTTCTGGTCCGTCATCGAGGAACTCAACCCCGAACAGAAGGACCTGAACCTCAGCCATGAGCTCTACGACCAGTGGCGGGCCGAGATCCAGTACTGGCGCCGCAACGGCAAGACCGACCGGACCAAGCTCCGCACGGACCCCGCGGCCATCCTGCTGCCCGTCCGCGGCCTCTACGTCGACCTCCACAGCTGGGCAGTTGCCGAGCCCGAACGGTGGGCCCAGTGGGTGGCCCCCTGCCCGATCCTGCCCCGGGACCTCAAGGGGTTCGGCAAACGGCGCCGCGAGGTCAACCGCCGCATGGCCGACCGCACCCGCGTTCGCCAGCCCCTGCTGCCCGTGCTCGTTCGCCACGTCGAGGACCGCTACGAGCACCTGGCCCGCCTGCTGGAAGCTGCTCGCCCCATCCCGCTCGGCGAGTCCTTCGAACACCGGGGACGCCGCTATAGACGCACCAATTCCCGCGACGACCACCGCCGGGCAAAGATCTTGGCCGAGCCGACCGTCCGGATCACCGATCATGACACCGGCGAACTGGTCCACGTGACCATGGCGGAGGAGTCGGCGTTCTGGGAATGGGCGGCCGTCGAGATCCTGCGGCACAGCGGCATCCGCGTCGAGGAACTCGTCGAGCTCACCCACCTCAGCATTCGTCAGTACGAACGGCCCAACGGCGAGGTCATCGCCCTCCTGGTCGTCGCTCCGTCGAAGACCGAACGCGAGCGAGTCATCCCGATGTCCGTCGAGCTGTTCCACGCTGCGGCCCAGATTGTCCGTCGGCAGACCCGCAACGGTCAGGTGATTCCGCTCGTAAGCCGCTACGACGGACACGAAAAGACCTGGTCGGAGCCCATGCCGTTTCTCTTTCAGCGACAACTGGGCACCGTCCGCGGAGTCATCGCCCCGTCCACGGTCCTCAACATGATCGCACACAGCTGCGAGGAGATCGCCAAGACGAACCCAGCCTTCGCCGGCACCAAGTTCACCCCGCACGACTTCCGCCGGCTCTTCGCGACCGACATCGTCAACGGCGGCCTACCCATCCACATCGGTGCGGCCCTGCTCGGACACCTGAGCCTTCAGACCACGCAGGGTTACGTCGCGGTCTTCGCCGAGGACATCGTCAAGCACTACCAGGAGTTCCTCAACCACCGCCGAGCCCTCCGTCCCGAAGGCGAGTACATCGACGTCACGCAGGACGAGTGGGCGGAATTCGAGGACCACTTCGACAAGCGCAAGGTCGAGCTCGGCAACTGCGCTCGCCCTTACGGATCACCCTGCCAGCACGAGCACGCTTGCATCCGATGCCCGATGCTGCAGGTCAACCCGAAAATGCTGACGCGGTTGGCCGAATTGGAGCAGGATCTTCTCCAGCGGCGGCAGCGAGCCGAGACGGAGGGGTGGATCGGCGAGATCGATGGCATCAACATGACCCTGACCTTCCTCCGGACAAAGCAAGCCGATGCTGCTCGAACGGCCCGACGGCCAGTGGACCTTGAACTTCCCCGGCCTCGCACTCCGTGAGCCACGGGACCCCAACTCACAGGAGAACTCATGCCCCTCAGCGCTGACTGGACCTTGGAAGCAGACGAGATTATGGCCCTACCGGTCGATGACCTTGCTCTGCGAGTACTCAAAGACGCTCGAGACAACAACGAGTGGAACTGGCAAAACTGGCTCAAACGGGCCCGGACCGCCTACAGGGAGAAGCCCGACGCCGTTCTTGCGCTGACAGAAGCCTGGTCGTGGCTGCTGAACCGCGGACTCGTGGTCTGGAACGTCGGCCAGGACTCAGCGGGCTCCTTCCTCGTCAGTCGCCAGGGACACGCCGCGCTCGACCAAGGCCTGCTCTGGATCAGAGCAGTTCAACGGCTCGACATCGAACTCGTTCCCGTGCTGGAGGCGAAGGCACGGCCACAGTTCCTGCGGGGCGACTTCGAGGCCGCCGCGCTGTTGGCGATGAAGGAGGTCGAACTTCGCGTCCGGACGATGGCCGGTCTCCCGAACTCCCTCACGGGCACGGCCCTCATGCAGCAGGCGTTCCGACCCGGCAAGGGAGATCAGGAAGCGGGGCCACTGGTCGACACCACGGCCGATGGGGGTGAGGCAGTCGGCACGATGGAGCTATTCAAGGGCGCCATCGGCCTGTTCAAGAACCCGCCGAGCCACCGACGGGTCGACTACACCGACCCAACCGAAGCAGCCGAGGTTCTCCTACTGGCAGACCTGCTCATGCGTCTGCTCAACAAGATCGAGGAGTCCTAAAAGCTCACAACAGGATCTTGCTCTCGGGGGTACGCCACCAAACAACAGGGACAAGGGTAGAATTCCCTGTGTAATGATTGCATAGCCGCCCGCTGCAGCCCACCCTCTTGACAGGCGAAAAAGGTCATAGCCAGTACGAATCATTCATCTCTGGGTCTGGTTCTAGATCTGACTTGATAATTCGCAGGTTCCGATTCTGCTCTTCCCACTCGTCCACTCGCACTCGGGCGCGATTCAAAGCTTCGCACTGAACACTCGACAAGTAGAAACGAAACAGATTCACTACATCCCAAGCCGCGTTGCACTCCTTGAGATTAATCGACTCCACCGAAGCAACAGCAAGATAGCTCTCAACGGCATCCATCACTATCTGCTTTTCGATGCGTGGATGCAGTTGTGGCAGGATATTGATTACGCCGTCTGAGCTGTAGACGACTACAATCGCCGGGGGCCGTTCACTGTCGAGGTATCGGATGGCATTGTTAAATCGACTACCGCGAGCTGGGTCACCTCTGCCGTGGGCAGTGCCATCGAGAATTACACCGATGGCATGACACCGACCTTGCGGGTCAACCAGCATCGCGCCATCCATGTCTGTCAGCTGCGTCAACAGCTCGGGAGTTAACCGCGTCGGCTCGATTGACCATGACTGTGGCGATAGGCGTTCAGCTTCTCCCGCAGCATCGCCCGAGATGATAAGCATCGCCCCGTGCCTATGATTACCGGCTGCTTGCGCGGCCTCGCGTAGCGCGTCTTGATCGGATTCAGGAAAGAAACGGTGTACGAGATCTTTGAGATACTCATCATCCAGTACACGCGCAGGCAGATGCGGGATGCCATCCCGGACTGTCAATAGCGCTTCACCTGCATGTGAGAATTCCCAGACACCGCGTGAGGTGAAGCTGACAGAAAACACCGTTTCACTATCAACGTCATAATCCGGCTTTACTACCCCAAGACCGTAGACGTTATCTCCATCCGACAGCAGATCCGATTGAGATCCACTGGCCTCCAGAAGCTTTCGCACGGCCGGCACGTTGCGCATCTTCACTGGATTTCGAAGCCTAAGGAATACCTCGATCGCTGGATCAGCCTGCTGCGCGATGACGAGTCGTCCCGCTCCGGGCCGTCCTTCATAGGGCAAGGCAGAGAGGCCACTCATTAGCAAATGATTCTCACTGCCAAACCAGAAGCCAGCACAATACAACATAGAGCGGACCATTGCCTCAGTGGCGCTCCTTACGATCTCGTCCACGCTCTCTGGAAAAGTACCTGAGCCAGCATCAGGAATAAACAGAGCTCGGACTGAACGTCTAAGGGTCTCCCGAATTACAGCATGCACCAGCGACTGATACACATGGAAACGATCACGTTCCTCCGTCTTGATTTGAGGAACGTTTCCAAGGGCCGCTTTATCAATGCTGATGACCACATGGACTTCATAGTCGCCGACTCGGACTGACCCGCTCGAAAAGAACTTTCTGCCGTGCTCTCGCTGCATTGCTTCAAAGGCTTCTTCGAGTGCCTTTGCTCGCATCTTATCGCGTAGCTCCCGATGGCGCTGTTCATGCACATGAGCAACGCTGTGGATCATATCGCGATCAGGATGGTTATCGTAAAGATCAACCGCTCGTTGCCTTACATGTCCCAGGTCATTGGGCGCGTACGGACCATCTTCAGGCTCAATACATACGTCAAATTCATGCCCACCAGCAGCCTTAAACCCGACGAGCACTACATCAGGATTCCCAGAGAATCCGATCGCTTCAAGGGCCGACTCAGCGCGTACCTCTACCGATATTCTGAAGTGTGGCTGATAGGCCCACATGAACTGTCTGATGTAAAGACCTTCCCCCATGCTCGCCCCTTAATGCACCATAACCGTTCCATTTGCCGATGTTCTGTGCGACTTCGTCGCGTTCGACATCATTCAGCCCCTCCAAAGAGTTCGGCTGCTTCGGCGAAGTCGTCAGCTAGATTCTTCTTATCCCGCTCTTCGAAATCCATCTCACCCTTGCTGTCCCGGTCAGTCCAGTACCGACCCTTCAGACGTCTCGCCGGGCTGCCAGATACATCAAACACGGTCGAGCCATGGTGAATACGACTTCGGTGCTCGACACGCAAATCAGGCTTGTTGAGATACAAGTAGGTCAGCAAGAAAGATCCGTCGACTTCCGACACTTGGGCCAAAGCAGACGTAGACTTTGACTCGTCGGTCAACAGCTTCACAGAGACCAGTGAGGCAGTCTGCTGTACTACGAGGTATACGGTCTTCGGCGGTGGGTTGTTGCCAGTTGTCGAATCAATCCAGAAGGACGTGAGCGTACCCTTCCAGGTTCCGCGGACGCTACGCGGAATCCCCGGAATTCGCTGAATCAGAGGAAGCCGCCACAGCCAGAAATCCCATAGGTTGAAGATGGCCGTGCACGCAAAGACGGCAGTCGAGAAGAGCTTGAGCGTGCTCCAGTCTGGCTGCCCGTCTTGCACCCATGCGCTAACCATGAAGACAACGACGACCACCCCAACGATGATGCGAATGGCGATCGTCTTTTTCATGAGGCGTATCCTAGGTAGTTCCAAGCAGCTTTCACGAAGTCACGTCCGTTCTGGCGGCTCCAATCCTGAGCGCTATTAAAGAGATACTTGCATTCACTCACCTCTAGCCATCGTTCCGATTCTACAGAGGGCTCATCGCCCTCAAGCTGCTGCCAGATGTGCACGATGGCACCTTCAACGGTCTTGGTCCAAGTTGGCTCAAGGAAAACGCTGTCTGGACAGTTGTACACAAGACACTCAACGAAGAATGAGGGAACTTCGCGGTGGACGCCTTCTGCCACCATCACGTTCTCGACACGCTTCATGATTCGGACGGTCTTTTTGTAATACTGCTTAGTGCGCGTGTTCTTCGCCCGACCATTCTCTAGCTGCTGTTTGGGGTAGTTCTTTAGAGAAGTGCCATTCTTTTTGAAGACTTTAGCGCCCTCCCGGTAATTATTTGACGAGAAATGGTACCGATAATCGAAACAAGGTACGACGTCGGCATCTACCCGAGCGCTGCCGGAATGGATGCGGAATGCCGTCGATCCGGATGAGTCGACTTGACCCGGGAACTTAGCCTTCAGCGCCGCTTCAAGCTCTGACCGTAGTTTTGCTGGTGTCCAAATACCCGTGTAGGACCCGCTTGGCGGATGGGCACCCTTGGTTGCCTCGTCCCAGTAAACAGCTTCACCGCACTGCACGGCGATATCAACGTCGCTATCGGCCTTGACATTGGTATTATTCGCGTAGGAACCTTTGGCGTAAACGCTAAGGTCACAGCCGTCGAACGCGACATGCTCCTTAATGGCTTCACGAATCATTCGTTCAGTGCGATCTTGCTTATCTTGTTCGGTTGAGCTGGATGGCCCAGTCCAACCACTAAGTTTTTCTTCTAGCGCCATGCGCCCCCCTGGATTCTAGAATTATAAGACTTATCGTCATTACCGCCAAGAGGCGGGAACAACGACAGTGCCCTTTGCACTGCTTCCACATAACTGAGGCTGGCGCGTGGAAGCCTACTGGGCCGCACTGACACCGCCGGCCGTCGGGGCTTAGAGCTCATAGCAGGATCTTGCTGAGGTGTCCTGGTCAGGCGTGACCGATGTGATGATTCGACCGTTCGCGTCGTGTGACGACTCGGCCGTGGACCGTGGACGACGACTTGTGGGCACGGATCGAACCGCTGCTGGCTCAAAGGTCTCACTTGACTTAGTGCAGAGAAGCAGCCTGCGCGCCAAGGGCGACGTCGGCGACTGGTGGATCACCCAGGTCTTCGGCGGCCGCCCGTTCAGGCAGATCTTGGGCTTCGACGCCGACGAGCCGGGCCGCCCCTTCAAGGACACGGCCAACTCCAAGATCCCGGGACGCACCGGGGTGTTCCCGCTCGTGTCATGGGGCTGGGGCCGGCAGCAGGTCGAGAACTACCTCCAGATGCGGTTCGGCGTGCACTGGCCCAAGTCGTACTGCACGTTCTGCTGCTTCCCGTCTCCATGGGTGCCCTGCCCGCCCACCTCGAGCGCATGCGCACCCACCCGGAGATCGCCGGTGAGGTGCTGCGCCTGGAGTACACGGCGATGAGCCTCAACCCGAACGCACGGCTGTACGGCCGCAAGACCCTCCTGGAGATGTTCGACCCCTCGCGGCCGCGGGACCGGGCGTGCCTGGAGGCGTTCGAGCGCGAGCTGGACGTGCCGTGGGCGCTGTACCACGTGCGCCGGCTGTTCCTGCTGTCCGCCGACGGGAAGCGGCGCCCGGTGATGCGCTCCACCGAGCGCGTCGACCTCGGCCGCCCGCAGCAGCTCGCCCGGTCTCTGATCACCACGTCCGAACGGCACCGCGTCGACGTCGAGCACGACCCGGTCTACGGGCGCGCCCGTGCCTGGGTCCGTCCCCGGCTCACGACCTGGCCGATGGCGGAAGAGCTCTTCGCTACCGCCCCGGCCCGCGTGATCGACAAGCAGGACAACAACTTCGATCCGGAGTGGGACGCCCTGGTCTCGGGCTCCGCCGCCCAGCTCCCGCTCGCCTGAACCGCCCCTTACCTCTCACCGCCTGGCTCTTGAAGCCCGCGAGCGCGGCCTGGCCGTCCACATGGGCCGCGTCAACTCCCGCGGCGGCTGCGCATCGCGCAGGCCTTCGGCTGCACCACCGCAGACGGCACCTACCTCGCCTTCGGGCCCGACACCACCCCCCACCTCTTGGCCTGGATGAACGAACTCCAGGCCATCCCCACCCTGTTTGGAGACGACATATGACGACCTGGCTGCGCTACGTGGGCGCATCGATCACGGGCATCCTCGACCCCGTCCCCCCGCAGGTGCCGTCCCCGATGACCGCGGAGGAAGGCGCCTGGGTCCGCGCGAACGCCTGGACAAAGGCACTGCGCAAGATCGACGATGCCTATCCCCACGGCTTCCTCCGCTGGTGCTCGTGCGAGGCCGGCACCTGCCACCCCTGCGCTGCCGGTCACCACGGCCAGTGCGTCAGCGCCAAGGGCCCCCGCGTCGACGAGCACGCCGGCACCATGACGGACCGCGGCGGCTTCGTCGCGGCCCTCGACCTCGACCATCCGGCGGTCAGCATGACCCCTCGATGGGCGTTTCGCAGGTACCTGAGTAGCAAGAAGGGACGTAGGTGCAGGAGCGTGCAGCCGTGGCCGCCAACCCATGCACGAGCTCGTTAGGCGTCGGCGAGGAGGGGGTCGTACGGGGTGCCCGTGCGGCGGCCCGCCATGAAGGAGAGGAAGTCGCCCACGAAGGCGCTCCGGCCGTAGGCGCCGTCGGTGGTGGTGAGGTCGCGGTGGAAGGCGGTGCGGAAGAGGGTTCGGTACTCGTCCGCGTCGATGCTCCCGTTGCCGTCCTTGTCGGTGGCGTCGAAGAGGACCTCGGCAACGCGGATGAGCGCGGGTCCGGCGAGGGAGGGGACGGCGGTGGCGTACTCCTCGGCGCTGACGCGGCCGTCGCCGTCCGTGTCGAGGGCGGCCTGGAGCTCGCGCCACCAGGCGGCGAAGGCGTCGTAGAGCCGGGCCTCCTCGGGTTCGTCCAGGTCGAGGCGGGTGGAGAGTTCGCGTGCCATGGCGGCGAGGTCAGGCCAGTCGAGGTGGCCGTCGCCGGTCTGGTCCAGCACTCGGCGGAAGAACTCCTCCGCCGAGCGTCGGTTCTCTTCTGTGCCCGCCGAAGGCGCCCGGTCGGGGTTGGTGTCGCCGCTCAGTGGTGTGAGGAGGCGGAGCAGGGCCGATGCCCGCTTCATGCGGGCGCGCAGGGCGGTTACGGTGCGGGCGCGAGGGTCGTCGCTGTCGGGCGAGAGTGAGAGGGCTTCGATGATGCTTTCGGCGTTGATCCAGCCCTCGGGCAGGAATCGGGCGAGCCCGGCGGCGAGGTAGGCGCCCTGCATAAGGGTTGTGGCGCCGGGCATCTCGGGCAGACCGGCCCGGCGCCGGTAGGGCTCGGGGAGCGAGGCGACGGTGATCGCGCCGAGGAGCGGACCGGCGACAGCGCGGCCGGCCGCCCACAGTGTCGGCACGCCGTCAAGCAGCGCAGGGGCGGGCAGGTGGTCGAAGAGCCGGTAGAGGATGACGCGGGCCGCCTCGGTGTTCTCCAGCTCGTTTTCGACGACCCGGTCGAAGTATCGCCAGAAGTCGTTCAGGTCCTCGGGGAGTTCTGCGGCGTCGCCGTCGAGCGCGGCGAGGAACGCGCGGTACTCGGCGTACATCCGCTCCATCGTGTCCTGGTCGAGCGGCTGGCCGCTCAGCCGGCACATGATGACGGCGCTCTCGAAGAGGGTGGCGACCACCCAGGCGCGGGTCGCGCGGTCCATCGCGTCGTAGGCGCGGCCGCGGGAGTCGGAGCCGCTCATGCGGGCATGCAGCCGGTTGAGTCGGGCGGCCTCCCGTTCGCGTACCGCTGGGTCGGTGCCGAACATGCGCCGCATGCTGAGGAAGGTGTTGCGCAGTCGGCGCCAGGGGTGGGCGACGAAGGTGGAGTTGTCGACGAGGGCGGCGCCGATCTGCGGGTGAGCGGCCTCCAGTACGGTGGCGCGGATCATGGCCAGGGCCCAGCGCGGGTCGTCGAAGAAGGCGCTGAACTGCGATTTCGGGCCGAACAGGGATGCCTCGTCGGCCGTTCCCGTGGTTTCGGTGGTCATGATGGGTCTCCGTTCGTCCGGGCGGGCACGCCGCCGAAGCGGCGGTCGCGGCGCCGGTAGGTGTGCAGGCAGGCGAGGAAGTCGGGGGCCCGGAAGTCCGGCCAGAGCGCCTCGGGGAAGACCCACTCGGCGTAGGCGACCTGCCAGAGCATGAAGTTGGAGATGCGCTGCTCACCGGAGGTGCGGATGACCAGATCCACATCGGGGGTGCCGGGGAAAGGCAGGTGGTCCGCGAAGAGCTGCTCGGTCACCTCGTCGGCGGGCGTCCCGCTGCGGATCAGCGACTTTGCGGCCTCGACGATGTCCCGGCGCCCGCCGTGGTCGAAGGCGACGGTCAGCGTCATCCCCCGGTTGTCGGCGGTCAGCGCCGCCAAGTCGTCGAAGTCCTGGGTCAGTCCACGGGGGATGCGCGGGTCGGCGACCCCGAGGAAACGGCAGCGGATGCCGCGCGCGAGCAGCAGCGGCGCATGCTTGCGCACAACCCGGCGCACCAGACGCATCAGGAATTCGACCTCGGTGCCAGGGCGGTTCCAGTTCTCGGTGGAGAAGGCGTACAGGCTGAGCCACTCCACGCCGGCGGCCCGGGCCGCCTCGATGACGTCGATGACGGCGGTCTCCGCGGCCCGGTGACCCGCCGTACGGGGAAGCGAACGCCGCTGCGCCCAACGGCCGTTGCCGTCCATCACACAGGCCACGTGCCGCGGCCCCGCACGCGCCGCCCCCTCGTCCCGCCGCTGCCCGCCGGGTCCGCCACCGCACTGTCGCCC
>LRTP01000361.1 GCA_001550305.1 Streptomyces diastatochromogenes
AGGAACCGCAGCCCGCCCAGCGCGGCGAGCCGGTCCCCGCGGGCGCCCCGCCCGACCGGGATCACCCGTGGCGCGGGGGCCGCCCGCGGCAACGGCGCTTCCTCCGCGACCGCTCCCTCGAGCCCCTGTCTCGTGGCCACACCGGCCAGTCCCCTGCGATCGTCCGCCTGGGTCATGCGCCCCCCGTTCCAGGGTCTTCCTTCTCTTTCGGACAGGCCGCGGAAGCCCCCGATCACATGCCCGACGGTCCAATGACAAGGTTGCCGGATTTGTGCCCTTCAGGCGGGGATGACGGCGCCGCCGAGGTCCACGGATGGCGCGTGCCCCATGCCCACCGCGCGATTCGGCCTGTCGGTGTGAGCCAGGTCGCACGCGGCGGGAGGCGGGGGCGGTGACGTGCGGAATCTCGCTTCGGGCTCGTCGAGCGGGGCGCCCGTGTACACCGCGAACGAGGGCGGGGCCGCGCGGGTCGGGAGTGAAACGTCGAAGGAAGGTTCTGGAGCAGGCCTTCTACAGCAGGCCCAGGTCGCCGAGTTCCTTGTGGAGGTCGGCGCGCGGGTTGTCGGGGCGGGGCTGGAGGGCCGCCCGGGCGGTCGGGCCGGTACCCCCGCCGGCGTGGGTGTCCTTGGCGGGCCGGGGACGCCGGTCCCGGAAGAGCCAGGCCCCGACCAGGCCGCCGATCAGGCCGCCGAGGTGTCCCAGCCAGCTCACCCCCGGCGTCCCGGGCACCGCCACGGTGAGCAGGTAGGCGAAGGAGGCCGCCATGACGACACCGATCAGCGTGTCGATCAGATGCCGGTCGAAGAGCCCGCGCACCACGACATAGCCGAAGTACCCGAAGATCAGGCCGCTGGCACCGACCGTGTCCACGTTGCCCTGCTCGAGGAACCAGACCGTGACGCCGCTGGTCACCACGATGAGCAGGCTCAGCCCGAGGAAGCGGACCACCCCCCGGTAGGCGGCGAGGAATCCGAAGACGAACAGCGGTCCCGAGTTGCTCTCGATGTGTGCCCAGTTCCAGTGCAGGAAGGATGCGGTGAGGATGTTGGGCAGCGTGCCGATGTCGCCGGACACCACTCCGTAGTCCCGCGAGAGTGCGTAGTGGTCGGCGAAGTTCGCGAGCTGCGCCAGCCAGACCAGCGCCAGGAACCCGAACATCACGAAGAACGCCTTCCGCGCCTCCGCGATCATCTCCTCGGGACCCATCGGCCCCGTACCGACCCGATCCCGTTCCGCCCCGCCCATGGCACGCTCCCCTCCCCGGCGGATCCGCGTCCGCTCCACGCCCGCACCCCCAGAATGCCAGCAGCCACCGGGGCCCGGATCCCACCTGTCGGGGCCAGATTGTTGACGATTTTGTGTACCCATCCTACGGTCGGTAACCATCTCCCAGGAGAGCGGAGAGCTCGAGGAAGCCCGAGACGCTCCAGGAGCTCGAGACCGAAGGAGTACGTACGTGTCCCCAGCTACCGGCAGTGCCAAAGGCAGCGGCGCCGCGGCCAAGGAGCAGGCCCTCGTCGCACTGCGCAGGGCCATCCTCGCCGGTGACATGGTGCCGGGACAGCGACTGGTCGAGGCCGAGTTGGCCGAGCAGTTCGACGTCACACGGGCCAGCGTGCGGGCCGCGCTGGTCGATCTCGCCGCCGACGGCCTGGTGGAGCGGATCCGCAACCGCGGGGCCCGGGTCCGTACCGTGTCCGTGAGCGAGGCGGTGGAGATCTACGAGTGCCGCATGGTGCTCGAAGGGCTGTGCGCGGCCAAGGCCGCCGAACGGGTCACCGATGCGCAGATCACACAACTCCTCGCACTCGGCGAGCAGTTGCACGCCGCCGTCCAGGCCGCCGAGCCCCTGAAGTACTCCGAGCTCAACCGCCAACTGCACGATTTCGTCCGGGACATCTCCGGCCAGGACACCGCCGCCGAACTCCTCACCCGCCTGAACGCCCAGATCGTCCGCCACCAGTTCCGGCTGGCCCTGCAGTCCGGGCGCCCCCAGGTCTCCCTGGGCGAACACCTCGCCCTCGTCGAGGCCATCGCCGCGCGTGATCCGCAGCGCGCCGAGGCGGCCGCCCGTGCTCATGTGGCCAGCGTCATCGAGGCCCTGCGCGCGGTCGAGGGGTCCGGGACGGGCAGGGCCTGACCTCCGGGGGACGGTCAGGCCCTCGGCCGCAGGGGAGACCGAGAGCCTGTCCGGCCGGCGTTCCTCACGCCCGCCCGACCACCCCGCGAACGGGTCAGTTCTGGTACGTCTTGTTGCGGCCGGGGCCACCGGACAGGAAGTCCTTGCCGGCGCCTCCGTGCAGGACGTCGTTGCCGCTGTTGCCGTACAGCTTGTCGTCGCCCGCGCCGCCGTACAGGGTGTCGTTGCCACGGCCGCCCTGGAGCAGGTCGCGGCCCGCGTTGCCGTACAGCTTGTCGTTGCCGTCGTCGCCGAACAGCGAGTTGTCGCCGCTCGTGCCCGACAGGCTGTCGTCGCCGGCGCCACCGTGGCACTCGGCGCTGCAGTTGACGAGGGTGTCGTTGCCCGCGCCACCGTTCGCGCCCTCGTCGTAGACCCCGCCGCCGCCGGAGAGACGGTCGTTGCCGCCCTGGCCGTAGAGGACGTCGACGCCGTGGCCGGTCAGGGTGTCGTTGCCCGGCCCGCCGTAGATCCTCGTGTAGCCGCCGCTGGTGTTGCTGGTCGTCGCGGTGTCGTTGCCGTCGCCGAGGTCGACGATCAGGGAGTCGAGATCGGACGCCGAGGTGTTGGGCTCGGTCACCGTGCAGACGGCCTTGGTGTCGTCGCCGCCGGCCGGGCGGACGCAGCCCGCGCCGAGGGAGATCCTGACGGTGTCGTCGAAGGTGTAGATGAAGTCGCTCAGCTGGGAATCCGGGTCGAACGCACCGAGCGCCCAGGAGATGGACAGGTGGTTCGTCTGACCGGCGGCCGCCGTGTAGAACAGCTTCTGGCCGACGACGACCGCGGTCGCGCTCCTGGCGGGCGCGGCCTGTGCCGCGGGGGCGGCGAGGGTGACGGCCACGGCGGCGGTGGCGAGCGCCAGCGCCTTCGGCAGAGCGGTGATGCGGCGACTGAACATGGTGGGTTCTCCTCCACGGGGCCCGATGGGCCCAACGGGGCCCTGGGGGCCGATGAGGTCCGCGCGTGAGTCTGTGCGCGTGTGGTCATCCCGTTCGACGACCCCCTCCACAGGGGAGTTGTGGCTCCGGTCGTACAACTTTTCGGCGTTCAGAGGGAGTTCACTTCTGGTTGCTTCTGTTGTGGTGTGGACACTTCCGGGCGTTGGCGGGAGCCCGGGATCAGCAGCGTCGCGGCGATCGAAGTGACCGCCATCACCGTCATCGCCGTTCCGGGTGAGGTGAGTTGGGCGACCGATCCCGCGAGCGCCGCGCTCACCCCCTGCATCGTGAGCATGCCCGAGGAGTGCAGCCCCAGGGCGTGTCCGCTCAGCTCGTCCGGGGTCAGAGCCATCAGGCGTTCCTGCTGGATCAGACTCGCCCCGAAGCCGACCGAGGCGAGGGCGACCGCGCCCGCCGCCACCGCCGCTCCCGGCCGCAGCGCGAACAGCAGATAGGGCGTCGCCAGGAGCAGCAGGAACGGGATGCCCAGGCGACCGCGGACCGCGGGCGGGACGAAACGGCCCGTCGTCACATCGCCCACGAACATGCCGAACGCCGCGAAGGCGAAGAGCAGACCCGCCCGGTCCGGGGCGTACGACACGTACAGGGACTCGCAGCCGACGATCAGACCGTTCGGGATCCACAGAAGCAGGTACGTCGTCCGGCGCGGGCGCGAGGACCACAGCAGCGCGTTGGTACGCCAGGTCTGCGCGATCGAGGGGCGGCCGGTGGCCCTCGGCGCCCGGCGGGTCATGCCGAAGCGGGTGATCAGGGCCGCCGCGAGATACAGGACCGCCGCGCCCGCCAGCGTGGTCCTCGGCGAGAGCACCGCCACCAGGACGCCGCCCGTCGCGTAACCCGTGATCTGCGTCAGGCCGTTCGCCATGTTGAAGACCGAACGGCCCAGCAGATAGCCGTCCTTGGACAGGATCTCGTTCAGCAGACCCCAGCGGACACCGCCGCCGAGGGACGAGACCAGACCGAGGACGGAGATCAGGAGGAACAGCCCCCACACCGGAAGGCCCGGCGTCGCCATCACCGCCGTACCGACGGCGAAGGACAGGGCGATGCCCGTCATCGTGGCGCGCGGCGCCAGCCGGTCCGCCGCCGACAGCAGGGTGGTCGCGCCGACCACCTGGGCGAGCTGCGGCCCGAACATGCTCACCGCCGACAGCAGCGGCGAGTCCGTCGCCCTGTACACCAGCGTCCCGACAGCCAGGCCGGCGATCGTCGAGGCCGCCGAGTTGAGCGCGGAGGACAGGAAGAGAGGGGTGAACTCCCGGGTGCGGAAAAGGTCGGAGTAGCTGCGCATGCGCGGAGTCTCGGATGGCGCCCGGCGTGGTCGTTATTGTTTCGCGGAGAAGCGAAACCACGCGGGGCCATGGCCGGCGGGAGAGAAGCGGCCGGAGGGGTGCGGATGGGCTGGTGGCAGATCAACGCCGACACCCTCGCCCGCACCCGCTTCGTGCTCTCCCCGCTCGCCGAGACCTTCGCCGCCGTCAAGCTGTTGCACGCGGGGACCGCCGCGCACCCCGGGGAGCGGGCCTGGCTCGACGCCCACCTGCCCGCGTACAAAAGGCGGCTGTCCGGTGACCCCGTCACCGCGCTGCTCATACGGTCCGGGCTCGGGCGGAACTGGATCGCCGACTTCCTGACACCGACACCGCGCGGCGAGGCCGACTTCGAGGAGGAGGTCGCCCGGGTGCGGGAGGCGTCGGCCGCGGACGCGCGGGCCCATCTCACCGTCTCCCTCGCGGGGCCGCTTCCCGCCGCCCTGCACCGCGACGACCTCCCGGAGCGCGCCGCGGACCTGCTCACCCACGTCTGGACCGAGGCCGTACGCCCCTACTGGGACCGGCGGCGGCGCGTCCTGGAGGCCGATGTCGTCGCCCGGACGGCGCGGTTGAGCCAGGGCGGCTGGGCGGCGGCCCTCGACGCGCTGCGGCCGGGCACGCGCTGGCTCGGCGACAACCGGCTGCAGGTCAATCTCCACGAGTACCCGCCGCGCGAGATCTCCGGCGCCGAGCTGGTGTTCGTACCGATCACACCGCAGCGGCACGGTTGGGTGTCATGGGAGGAGCCGGACCGGTACGCCGTCGTCTACCCCTGCTCGGGCGTGCTCGCCGACACCGGTCCCGAGGCCGTGCCGGAGAGCCTGGGCGCGCTGCTCGGGCCTGCCCGCGCCGGGGTCCTCGTCCTCCTCGACTCCCCCATGAGCACGACCCAGTTGGTGGCCCTGACCGGGCAGGGTCTCGGCTCGGTCGGACGCCATCTGAAGGTGCTGCTGGACGCCCGGCTGGTACGAAGGGGGCGGGCCGGGCGGTCGGTGCTGTACTCCCGTACGCCCGCCGGGGAGGTACTGGTGAAGGCCCAGCGGGAGTAGGCAGGGAGGGGCGGGCGCCCCGGGTCAGCGGTTTCCCGGTTCCCGGACTACCGGTGCCGCTGGATGCGCGGGGCGCCGGTCACCGACATCATCAGCGAGTACAAGGACGTGGACGCCGTGATGAAGAGGCGGTTGTTCTTGGGGCCGCCGAAGGTGAGGTTGGAGACCCTCTCGGGGATCAGGAGCCGGCCGATGAGGGTGCCGTCGGGGTCGTAGCAGTGCACCCCGTCGTCCAGGGCGGCCGCCCACAGCCTGCCCTCGTCGTCGAAGCGGATGTTGTCGAAGTGGACACCATTCTTTGCTTCCGCGAACGTTCTTCCGTCCGTGAGGGTGCCGTCGTCGCGGACGTCGAAGACGCGGATGCGGGCGGCGCGGGAGTCGGAGACGTACAGCTGCCGTTCGTCGGGCGAGAAGACGACGCCGTTCGGCCCGTCGAAGCCGTCCGCGGCGAGCCGTACCTCGCCGGTAACCGGGTCGAGGCGGTAGACGTGGCACGCGCCGATCTCCGACTCGGCCCGGTGGCCCTCGTAGTCGCTCAGGATCCCGAAGTCCGGGTCGGAGAACCAGACCGAACCGTCCGACCGTACGACCGCGTCGTTCGGGCTGTTGAGCCGCCTGCCGTCGTAGCGGTCGGCGAGGACGGTGACCGATCCGTCGTGCTCCGTCCGGGTCACCCGGCGGTTGCCCTGCTCGCAGCTGATCAGGCGGCCCTCGCGGTCCAGGGTGTTGCCGTTGGTGTTGCCCACGGGGGTGCGCAGGACGCCGACCGTGCCGGTGGGCTCGTCCCAGCGCAGGATGCGGTCGTTGGGGATGTCGCTCCAGATCAGCTGGCGCCAGGCGGGCACGTACAGCGGGCCCTCGGCCCAGCGGGAGCCGGCGTGGAGGACCTCCAGCCTGCCGTCGCCGTTCGTGCAGCGGCCGGTGACGAAGCGGTCGTCGAGTACCTCGTAGATGCCCTTGATCGTGTTCGCTGTGGTCACGTTCGCGACCTTACCGAGCGGACGGGGACGTGGCCGGGCGGACGCGGGGCGCATGCCGGGCGGACGCCGCGCGGACGTGGGGCGGAAGACGGGCGGCGGCCGGGGCGACATCAAGCGGAGTTAGCATCCGTTTATGACTACTGACAGTTCAAGCAGTTCCGTGCTCGACGTCCAGATCGACTCCCTCCAGGGCGGCACCGCGGACCTCGGGCAGTACCGCGGCCAGACCGTGCTCATCGTGAACGTGGCCTCCAAGTGCGGGCTGACCCCGCAGTACGCGGGGCTGGAGCGGCTGCACGAGCGGTACGCGGGGCAGGGCTTCACCGTGCTCGGCGTGCCCTGCAACCAGTTCATGGGGCAGGAGCCCGGCACCTCCGAGGAGATCGCCGAGTTCTGCTCCGCGACCTACGGCGTCACCTTCCCGATGACCGAGAAGGTCGAGGTCAACGGGGACGCGCGGCACGAGCTCTACCAGCGTCTTGTGAACACCGCCGACGGCGAGGGCCACACCGGTGACATCCGCTGGAACTTCGAGAAGTTCCTGATCGGGCCGGGTGGAGACGTGGTGGCGCGGTTCTCGCCGCAGACCGAGCCGGAGTCGGCCGAGGTCGTGGCGGCGGTGGAGAAGGCGCTCGCGTAACTCCGGGTTCCGCTCCGGAAAGCCGTGGGTTGACCTTGCCCCTGGGGCAGGGACCAGCGTCCTGTGTCACCGGGCGGAAGGCGCCCGGTGACGGAGGATGGGCTCGTGCGACAGGAACTGCTCACGATCGGCGCGTTCGCCGCCCGCGCGCGGCTCTCGCCGAAGGCGCTTCGGCTGTACGACCGGCTCGGACTGCTCGCTCCGGCCCATGTCGACGAGGTCAGCGGATACCGCTACTACCGCGCCGACCAGGTCGAGCGCGCCCGGCTGGTCGCGCTGCTGCGGCAGCTCGACATGCCGCTCGCGCGGATCGCCGAGGTGGTGGAGGTCGGGGCGGCGCAGGGCGCCGTGCTCCTCGCCACGTACTGGGCGGATGCCGAGGCGCGGTTCGCTTCGCAGCGGACGCTCGCCGAGTACCTCCGTGCACGGCTGTCCGGGAGGAGTACCGAGATGTACGGGAAGTTCGTGGTCGAGACGGTGGATGTGCCGGAGCGGGTGGTGCTGACGGAGAAGCGGCACACGCTGGCGGATGAGCTGCCGGTCTGGATTCCGGCCTCGCTGGCGCGGCTGGAGGACGGGGCGCGGGAGTGCGGTGGGACGACCGGCTCGCCCTTCGTCGTCTATCACGCCGAGGTCAGCATGGAGAGTGACGGGCCCGCCGAGTCGTGCGTGCCGGTCGCCGACGAGGAGGCTGCGCGGGCGTGGGCCGAGAAGCGGGGGCGGGCGTCGGGGATCGGGGTGCGGGTGGAGCCGGCGCGGCGGCTCGCGTACGCGCGGATCACCAAGGCGCAGGTGGCTCATCCGCAGATCATCGCCGCGTTCGAGGCGGTCGAGGCGTGGGTCGGGGAGCGGGGGCTGTCGTACGACGGTCCCTGCCGCGAGGTGTACTTCGCGGACTGGGATGCGGCGGGGCCGGAGGACGCGGTGTGTGACGTGGCGTTTCCGGTGAGGTGAGGTGAGGTGAGCCGGGGGGCGGGACCGGGGACTTTCCTCGCCCCCGCCGCCCCTACCCGTCCCATCCCCAACCTGGGGGCTCCGCCCCCAGCCCCCCATCGGCCTGAACGGCCTCGTCCTCAAACGCCGGACGGGCTGAAGATGCGGGCCGGGGTGGGTGGGCCATCGACCTCGCCCTGAAACACCGACCGAGCCCGGACTTTCAGGCGCGCGGGGATGCGCCTGGGGGCGCGGGGAACTGCGCGACCAGCCCCCACCGACCCGCAGCCGAAGAACCTCCGGTGGGCGGAGGATGTGCCTAGGGGCGCGGGGAACTGCGCGAGCAACCCCCGCCGGGCCGCAGACGAAGACACATCCGGGGTGGAGCCCCGGTCCCAGGGGTGCGGGGGGGCCGGTCGGTATGTCCGTCAGGTCAGCGGAGTTCCTCGGGGCACGGGGTTCCCCGGGGGAGTTGGTACGGGGCCGCCAGGCGGTAGGTGCCGGGGGCGGGGGCAAGGAGCTCGGTCCACTTGTCGCCGGAGGCGTTCTCCGCGGTCTCCATGAGGCAGCCGTTGAGGTTGTCGTACGTCTTCGGCGTACCCTCCGCACGGTGCTTGGACTTCTGCGTCTCCTGCGGAGCCTTCACGCTCTTGCCCTTGGCGTCGACGAGCCCGAGCCACGGGGAGTACGGAATGCGGATGAGAACGCGGCCCGCCTTCTTCACCTCGATGATCAGCTCGCCCTGCTCCGCCCGGTCGACGACGGCCGGCGGATCGGCCAGCGGCGTGGGATCCGTGACCGAGAAGAGCTGCCAGTTCGCGTCGCCCCAGATCTGGCGGAGGTAGGGCATGCCGCGCTGGACCAGCCGGCGCTCGCGTTCGCCGCCGTCCCCGTCCGGTTCGCCCTTGGGCAGCACCACGTAGTGGACGGCCCAGCGCTGCAGCCACTCGTGGTAGTTCGCGGAGTTGAGGGTGTCGTCGTAGAAGAGCGGGTTGCGCTCCATGTCGGCCTGGCGGTTCCAGCCGCGGGCGAGGTTCACGTACGGCGCGAGCGCGGACGCCTCGCGGTGGGAGCGGGCGGGGACCACCTCCACGCGGCCCTTCTCGGCACCGACGACCTGGAGCTGGTTCACCAGCGGAGCGAGCTCGCGGGCCCAGGACGCCGCCGGTGTCGTATGGATGATGTCGTCGACCGACTTGAAGCCGATCCACCCGACGAATCCGGTGAAGGCGAGGACGGTCACGTACCACTTGCGTGACTTCGGCACGGTGAAGGGGAGCGCGGCGAGCAGCACGACGCCCTCGAGCAGCATCGCGAGGCGGGTGATGTTCGAGCCGATCTGCGAGCTGATCAGCCACACGAGGAGCACGGCGAGTCCGTACACCGCCGCCGTGATCCGGACCGTCTTCCACTCCTTGGGAACGAGCGCGAAGACCAGCCCGGCGGAGATCAGCGGCAGCGAGGCCGAGCCGAAGGACATCGGCTGGGTGCCGGAGAAGGGGAACAGCCAGGCCGAGAGCGCGACGACGACGGTCGGCGCGATGCCGAGCGCGTACGCGCCGGGGCGGCGTTTCTGGAGGAAGAGGGCGACCGCGACCAGGCCCACGAACAGCCCAGCCACCGGCGAGGCGGCCGTCGCCAGTGCGGCGAGCGGCGCCGCGCACAGGGCCTTCGCCCAGCGCTTGTAGCGCCAGCGGTACGGCCAGCAGAACACCACGGCCGCCGCGGCGAGCCCGAAGACCATGCCGAGGCCGTACGTCACCCGCCCCGACACCGCGTTGCAGATGAGCGCGAAGACGCCCGCGAAGGCCGGCGCCAGCGGCTGCCGTATCGCACGGCTGCGGATGAGGATCATCGTCAGCAGGCCCGCCGAGATCGTCCCGGCGATCATCATCGTCGTACGGACGCCGAGGACCGACATCAGATACGGCGACACCACGCTGTACGACACCGGGTGCATACCGCCGTACCAGGCGAGGTTGTACGCCGAGTCCGGGTGTCGTCCCACGAACTCCGCCCACGCGTCCTGCGCCGCGAGGTCTCCGCCACTGTTCGCGAAGGTGAAGAACCAGACGACGTGCAGGAGGCCCGCCACGACGGTGACGAAGGCGACGGGGTGGCGCAGGGCGAAGGCCTTGAGGCGGGTACGTCGGCCCTGCGTCCCGGACTCCGACGCCTTGGACTCCGGCGCCTTGGACTCCGGTGTCACGGGCTCCCGCGGCTCGTCGTCCGTGAGGCCGTCGTCAGCGGGGTCGTCGGTGGCGTGCGCGGGCAGCCGTATTCGCGAGCCCGGTCCGCGATCCGGCTCAGGACCTGGTCCAGGGCCAGGATCGGCGTCGTCGGCGTGTGTCGGCTCCGCTGTCGCCACTGCAAGGCTCCCGTGTCCCGTTTTCTCGTGTTCGGCCCGGGACCCGCGGCCCGCGACCTGCCCCGATCTCGCGACGCTAGCACGCACCCCGCCGGGCAGCTCCCGGGTGGGGCGCCCCGACGGGGTGCGGTGCGTTCGTGCCGCGCTCACGGCGGGCTCACGGCGCGTTCACATGGCGTTCGGGGCGCTTCCGGCGTACGGGGGATACGCCCCCTGCCGGAAGCGTGCCCCACCCGTACGCCCGTACCCGTACCCGTACGCCCGCACCCTCCCGCGTACGTCCGCTCAGCCCACTGTGTACGGCCGCTCAGCTCACGCGGGTCAGCTTGGCGCCGAAGCCCGGCTCGGCGAGGTCCTTCTGGAGCTCGACGGGAACCTGCACGGCACTGCTGCTGCCGCCGTCGCCCACGGTGAGCGAGCCCACCTTGGTGCCGGCCTTCGCGGAGTGCGGCAGCTCCGAGGAGACGAAGGACAGCTTGACCTTGAGTCCGGCCCAGCCGACCGCCGTGACGTCCTTGGTGATCACGACCGGCGTACGGCCGCCGAGCCCGTCGTCGACGTAACCGACGACATCGCCCTTCTTCAGGATCGTCGCGGACTTCAGCGAGGCCTGCGCGGCGCGGATCAGCTTGTCGCCCGCGGCCAGGGCGCCGCCGAGGATGGTGTTGTCACTGCCGCCGGGGCCCTGGCTGATCACCGCGCCGACGATGGTCCGCACCTCGCCGCCGATCTCCTTGGTCGCCGCGAAGACGAGGTTGCCGCCGGCCGCGGTGGTGGTGCCCGTCTTGATGCCGATGACGTTGTTGGAGCCGACGAGGTGGTTCCAGTTGCTGTGCCTGGTGCCCTTGTAGTCGGTGTACTCCATCATCCGGGCGACCTCGCGGAAGGAAGCGTCCTTCATCGCGGCCTTGGCCAGCTTCACCTGGTCCGCGGCCGTGCTCACGGTCGTCTTCGTCAGGCCGGACGGGTCGGTGTACGTCGTGTTCGTCATCCCGAGGTCCTTGGCGGCGGCGTTCATCTTGGCGACGAAGGCCGTCTCGGAACCGGCGTCCCAGCGGGCCAGCAGCCGGGCCACGTTGTTCGCCGACGCGATCAGGACGCCCTCCAGGGCCTCCTTCTGAGTGATGGTGTCGCCCGCGTGCACGTTGACCGTCGACTCGTCGCCGGCGGCCGACTGGTCCTGGGCCTTCTGGTCCACCTTGATCTTCGCGCCGTCGCCGGACTTGATCGGGTGGTCGCGCAGGATCAGGTACGCCGTCATCACCTTGGCGACGCTCGCGATCGGCGCCGCCTTCTGCGCGCCGGACGTGCCGAACGCACCGATGCCCTGGACGTCGAGCGCGCCCTGCCCGGAGGACGGCCACGGGATGGAGGCGTCGCCGCCGCCGAAGGTGTAGCTGGACTCGGCGGTGAGGTCGAGCGTGGGGGTCGGCAGCGGTCGGAGCGACTGTGCGACCGCAAAGATGACCGCGAGCAGCAGGACGAGCGGCGTCCAGATCTTCACCCGCCGCGCGAGCGTCCGCACCGGGGTCTGCGGGGGCGGCGGCGTGTTCGTCAGCTCGGCCAGCAGGTCCAGCGGCGGCTTCGGCGGCAGCGGCTGCTGCGTGGTGCGCTCGGGGCCGACCTGCGGGAGGGCGGCGGTGGCGTCGGCGGGGGCCACCCTGGTCGGCGAGGAGGAGGCGGAGGGAACGGGCGGGGTCGCGGTGGTCTTCGGCTTCACCCTCGACACGGGTTCGTCGAGGGGCTTGAGGGCCACGAATTTGCTGGTGCGCTCGGACGGGGACTCGGGCTTCGGCCGGTCTGCCTTGGACTGGTCGGCCTTCGACTGCTCGACCTTCGACTGCTCAGCCTTGGGCTGCTCGGTCTTCGGCTGGTCCGCGGGCTTGTCGGTGGCCGGCTTGGCACCGCCCAGCTTGAGCATGGTGGTGGGCTGGTCCACCGCCGGGCGCTTCGGCGCCTTGAAGATGGCGGTGGGCTGGTCGACGGGCGGCTCGGGCGCGTCGTCGGTGTCCGGGGCGTCCTTCGCGGACGGCGAGTCGTCGGCGGATGCCGAACCGTCGGCGGGCGGCGTGTCCTTGGAGTCCTTCTGCGCCGCCGCCTCCTGGGAGTCCTTGGCGTCCTCGACGTCCTCGACGTCCGAGGAGGCCTCGGGGCTCGCGGAATCTTCGAGACCTTCGGAGTCCTTGGAGGTCTCGGAGGTCTTCTCCGAGGTCTTCTCCGAGGTCTTCTCCGAGGTCTTCTCCGAGGGCTCAGACGTCTCGGACGCGTCCTCCGGAGAGCTCTTCGCCTCAGCCGGCTTCGCGTCCTCGGTGTCGGTCTCGGACTCGGGCGCCGTCTCGGACTCGGCGTCCGACGTGGACTCGGCGTCCGACGTGGACTCGGCGTCCGACGTGGACTCGGCGTCCGACGTGGACTTCGCGTCCGTCTTCGGCTCGGCGTCGGCATCGGTGTCGGCGTCATCCGCCGCCGAGCCCTCGGCCTCAACCTCACCCTCGGACGCGGACTTGGCGTCAGAGTCCGCGTCGGAAGGGGAACCGGAGTCGGAGTCGGCATCAGCGGCGGCATCGATGTCGGTACCGGCGTCGGCGTCGGACCCAGAAGCCGACTCCCCGTCAACCTCGCCCGCAACCCCAGCCGCAGCCTCGACCTCGGCCCCAGCCTCGGTCTCAGCCTCAACCTCGGTCTCAGCCTCAGCCTCGGCCCCGGTCCCGGCCTCCGCCGCCGTACCGGCCTTCTCCGCGCCCTTGGAGGCCTTGTCGGGGCCCGCCGGGCCCTTGGCGGCTTCCGGAACCTCAGACTCCCCCTCAGGGGCCTCCTCGTCCGCCCCTGCGACCCAGGCGGCCACGGCCTCGCGCAGTCGCGCGTCCTCCCCGGGACCGGGACCCTTCCCTCCGGACCCGGCGGAACCTTCCGCCAACGCCCGCGTCGAGAACACCGCCGTCGCCTGATCCACCCTCACCGTGGCGGCCCGTTCGCGGGCCACCGCCAGACGGGGGTCGGCCGCC
>LRTP01000362.1 GCA_001550305.1 Streptomyces diastatochromogenes
CCGCCGCTACATCATCTGGCGAAACCGCCACGCCGATGACCGGCACCTACGCGCCCTCGTGGACAGGGCAAACGTTGCCTGATGCGGCACTAGCTCTGCTCGTACCGGTAATGCTCCTGCTCCTGATGCTGGCGCTGGACCTCTTCGAAGACCTCCTGTTCCCCTCACCACCACCGCCCTCTCCGGATGACGGGCCCCCGGAGCAGATCGATGGCCACGATCACGGACAGTGAGAAAATTAGCGATCAACGCTCCGGGGTTCAGAAACAAACAGCTCGCACACCAGCGGCGGCAGGACCTGGATTCCATCCGCGCGATCATCACCCCTTACGCCGGGAGGTTCTTCGACGACCGCTCGAGGTCCGAGATCGTCTTCCGTGGCCTTCGCCGATCAAGCCCAGGCTCGGCTCCTCCTTGCCCCCCGCCCGCGGGCGGGGGTCAAATGACGACGCTACAGGCTTCACTTCATGTTGCGGACTGGTCGGTTGCACGCCCCCGAGGAGCGCTTGTCACTCCACTTCCACGTCACCGTTTCGGGCCACGCCGGGAGTCAGCTACCGGGGACCCTGGCGTCTCCCCGGACCGGACTTGCACCGGCTGGCTACCCTGAACTTGACGTCCGGCTACATCGTTCACATCTCCTCTGAGCTGGGAAGACGTCCGGACTGCTGGACGTACGCTTGGTCTTTAACATCCGGCGTCGAATGGCGCGCCGAACTTGATCACTCGGTTCGGTAACCGGCTTACACGGAAGCGGCCTTCGGCTGAACATGTGCTCCGGCCAAGGAACACACACGTCCAGCACGAAGGCCGTGAGGACGAGTCTGCTGCATCACGACGCCCGACCGGAGGCATTGGCGCAACTGTCATGCTTCCGGGGCGAGTTCTACTCCTGCCTGACCGCTCGTTCGGATGCGTTGTTCGAGCTGGCCGATGCCGTTCTGTGCGGCGACGGACCGGTGAGGTCGCCGGCTGAGCTGTCACTGGTGGGCGAACACCGCCGATGCCATGGCGAGCTCTACGCCGCCCTGGCCCGTGGACGCATCGATGCCAGCCGGCTGCGGCGGGCACTGGCCGAAGTCCCACTGCCACGGGCTGCCGACTGCCGACTGGTCCTGACCATCGACATCACCTGCCGGCTACGCCCCGACGCCCACGCCTCACCACAGCGGGTCCTGTGCCACACCTACGGCCGGGGGACAAGGACCAGCACATCCCCTTTCCCGGCTGGCCCTACTCGATCGTCTGCGCGCTCGAGCCCCGCCACAGCTGACGGCCTCACCCACCTCACCGTGAGCCGTTCCCGATAGCAATCTTACTTGCCGGTCCGGCAACGTCCGCGTTTACGACCGCTGACCGCCGACCGCGACACTATCGATCCCAAGCTCGTAAGGCATCTCTCGAACTTGGTGCGCTGGATGTCTCCGTCACTTCAGATTCCGCGACGCGCCGCTCCCGGATGGTCAGGAGTCGCGACAAACTATGAGAGAGCTCTGCATTCGGCGAAGGGGTGGCAGCCGGGTGATGCACAGATGGGTGCTGACCCCGTGCTGGGTGACCGACTGGACGCTGAACTCGCTGCCGCCCACGTACTCCTGGACCGGGACGCGCTCGTCGCGCGGCAGCCCGTACATCACCCTGGCCGCGCGGGCGACTTGCCAGGCCTGCTCCAGGCCTTCATGGCCGGTGACCACGGTGACGCCGACCGATCCGGCGCCGTCGGCCGGTTTGACGACGCACGGGAAGCCGACCGCCCCGGCCGGGTACAGGATGCTGGTCAGGGCCATGCAGATGGTGTACCACCAGCAGACCAAGAATCTGCTGGTGTCGTACTCGCCGAAGAAGCTGGGCTTCTTCTAAGTAGAGAAGGAGGGCGCCTGAAGCGGGCAGATGCCTGTCCGGCGCTCTCCTGAGCACACGCTTGAGCAACGGGCCATCCACCTGACCGGATCCGGGCTTCTCGTCGAGCAGCCCGGTGAAGCCGATCCGCCCGATCGGAACCGGCGCCCGCCGCCTTCAGGGTGTCCACGAAGCCGAGCGTGAGCGTCCCGCACGGAAATACATGCCTCACGTGATCCTCCTGACAGGTGGCCGAACACCCTTCAGAGTAACCATCTTGACAGGTGATGAGACGTCGTGAGAATCTCTCGTCACCGGTCAGAACGGTTACTTCTCGGTGAGGACATCTCATGGCAGTCGTGCGGTTCCATCTCGTCTCCAAGCTCGGCCCGAAGGACGTTCTGGAGGTGCTGACCGACTTCGGCCCCTCACGCGCCGAGGCCTGGCCCACGATCGACACCGCACACTTCGAGGTCCACGAACTCGGTGACACCTGGGCCGAGGTCACCGAGGGGACGGCCGCGGCCTGGGAGCGCGCACGCTACGAGTGGGGGCCGGCCGGTGACACGGTCACCATCACCACGCTCGACTCCAAGCTCTTCGGAGCCGGCGGCGGCTGGGTCTTCCGGATGACCCCCGAGGACAACGGCACCCGCGTCGACGTCGAGCTGACGCGGCAGCCGAGCACGGTCAAGGGCAAGATGCTCGCCGCGCTCCTTCCCCTGGCCGCTCCCGCATCGCTGCGCAAGTCCTTCGCGGGGCCCCTACAGGCGAAGTGACGCACCACCGGCCCCTGATCCGCAGGGCCAACGGTGCGGCGCGGCTCACACGATGAGGGGCCGGCAGCGTGAGCTGTCGGCCCCTTCGTCATATCGCCGTGCACGCCGGTGCGGTCGGCTGTGGTGCTGTGTCGATCACTTGACCAGGCGGGCAATGAAGAAGTCGGTGAGCTTGTCGACGGCGGGGTTGAAAAGATGCACGCACAGTGGGTCTCGGCCGGACGGCTCATCCCGCCCGCCGACTCGCGGCCTCCGCAGCCAATTGACTTACGTCACGCGCTGCGCGGTCCGTTCGGCGCCTCCCAGAAGCGACGCGCACCGGCATCAGCGCCCCGTCGACTTCCCCGCTCCAGGCCGCCCTTTGACCGTCAAGTGACCGATGTGCGGTTTCTGTTCCCGGCGAAGAGTTGTAGGCACAGACTTCGTCCCACGGAGGGAACTCCCGTCATGCATCGCGATCAGTCACCCCTGCAGGCGCGTTCGGCGCCCGAGCTCATAACTTCGCTGTTCCTGGACCTCGACCAGATGGTTGATGAGTTCACCCCGCTGCCGATACGTGCGGAGTTCCGTTTCGACCCGGACATGCCCGCGGTGATCACGGTCGAGTTCCTGGCGGAACGAGGACCGAGTCTCATCTGGCGCATCGGCCGCGAACTCCTGCATCGCGGGCTGACGTCGATGAGCGGCTGCGGCGACGTACGGATGTGGCCGGCGCTGCCCAGGGAGCGGCCCTCGTCCTGGCTGCTTCTCGAATCGCAGGAGGTGGAGGCTCTGTTCGAGGTGCCCGTCGCGCCGCTGGCGGAGTGGCTCGACGCGACCTACCGGGTCACCTCGGCCGAGGCGGAGATGGACGGTCTGGACTGGGAGAACTTCCTCGTGGAGCTGCTGGACGGCCCGGGGGCACCGTCCGAATGACCGCCACCGGACGGACGTGCGGATGACTTGCTTCTCATTTCGTCACCTGTCAGAGTGGTGACGAACAGGGTTGCCGTCGTCGGCCCGATACATGGCCAGTGCCACACGTATGCCATCCCGAGCATCCGATGACAACGCTTTGCCGCAGGCCGCGAGTGTGCGGCGGACGAGGAGGAATGACGTGAGAACCAGCAACCCGATCTTTTCCCGCTGGGGTGCCGCCCGTGACGCCGGCCCGGCCGACGCCTACGCGCACCGGCCAGTGGGTGCCACGGTCGGAGGCCCGCCGACGGAGGACTACGCGACCAACCCCTACGCCCCCGGTGCCGACACGTCGCCCCGGACCGACGGGACCGCGGTGACGATGGACGACGTCATCGTCCGCACCGGGACGACGCTCGGCACCGTGGCCCTGGCGGCGGTGCTGTCCTGGCTCGCGCTGCCCGTCGACGAGGCGAACATCGGCCGGTCCTACGGCATCGCCCTGGGCGCGGCTCTCGTCGCCTTCGTCCTGTCGATGGTCCAGGCCTTCAAGAGGACACCGTCCCCGGCACTGATCCTCGGGTACGCGGCGTTCGAGGGTGTCTTCCTCGGCGTGCTCTCCAGCACGATCTCGACCTACATCGCGCCGGGTGTGGTCGTGCAAGCGGTGCTCGGCACCTTCGCGGTGTCCGCGGGCGTGCTCGTCGCGTACCGGATGCGCTGGATCCGCGTGACTCAGAGGTTCACCGGGTTCGTCGCCGCCGCAGCGACCGGCTTTCTCCTGCTGCTGGTCGCCGACCTCCTCTTCTCCGCCTTCGGCGCGGGAAACGGCCTCGGCTTCAACAGCGGCGGCCTCGGCATCCTCTTCGGCGTCATCGGCATCCTGCTCGGCGCGGCCTTCCTCGCCCTGGACTTCAAGCAGGTCGAGGACGCCGTCGCGTACGGTGCCCCGCGCGAGGAGGCGTGGCTGGCCGCCTTCGGTCTCACCATGACGCTGGTGTGGATCTACCTGGAGGTGCTGCGCGTGCTGACCATCTTCAACAGTGACAACTGAGTTCTCCGGCGTTTGAGGGGCATGCGCACCGCGCATGCCCCTCAAACGTGTCCGCGCGCGGGTCCGCCGGCTGAACCCTCACGGCACGCGGCTCGTTCTCATGGCGACGACCTGACCGCCGGAACGGGAGAGACACGTCTTGAACCCCCATGAGGAATGCCCGGACCAGGACGGCCAGGTGGTCATCGATCCCGCCTTCAAGGCGGACGCTCCCGCGCGGTACGCCCGGCTGCGGGGGTTCGGGCCCATCCATCCGACCGAGTTCCACCTCGGACTGAAGGGCTGGGTGATCGTCGGACACGACCTGGCCCGGGAGGCGCCGACCCACCCCGCCCTGCTCAAGCACGCCACGCCCGCCGCCGATGCCCTGGCCGCCGCCGGCTACGTCCTCCACAAACCCTCGGTCGGGCTCGGCGCGCAGATGATGGAGGACGACTCGCCCTAGCACACCCGTCTGCGCCGACTGGCCTCGGCCGCCTTCACTCCACGCCGTACGGCTGAACTGGCGCCGCGCATCGAGCAGATCGCCCACGACCTGATCGACGCGCTGCCGCCGGCGGGCGAGGCCGACCTCGTCGAGGTGTTCCACGCACCACTGCCGGCCACGGTCATCGCCGAACTCCTCGGCATCCCCGAGGAGCACCACCTGGACGTCCGCCGCTGGTCGGCCCATGCGCTCCGGGTGGCCTCGCCCGAGCACCGCCCGGCACTGGCCGGTCTGCACGGGCTGCCGGCCGATCTTGTCGCGGACAAACGCCGCCGCCCCCAGGACGACCTGCTGTCCGCCCTGGTCGCCGTACGCGACGAGGAGGACGGCCGGCTAACCGAGGAGGAACTGGTGGGCACGGCCATGATGCTGATCGTCGCCGGTCACGAGAGCACCGTGAACCTGTTGGGCGACGCCGTGCTGGCCTTGCTGCAACACCCCGAGCAGCTGGGGCTGTTGCGCGAGCGGCCCGAGCTGATGCCCGGCGCGGTGGAGGAGTTCCTGCGCTGCGACACCTCCGTCGGGCGCTCCACCAGCCGCTACGCGGCCGAGGACATCGCTGGGCGGGGTGCCGATTCCCAGGGGCAGCATGGTCGTCGTCGCTCTCGGTGCGGCGGGGCGCGACGCCCCGCAGGCCTAGGACGACGACCCGGCCGTTCTCGACGTGACCCGGCCGGGCGCCCTTCATCTGGCCTTCGGGCACGGCATCCACTACTGCCTGGGCGCCCCACTCGCCCGCCTGGAGAAGACGAGCATCGCCCTGCGCACCCTGCTCTCCCGCGTACCCGAACTGGAACTCGCCGCCCCGGCGGACTCCTTGGCGTGGATCGGCTCCGGCATCATCCGCGGCGTGCTGTCCCTTCCAGTGCGCTATCGCGTCGGCTGACGACAGACACCTCGCTTCAGTTCCGGGAAGGACGACCCCGCACGAGAAACGTCCCGGCCCTCGCCGTGAGGCGCTGGCCGGGACGGAACAGAAGGGATACGGCTGTCAAACGGTCCGCGTGCGCAGCTGGCGGGCCTTCCAGCCCAGCAGGCCCGCCTGGACGATGAAGAACACCCCGCCGCCCGTGGCGTAGACCGAGAGCACGTCGAGCGAGGGATCGTCGCCCGCGGCCTGGATGTTGTAGATGATGCCGACGAGGAAGGACAGCCCACCCGCGATCAGCATCGGCCACTGCTTGCCCAGCTCGGGGCCGCGCCGACGGAGGCCGACGGCCACCTGGGCCGCCCCGGAGACGACGGCCCAGGTGCCGAACACATGGAGCACCGGCGCCACGCCACCGGCCCCGGCGACACCGACCACGATGGCGGCGAGCGTGCTCAGCACCCCGTTGAACGCCGTGACCCGGCGCTCCGATCCGGCGGGGAGGGCCCGGTAGTCGATCAGTGAGGACACCGCGTCGATCAGCGGGTAGACGACCAGCAGTGTGATTGCCACGGCGTCGACGTCCTCGTGGGCTCCGGCGAACGCCAGGGCCCACGTCACGGCCAGGACACCGCGGCCCAGGTACAGCCTCAGCAGGGAGGAGCGCTCGTCCGCCGCGGCCGCCGGATGCGCCGGCGTCGATGTCTGCATGCTCATGTGAGTTCGGCCTTTCTCAGGTCAGGGGGTCGGCGTCGGCCCGGTCAGTGCCAGGACGGGGAGACGCACCGGAAGCTGGAGGCGACGGCGGGGTCGCCGTGGCCCTTGTAGCGGGACACCTGCGGGTAGCTGCACAGGTCGCGGGTGACGCTCTGCTGGGAGGCGTTGGTCAGGGTGGCGGGCAGGGTCGTGGGCGCCTTGCCATGCTCGACCCAGGTGGTCAGGGCGCCGAGGTCGTCGGTCGTGCCGTCACCCTTGTTCAGGCCGCAGTGGACGGTGCCCGGCGCGAGGAAGAGACGGTAGAAGTCGTCGACCCGCTTGGCGCCGCCCATCTCCCGCTCGACCCGCTCGCGGTACTGCACGGTGCCCTGGGTGGGGATGTACTGGTCGGCCAGGCCGTGCCAGGTCAGCAGCTTGCCGCCCGACCTGCGGAAGCCGGACAGGTCCGGGTCGTCCGTGCCGATGACCTTGTCGTACTCGGCCTGGGACTGCTTGAACAGCTGCGTGAACCGGCTGTAGGTGATCTTCGAGATGTCGAGGGACGGGTCCTTCGCCACCCAGAGCTTGACCCAGGCGGCGGGCACCGGGAACGGCGCGCCCGCGACGTTGCCGTCGGCGTCGGGCTCGGTGAGGCCGGCGAGGGCCGAGAGGTCGGCTCCGACCGGGACGCCGGACCACAGCTTCTTGCCTGAGGCGGTACGCGGACCGTCCCAGATCTTGCGCACCACGGCCGCGTCGGCCGCCGTGATGGTCAATTCCTTGCCGTCGCACACGACCTTGGTGCCGATCAGCGTGCGCGGGTCGAAGTCGCAGCGGGACAGGTCGTTGACCAGACCGTCCTTGACGCCGTCGAGCGAGTCGCAGGCCTTGACTGCGGCGTTGGTGAAGGCGTCGAACTCACACTTCGACGGGTAGGTCTTCTCGTTGTTCATGACCACCTGCGGCCACAGGGTGGCGACCTCGAACTCGTCCCAGTTGACGGCGGGAGCGTTGGCGAGGATGCCGTCGTAGTCGTCGGGGTAGCGCTGGGCCTCCATGTAGCCCTGGCGACCTCCGGTGGAGCAGCCGTTGAAGTAGGAGTAGGCGGGGCCCTTGCCGTAGACCCCGTCGACGACCTCCTTGCCGACAACCGCGGCCTCGTGCTGGGAGCGGGAGGCGAAGTTCTTCAGCAGCGCGGTGTTGACCTGGCCGTTGCTGTTCAGCGCCCAGTCGGTGTCAAGGGCGTCTCCGACACCGGCGTCGGTACTGACGGCGGCGTAGCCGTTCTTGACCGCGGTGCCCAGACCGACGCCGTTGTCGCCGGCCAGGTAGGCGGCGCCGCCAATCGCCTGGAGGCGGCCGTTCCAGCCGCTGGCGGGCAGCCAGGTCCGCACCTTGGCATGGTCGCCGTCGCCAGGGTGGGTGAGGGTGACCGTCACCTCGCAGTAGGCCGGGACGCCGGAGACCGAACCGCCCAGGGCCCCGGTACCGATGATGGTGCCGCCCGCCTGGCGCACCGCCGTCACGGACTCCACCTTGGTGCCGGCCGGGGCCTTCACGGACGGCGCCGCGCAGGCGAACGACGCGGAGGCGGAACCGTTCTCGGGCTCCGCCGAGGCGGTCGGCAGGTACACCGCCGCAGCCAGCGGCACACCGGCCGCGAGGACAGTCAGAAGTCGTCTCATTAGCTTTCCCATCGAAGAAGGAGGTGTGTGCCTGGCCACGGCGACACATAGGCACGTCACATGAGCCGGAGTGGGTGGAGCGAAGGGTTCACCGCGGACGACGTCCGCACATGTGTCTCCGTGACTCGTGTGTGCGAGTCGAGGCAGCCGCTGCTCGCCGAAGACTGATCCAGACAATATCACCTGTTAAACAGGTGACGAAGCAAAATGGATTGAATCCCGGTGATCCAGTGGGCCGGTCATCCTCGACCCGGTCCCACTCTGGCCACGCGCCACATGTCCCGACAACAGTCAGTTGACGGTCCACACCCAGGCGCAGTGACCGAGCCTCATGACGGACGTGTTAGGTCATTCGACGGTCCGCCGCTCCGCCTCGGGGATGTCCATCTCCAGCGAGACGGTCTTGCCCGGCCGCTCGGAGAGGTGTTCCAGTGCGCGCCAGCGCGTCAACCAGGTACAGACCGCGGCCGCGCTCCGCCCATGTGCCACCCTCGGCGGTGAGAGGGCAGACGTTCCAGGCCGGTGCCTCAAGAGGGCAGACTGTCCTCACCTGAGGGATACATCAAACTTTATCCGTTTGCTCGGACACGTCACTCGCCCGCTCTTCCTTCAGCCAACGCGAGTGGTGGCGCTGCGCCCACGAGCGGCTGACATATCCGGTGCGCATCCCCAGCCTCGCCTCGGGATCCCCGAACGCCATGCGCATGTGTCCGAGCACGACGAAGGTGATCGCCCAGGCCAGGAGGTCATGGACGAAGAGCGCACTGGTGCGGGAGATGAAGGGCAGCAGCCCCATGAACCACATCAGCAGGCCGGTGAACATCATCACCGGCACGGCGCCGGCGATCCAGCCCGCGTAGAGCTTCTGGCCCGCATTGAACTTGCCGGCCGGGCGGGCCTCGGGCGAGGTACGGCGCCTGCGGACGGCGCGCAGCCACTGCCGGTCGTACACCGCGAAGCGGTTCAGCCTGCGCAGGTCCGCACGGAAGGCCGGAGAGAAGAGCCCGAGCAGGGAGGGCAGGGGCAGCGAGATGCCGGACCACTCGTGGACCGTGACCATCAGGTGCCGCCGTCCGACGAGCTGGGCCAGCGGCCCGAGGTAGAGGCAGGCGGCGGAGACCAGGCACAGCAGCATCAAGTAGCCCGTGGCCCGGTGGACCATGCGCTCGGCGGTGCCGAAGCGGCGCACCCGGCCCTCGTGTTCAGGCCGCGTCGCTGTGCCGGTCGGCGTCGTCGAGCCAGCCGTCGACCGCATAACCGCGCTCCTCCCAGTAGCCGGGAACGACCTTGTCGGTGACCGAGATGCCGGACAGCCACTTGGCCGACTTGTAGAAGTACATGGGGGCTACGTAGAGGCGGACCGGTCCGCCGTGCTCGTGAGTGATGGGCTTGTCCTGCATGTTCAGCGCCACCAGGACGTCCGAGCGGCGCGCCTGTTCCAGCGTGACACTCTCGCTGTAGGCGCCGTCGAAGCAGGTGAACCGAATCGCCGCGCCCGGGGCACGCACCCCAGCGTCGTCAAGGATGTCCGCCAGCTTCACTCCCTCGAAGGGCGTCTTCTCCACGCGCCATCCGTCGGTGCATACGACGTCGTGGACGACTCGGGTCTGCGGCATCGCGCGCAACGCGTCGAGCGTGTAGGTCTTCGGCGACTCCACCAGTCCGCCGACCGTGAGTTGGTAGTTCGTCTCGTCCTTGTGCGGCACCGAGCCGACGACGCTGTAGTACCGGAAGCCGCCCGGATTGGGCAGCAGACCGGTCAAGCCCGAGGGGTCGATCTGAGAGGCGGCACCGAGGAGTCCCTCCCAGCCGCGCTGGAGACAAGGTGCGGCGGCGATCCCCGCCGCACCCGCGCCTAGCATGCCGAGCATCGCCCGCCGACCCACCGGTGCGCCCCCGGCTCGCAGCTTCGGTTTTTCTGCCATGGTGTGCGCTCCTTCGGACACGTGTGAGCTCTACCTCGCACGATATCGTCACCATTTAAACTGGTGACGATGCTTGCATGGGGTCTCGGTACTGTCAACAAGAAGCCGTTGACGGCACGACGACACACGTATGAGCCAGACGGCGAAGGACGAAGACGTCGGCTGTTAGGCTGTGAGCGACGTAGACCGTGTATCGAGGAGTCGCAGACGTGGTGGGTGAAGACGACATCTCCGGATGAGATCCGGATCTGACGGCCACAGGCAGGCGCTCAGGAGCGCTGCCGAGGTGGTCTGTTTCGTCTTCCCCTTTTCCCACGTCTGCCCAGGGCAAAGGCCCAAGCTCTGCCCTCAGTCCCTTCGAGGTCGCCTCCATGTCCGACGCCGCCATCGTCTGCTCGAACCTGTCCTTCGCCTGGCCCGACGACACCCCGGTCTTCCACGACCTGTCCTTCGCCGTGACGAGCGGCCGCACGGGCCTGGTCGCCCCCAACGGCTCCGGCAAGAGCACCCTGCTCAAGCTGATCGCCGATGAACTGAAGCCCGCCACCGGCTCGGTGTCCGTCGGCGGCACACTCGGCTACCTCCCGCAGAGCCTCCCGCTGACCGGGAACCTCACGGTCGCCGAGGTGCTCGGCGTCGCCGCGGTGATCCGGGCCCTGGACGCCGTGGAGTCCGGGGACGTCAGCGAGGAGCACTTCACCACCATCGGCGACGACTGGGACATCGAGGAGCGCACCCGCGCCCAGCTCGACCGCCTGGGCCTTGCCGACCTCACCCTGGACCGCAGCCTGAGCACGCTCAGCGGCGGCCAGGTCGTCTCGCTCGGCCTCGCCGCCCAGCTGCTCAGGCGTCCCGACGTGCTGCTGCTCGACGAGCCCACCAACAACCTCGACCTTCAGGCCCGGCACAAGCTCTACGACGTGCTGTCGGACTTCACCGGCTGTCTGCTGCTGGTCAGCCACGACCGGGCGCTGCTCGACCGCATGGAACGCATCGCCGAGCTAAGCAGCGACGAACTGCGTTTCTACGGCGGCAACTTCACCGAGTACGAAGAGGCCGTGCGCGCCGAGCAGGAGGTCGCCGAGAAGAACGTCCGCAACGCCGAACAGGAGCTGAAGCGTGAGAAGCGGGAGATGCAGCAGGCCCGCGAACGTGCTGAGCGCCGCCAGAGCAACGCCGCCCGCAACCTCAAGAACGCCGGCCTGCCCCGCATCTTCGCCGGCACCATGAAGCGCGGCGCGCAGGAGTCCGCGGGCCGGGCCGGCCAGCTGCACGCGTCCCGGGTCAGCGAGGCAAAGGCCCGCCTCGACGAGGCCGGACGCGCGCTGCGCGACGAGCAGCGCATCTCCCTGGACCTGCCCGACACCCAGGTGCCCACCGGGCGCAACCTCTTCCTCGGCGAAGGGATGCAGGTCCACCTCGGGGGCAAGGCCGTGTTCGCCGCGGGCGGTGTCGACCTGACCGTCCGTGGCCCCGAGCGCATCGGGCTGACCGGTCCCAACGGCGCCGGAAAGACCACCCTGATGCGTCTGCTCACCGGCGAACTCGCCCCCGACGGCGGGGAGATCAAGCGCAACGAAGGCCGGGTCGCCTATCTCTCGCAGCGCTTGGACCTGCTGGACCTGGACCGCACCGTGGCGGAGAACTTCGCCGCTTTCGCCCCCGAGCGGCCCGAGGCGGAGCGGATGAATCTGCTCGCCCGCTTCCTCTTCCGGGGCGCGCGAGCGCACCTGCCCGTCGGGGTGCTCTCCGGCGGCGAACGGCTGCGCGCCACTCTGGCCTGCGTCCTGTGCGCCGAACCGGCCCCGCATCTGCTGCTGCTCGACGAGCCGACCAACAACCTCGACCTCATCAGCGCGGGCCAGCTGGAGAGCGCACTCAACTCCTACCAGGGCGCCTTCATGGTGGTCAGCCACGACGAGCGGTTCCTCACCGAGATCGGGGTGAACCGCTGGCTGCGGCTGGCCGACGGAACGCTCACGGAGACGGGAGCCCCCGCGGTGTGAGCTGTCGGCGTGTGCAGTGGTCCGCGTCCGAGGCAGCACGCCCCGCGGACCGAACACCGATCACGTTGGACGGTTCTCCATGCCTCAGCCCGCTCTGCTCGCCCACGACCTCGTCCGCGACCTGGGCGGCCGTCGCGTCCTCGACGGCATCTCCCTGACCGCCTCCCCCGGCCACCGCATCGGCCTGATCGGGGAGAACGGCGTCGGCAAGTCCACCCTGCTGCGCGTGCTCGCCGGCGTGGACGAACCCGACGCGGGAAACGTCACCCGCCCGGGCGACCTCGGCTTCCTCCACCAGGAGATGCCGTACGACGCCGACTCGACCATCGCCGCGGTGCTGGACGAGGCGCTACGTGAGGCCCGCGAGGACCTCGCCGAGCTGGACCGGCTCGGCGAGGAACTCGCCCGCGCCCCGGAGGACGACCCAGGTCACCGGAAGCTCCTCGACGCCTACGGAAGGCGGCTCGAGCAGGCGCAGGACCGGGAGTCCTGGGACGCCGACCGTCGTGCGGCCCTGGTGCTGGACGGCCTGGGTCTCGGCGCGTTCGGACACGACCGCACGCTCGGTTCGCTGTCCGGCGGACAGCGCGGGCGGCTGGCCCTGGCCGCACTGCTCGTCCGGCGGCCGTCGGCGCTGCTGCTCGACGAGCCGACCAACCACCTCGACGACGGCGCCGCCGTCTTCCTGGAGGAGCAGATCCGCGGCCTGCCCGGGACCGTGGTCGCGGCCAGCCACGACCGGGCGTTCCTCGACGCCGTCTGCACCGACCTGATCGACCTCGACCCGGCGGTGGACGGCCCGGTCCGCTACGGCGGAAACTACAGCGCCTGCCTGTCGAAGAAGCGCGCCGAGCGGGAACGCTGGGAGCGGCGGTACGCCGAGGAACAGGAGGAACTGGCGGAACTACGGCACGCGGCGGGGGTGACCGCGCACCGGGTCGCGCCGCATCGGGGCCGCACCGACAACGAGAAGATGGGCTACGGCCACCGGGCCGGCCGGGTGCAGAGCCAGATCTCCCGCCGGGTCCGCAACGCCACCCGGCGGCTGGAGGAACTGGAGCGCACCCAGCTCGCCGAGCCACCGCGCCCGCTGCGGTTCGCGGCCGGGGACCTGGCCGCGCGTGCCGCGGAGG
>LRTP01000363.1 GCA_001550305.1 Streptomyces diastatochromogenes
CCGCCGCGCGCAGCGCCCGGTAGCCCTCCAGGGCGAGGTCCCGCCGGGACCGGGCGACCCGCTCCTGCTCCGCCTCGGGCGCGTCGGCCGGGATCACCGTCGCGGCCGCGTACGTCTCGGGATCGGTCAGGTACTCCGGGGGCAGGGTGAGCACGGCGTCACCCGCTTCGGGGAGGCCGTTGTTCTGCATGAGGACCGTGATGCGCAGGTCGTCCTCGTTGACCAGGCGATGGATGGTGCCGGGCGTGAACCACGCGACGGTGCCGGGTTCGAGCGGCGTGACCTCGTACCCGGACGTCGTCAGCGTCTGCACCGCTCCACGCCCGCCGGTGACGACGTACGCCTCCGAACAGGTCAGGTGCAGATGGGGGGTTCCGCCGGATACTCCGTCGGGGGCGGGCCAGTCGTACACGCAGAGGTGCGAGACGGCGACGGCGCCCGGCAGCCCGGTGAACACCGGGGTCTCGTGCGCGCCGCTCACCACGGGTGCTCCTCCAGGTACTTGGCGACCTCCTCGCGTTCCCAGGCCCCGTCGGCCACGACGACGCGGTAGCGGCGGGTGAGGGTGGCGCCGGGGGCGAGTTCGAGCTCTTCGAAGAAGGCGAACGAGGGGGCGACGGCGGCGAACGGATCGTTGCGCACGAACCAGTGGGCCGGGTGGGCGCCGCCCTCCCCGGTGTGGTCGTTCTCGGGACCGTGCGCGAAGACGAGCGTCGCGTGGCCGTCGGCGCCGTCGTGCTCGCCGGAGTACGCGATCCAAGGCGCCTGCTGCCCCATCAGGCCGGGCCCTTCGGAGTCCGGCCCGATGATCCGGCCGTCGCGGAAGGCACGCGGCCCGCGCCAGAACAGGCCCGTGTAGCCGGCCATCTCCCGCCCCGCGGTGGTCGGGCTGCCGAAGCGCAACGCCTCGTCCCGCCGGTTCGTGACCGCGGTCGTCCAGGTCAGCGCCCAGGAACCCGACGCGGGATCGACGTCGTGCACCTCGACGCGGCGCTCCTCCTCGGCCCACAGCTCACCGTCGTACGGATGCCAGGTGAGGCGCTCGGCGATGACCGCGCGGCTCCCGTCCGAGACCACCTCGTCGAAGCCGACGTGGGCCATCGACCCGACGCGCTCCGGGAGTTCGAGGTATCCCTCCCCGTGGACGTACGTGTTGCCGCCCCAGAGGTTGGAGCCCGACAGGTGGGAGGCCGTCATCTGGAGGCCCTTGTGCCAGCGGTGATCGTTGGGCCGGTAGTCCGTGACGATGTCACCGGCCAGCGTCCTGAGGGGGTGCAGATACGGCTTGGGGGCCTCCCAGGCCACCTCGGGCCGGTAGACGTAGCTCAACAGCTCCACACCGGTGGTCGTGTCGCTGATCGTGATGCGATCGCCATGGGCGTGGACGATACGCAGCGCACCCTGCGCGGACTCGGTCATGCCGACACCTCCTGGCTCACGGTGGACGTGGACTCGCCGGCGGACGCGGCGGGCGGCGCCCAGCCCGGCGCACCCCCGTGCAGGGCCGTGTAGAACGGGTCCCCGGGGCCGACCTCCCCCACGCGGACGGTCGTGTCCGTGAACGCCGACTTGTAGAGCGCGGTGATCAGTTCCAGACTCGTACGCCCGTCGGCACCGCTGCTGCGCGGCCGCTCACCCGAGCGCATGCTCGCGACCAGCTCCCGCAGCTGCTCCAGATGCGAGCTGGGCACGTCCGTACCGAAGTCACGCCAGGCCGCCACGTCCTCGTCGGACACGTCGGGGGCCGGGGTGATCCGCCAGTTGTCGTTGCTGTGGCCGTAGAGGTGCGTGAGCTCGACGGTGGCGCGTTCGCAGTCGATACGGATGCGGCTCACCTCGTCCGGGCTCAGGACGCTGTTGACGATCGTGGCCAGCGCGCCGCTCTCGAAGCGGACGAGGGCGGTCGAGACGTCCTCCGTCTCCACGTCGTGCACCAGGCGCCCGGCCATCGCCCGCACCTCGCTCCACGGCCCCATCAGGTCCAGGAGCAGGTCCATCTGATGGATGCCGTGTCCCATCGCGGGCCCGCCGCCCTCGGTCTCCCAGCGCCCGCGCCAGGGCACGGCGTAGTACTCGGCGTTGCGGTACCAGGTGGTCTGGCAGTGCGCGACGAGCGGGCGGCCCATGGTCCGCTCGGCGATGAGGCGCCGCACGTGCCGGGACCCGGAGCCGAACCGGTGCTGGAAGACGATGGCCGCGTACGGGCCCCCGTCCGTCCCCTCCTCCGCCTCGACGGCGTCGAAGTCGGCGAGCGTCAGGACCGGCGGCTTCTCGCACCAGACCCAGGCTCCGGCGCGCAGCGCGGCGACGGTCTGGTCGCGGTGCAGGGTCGGCGGGGTGCAGATCGCGACCAGGTCCGGCCGCTGCTCCTCCAGCATGCGGTCCAGATCGGTGTACGCGTGCGGGATGCCCGCCTCGGCGCAGAACTTCTGGACGGCGTCCTCCGCGATGTCGACCGCGGCGACGATCTCCGTCTCGCCCTCCTCGGCGAGCCGGGCGAGCGCGGGAACATGGCTCCCGCGCGCGATGGCGCCCGTACCGATGACGGCGGCCCGGATACGGCGGCCCTCGAACGGGGTCGTGGGACGGTTGGGGGCGGACTCGGTGCTGTTACTCATGTACGTGATCAGCGCTCCATCGGACGTCACGTCAGACGTTGGCCAACGCATGGTGTCACCGAGACGGAACCGGCGGCAGCAAGCGCTTTCTCTTCTGCTGCAACGTATGTGCCGGTCCAGTGGCAGGTCAACACCCCCGTCACCCGGTGGACAACGTTGCCCACCGGCCTCGGCACAGGACCGTCACGGCCCACCCTCCGTCCGCCCACCGCTCGTCCACCGCCCGACCACCGTCTGCGCCCGAAACCCCTGTGGCCGAGCCGTCCTTGGGGGACGCTACGCTGCCACCAACACCCGTGATCACCGCGCACAGCGGCCCGGCGTGCCCGTCTCCCCTTTCCGATCAGCGCTTGGACCACCTCACTTCATGTCTTGGTTTGAATCCCTCATCCTCGGACTCGTCCAGGGGCTGACCGAATTCCTTCCCGTCTCCTCCAGTGCGCATCTGCGCCTGACGGCGGCGTTCTCCGGCTGGGAGGACCCCGGAGCGGCCTTCACCGCGATCACCCAGCTCGGCACGGAGGCGGCGGTACTGATCTACTTCCGCAAGGATGTCGGCCGGATCCTCGCGGCGTGGTTCCGCTCGCTCACGAACAAGGAGATGCGCCGGAACCACGACGCCCAGATGGGCTGGCTGGTCATCGTCGGCTCCATACCCATCGGCGTGCTCGGCCTGACACTCAAGGACCAGATCGAGGGCCCGTTCCGCGATCTGCGGATCACCGCGACCATGCTCATCGTCATGGGCGTGGTCATCGGCATCGCCGACCGGCTCGCGGCGCGTGACGAGACCGGCGGGAAGCACCGGGCACCCAAGCAGCGCAAGGCCCTCGAGGACCTGAACGTCAAGGACGGCCTGCTGTACGGCCTGTGCCAGGCGATGGCCCTGATCCCCGGCGTCTCCCGGTCCGGGGCGACCATCAGCGGCGGCCTCTTCATGGGCTACACCCGCGCGGCGGCGGCCCGCTACTCCTTCCTCCTCGCCATGCCGGCCGTACTCGCCTCGGGCGCCTTCGAGGTCAAGGACGCCACCGCGAACGGCCATGTGGCGTGGGGGCCGACCATCTTCGCGACGGTGATCGCGTTCGCGGTCGGTTACGCCGTCATCGCGTGGTTCATGAAGTTCATCTCGCACAAGAGCTTCATGCCGTTCGTCTGGTACCGGATCGCGCTCGGCATCGTCATCATCGCGCTGGTCTCGACCGGCGGCCTGAGCCCGCACGCGGCCGAGTCCGCGGGCTGACGGCTCACCACCCCTCAGGCGCCCGAGCGGTCCGTCCCGGGCAGGGCGAGCGCCCAGGGTTCCGGTTCGATCCGCGCGCCGTTGGCGACGTACGCGATCGTGCGGTACCAGCCCGCGAGGACCAGCAGTTCGAGGACTTCGGGCTCGTCGAGATGCTCCCGCAGTCCGCTCCAGGCCGCGTCGCCCACCTGGGCCGTGTCGTGCAGTTCGTCGACGGCACGGAGCAGCGCCGCCTGCCGCCCGGACCAGGCCGGATGGTCGGGTCCGCCGGTCGCCGTGAGCGTCACCTGTCGCGGAGTGAGTCCGGCCGTCCCGGCGTACGTCGCCATGTGGACGCCCCACTCGTACGCGCATCCGGCGCGGGCTGCGACGCGGGCGATGACGAGTTCTCGGTCGGCGTCACTCAGCCGGCCGTGGACGAGGAGGCCCGCGCCCAGTGCCCGCATGCGTGAGGCCAGTTCCGGGTGGCGCTCCAGCACCTTGAACAGCATCAGGGGATCACGGGCGACACCGGGCGGCATCCACCGGTGCAACGCGCGGTCGGTCTCGGGCTCGTAGGGCGGCGTGACGCCGTCGATGCGCTGCCTCATGGCTCGTAGCCTTGCGCTTCTGAAATCGAAGCGCAAGGGTGGGAGGTGAGCGACTCCCAGCGAGAGGTACGCACTTGGGCACGACACCCGCGCCGAACGATTCGACGTCCGGCGTTCCGCGGCGGGGCGATCCGGGCCCCGGCGGCCCTTTCGAGGGCACGGGCACCTCGGCTCCCGGCGGCTCCGTTCAGGGCGCGGGCATCCCGGCACCCGGCAGCAGTGGTCACGCACCGGAAGCCCCTGGTCCCGGCTGCCCCACGTCTGACACCACCGCCCCCGGCACCCCCGTCCCCGCCATCCCCACACCCGGCCGCCCCGTGCGCGGCTCGGCCGGCGGTCGTCCCGTCATGGCGGCGCTGGATCTGCTCGGCCGACGCTGGACACTGCGGGTCATCTGGGAACTCCACGTCGACGGCGCCCCGATCGGCTTCCGGGACCTCCAGCGCCGCTGCGACGACATGTCGTCCAGCGTCCTGTCCACGCGCCTCACGGAACTGCGCGAGGCAGGCATCGCCGCGTCCACATCGACGGCGGCGCAGCCGGCGTGGCATCTCACCGCGCTCGGCGACGACCTGGTCACCGCGATGGGGCCGCTGCTGGACTGGTCCCGTGCCTGGGCCGAGCGGCGGTGAGCCGGCCCCGGCCGCCTCGACGAAAGTCCGGCGACAGCGCACCTCGACCCGCCCCGTCCGCCGGCTCCGGCCGCGGTCGACGCGATCACCCGCGCCCTGCTCGAATCGGACATCGACCAGGTCCTCGCGGGCCTGCCGGACGACCCCGCGGCAGCGGCCTCGGCCGTCGGATTCCAGGGATTCCGGGGTGACGTGTGCGTCTACCCGGTCGAGCACTTCCTCGCGCCGTGTGCCTTCTTCCGGGGCGCTCGACTCCGGGGCCGGTGCGTCATCGTGTGGATCGACTGAGCCCGTTCGCGTCACTCCGCGTCGGCCGTGACGAACCGCATACGGGATGAGTAGCCGCCCGGTAGCGCAGTGTCAGTCCTTGCCCCTAGGCTGGTGCGCATGTCCCCCGATTTAATGTCCTCTGGTTCCGTGCGGTCCGCCGCGGCGCTGAACGAGCAGATCCGCGCCTTGTGGATGCGCGCGGGCGGCTCCCTCTCCGCCCAGGAGCGCGCGGAGTACGAGCTGCTGGTCGTGAAGTGGGCGGAAGCGATACGCGGAGAGGTCGTCGAGGCCGCGTGAGACCGGGCATGGGGACCCGCACGAAGTCCAAGGGCAGGTGACCGGCACCCCTGTCGGAGCTCACCGTCCCCCGGACACCCGCAACACCGCCCCCGTCGTGTACGACGCGTCGGGCGACATCAACCACGCGATGGCCGCGGCGACTTCCTCGGCCTGACCGACGCGACGCAGCGGAATCGACGAGGCGGCGCGCTCGGCGCGGCCCGGATCTCCGCTGGTGGCGTGCATCTCCGTGGCGATCATGCCGGGTGCGACCGCGTTGACGCGGATGCCGTCCGGGCCGAGTTCCTTGGCGAGACCCACCGTCAGGGCGTCGACGGCGGCCTTGGTGGCCGCGTAGTGGACGAAGTCACCGGGGCTGCCGAGTGTGGCCGCCGCCGAGGACACATTGACGATGACCCCGCTCCCCCAGGCCGCCATGGACCGGGCGGCCCGCCGCGAACACAGCAGCGTGCCCAGCAGGTTGACGTCCACCACGCGCCGTAGATCGGCGGGGTCGGTGTCCGCGAGCCTGCCGAGCGGACCGGTCACACCGGCGTTGTTCACCAGTCCCGTCACCGGCCCGAGCCGGTCCGCCGCCGTGTCGAAGAGCCGCTCGACGTCATCCTCGTCGGAGGTGTCCACGCGTACCGTGACGCAGCGGGCCCCGGCCGCGCGGACGGCGCTCGCGGTCCGCTCCGCGGCGGCGCCGTCGCGCACGTACCCCACCGCGACGTCGTGTCCGTCCGCCGCGAGACGCGCGCACGTCGCGGCACCGATCCCCCGGCTGCCGCCCGTGACGACGGTGACATGGCGTGTCATACGTGCCTCCTGGTGGCGAACGGGCAACCCGGGTCCGTATCGAGCCCGTATTCGTCTTCGATCACTCTACGATCGAGGACGCACCGCCGGGCAAGGGGTGAGGGTGCGTCAACACGCCCTCATGGATACGTCCTAGGCGACGGGGTCCGCGGCGACGTACGGCACACGGAACACACGGCCTCGGGGCCCCCACAGCCCGGGGACGCCCTGCCACAGCACGGCCCCGTTCGCGCGCTCCCAGCCCGCCGTCGCCCGGGACCGTGCCCACTGGGTCAGGGCAAGCGTGACCAGCATGATCGGCGGCAGCACTTGATGGGCCGCCAGGCCGATGAACACGAACCAGCAGGCCATGACTCCCCCGAATCCCGCCGTGCGCCGCAGCAACAGCCGCCGCACCGCGTCCTGCCCGTCGCGTGGTGCGGCGACGCTCTCGATCGGCGCGGCATCGTCGTAGGTGCGGCGCAGGCGGGCGGGGAGACGAAGACCCATCGGCAGCAGCAGCACGGACACGACAACGATCGCTGTCGATCCCATCATCAGCGTCGCGCGGTCGTGAGCCGTGCCGACCAGGGCAAACAGCACCGCTTCGGACAGCACCGCGCCCGCGGCCATCATCAGCGCGGAGATCCGCTCCAGATACACCACGCGTATCAGCCCGTCGCGCGCGTCACCAGCCACCGTCGTACCCCTCTCACCGCCCGGACGCCCCCACGGGCAGGCAAGATCCAACTCCGGGCGGAACACGAGGTCAATACGCGAGAGTTCGAGAACGCGCGGTCTTGACCATCACTTGGCCGATGAGGACAGGACGATGCCGGCGTACGCGTCGTCGTCCCAGGAGCCGGACGGGCTGAGCCGCGGTATTCGTCCGCTGAGACGAGTGGGACGCGTGAGGGAGGGGACTACGGTCGGCGTCGGGCAGTTCGGTCAACGCGCCGTGTCGCGCAGGACGACGAACAGGCCGCGGCTCTCGTCGCCGTTCTTCGCCCGCCAGTCGGCGAGGACATGTCCTCGGGCCGACCGGGCCGCAGGGGACTGGGCAGCCTGCGAGTCGGACCGGAGGACGCGCATGACGTCGATGGTCACGGCGCCCGCCGACCGACTGTGCGGCCCGGCTTCTTCCTTGGTCTCCACCATGATGGCGGTGCCGTGCTGCCGGTCGTCGACGGCTGCCGACGCGATCACGGTGGAGAAGCCGACTCCAGTGAAGTGACTCGTGACGGAGGGGGCAGGGGTGTCGGTCTCGCTCTGCGCCTGCGGCTCGGCGCGGCCCTGGAGGAGATCGAGCAGTTGAGCGACGAGGACCGGGTCATGGGTCCCGTCGTACACCCACCGCCGTCCCAACACCCCGTGCTCGGACGTGCCGATGAGCGCCCGATCGGCTCCGTCGAGCGGCGCCCCACGGTAGCTGAGCGGCACGTGGTAGGAGCGCGGTCGCTCGCCGGAGTTGTCCGTGACCACCATGAACTCGATTCCCACCTCCCCTTGGGGATCATCGAGCCGGAACCCACCGGCCTTGGTCAGGTGCGGCTCACTCGCCGTGCCGATGTACCACGGCTGCCTGGGAAGCCAGGCGGCGAGGAGTTCCAGCTTGCTGGGCGTCATCGTGGTCTTGTAGATCACAGCCATGCTTCATGAACGTCGCCCGTCGGCACGATGTTCCTCCGTGACGTGCCGCTTGACGAGTTCGTACGACCTCAGTCGGTCGGCCAACCCGTAGACCGGCGTCACCAGCATGAGTTCGTCGGCACCCGTCAGGTCCACCAGGTCCGTCAGGTGCTTCGCGACGGTCTCGGGTGAGCCGTGTGCCTGATGGGCACGGAAGCTCGTCAGCACGCGCGCTTCTTCCGCGGTGAACGAGTGGGCCGCCGCCTCTTCGGGAGTGGGGAAGGGAATGTCGCCTCGCCCCTTGAGGAGTCCGGCCTTGACGACGTCCATCGGCCCGGCCAGCCGGGCCGCCTCCTCATCGGTCTCGGCGCATACCGTTTCCACGCAGATCAGCACGCGCGGGCGAGCGCACCAGCGGGAGGGGGAGAAACGCTCGCGGTAGTGGCCGAGCGCGGCCAGGGTGTTGTCGGGACGAATGTGATGGGCGAAGGCGATCGGCAGCCCGAGTTCCGCGGCGAGCGCGGCGCCCGCCGCGGACGATGCGAGCAGCCACGGCTCCGGGAGCGGGCTGAGCGCGACTTCGTCCACCAGGAGACGCAAAGTCGAGGACACGTCGTCGCGGTACTCGTCGTCCGTTGTCGGACCGGCCCCGCGGCGCAGGGCCCGCGCCGTGGATTCGTCGAAGGTACCCGGGCCGCGGCCGATGCCCAGGTCGATCCGGCCCGCGTGCAGTGCGGACAGCGTGCCGAACTGCTCCGCCAGCATGATCGGGGCGTGGTTCGGAGCGAGAACGCCCCCGGAGCCGAGACGGATGGACGACGTCAACGCGGCCGCGTGGGCGGTCAGGACGACGGGCGGGAACGCTCCGATGGCCGGGGAATGGTGATGCTCGGCGTACCAGAGTCGCAGGTAGCCGAGGTCTTCGAGGCGCCGGGCGAACTCGGTGGTGTCTCGTAACGTGTCTGCGGCTCCGGCGCCCGCTTGGACCATGGCCACTTCGAGCGCGCTGAGCGGTACGGTGATCATCCGATCAGTATAGAAATCGCCCATCCATACCAACTCCCTTTGCTTACGAGGCGGAGTTATACACCTGTTGGCGCACGCCCCTTGGCTGCGCACCCGCCGTGGCCAACACTGAGCCGATGACGCAGCGTGTAGAGCTCGCGACCGTGATGGACCGATTCGCCGTGGACGGACTCGTGACCGAGTACGCGGTGGCCGTGGACGACGGCGACTGGGAGGCGTACCGGAGGCTGTTCGCACCGGACGGACGCGCCGACTACCGCTCGGCCGGCGGGATCGAGGGCGGCGCCGACGAGGTCGCGGGATGGCTCGCGCAGAGCATGGAGCTCTTCCCCATGCGCCAGCATCTGATCGTGAACCGGCGGCTGCGGTTCGGGTCGCTGGACCAGGACACGGGCGACACGGCCCGTGTCCAGGCGGACTACATCAATCCGATGCGGTTCGCGGGCCACGACGGTGGGTCCACCGCGCCCGACTTCGTGTGCGGCGGCCGGTACGCCTTCGAACTGGTGCGTACGGACCTGGGCTGGCGCCTGCGCGAGGTCGTCGTCCAGGAGAAATGGCGCCGCGCGCCACAGCCGGGCCGGGAACCTGCCGCCACCTGACCGGACGCGCCGGCCGCAAGCCGCCCGAGTACCCCCATGACCGGAAAGCCCTGACGGGAGGCCCTCTGTCGGAGATCGTCGCCGACGCGCACACTGGAGGCATCCCCCGGGGAGGGAGGCCCTGTATGAAGAGGCCCGAGCGTTGGCCCGAGCGTTGGCTGGGCAGTGGGCCCGATCTGTGGCTCGCCTCCCCGTGGCGGCGGGCGGTCGTCGCCGTACTGGCCGGCGCACTGCCGATGCTCGCCTTCCCCGCCCCTTCGTGGTGGTGGTTCGCGTACGTCGCCCTCGTGCCCTGGATCCTGCTGGCCCGCTCGGCCCCGACGGGCAGGCGGGCCGCCTACGACGGCTGGTTCGGCGGGCTGGGTTTCATGCTGGCCGTGCACCACTGGCTGCTGCCGAGTCTGAATGTGTTCACGGTCGTCATAGCGGCACTGCTCGGCGCGCTGTGGGCGCCCTGGGGCTGGCTCGTCCGGCGGTTCCTCGGCGGGGTGCCCTCGGCGGGGCGGGTCGGGGCGGCGCTCCTCGTCCTGCCGTCGGGGTGGCTGATGGTCGAACTCGTCCGGTCCTGGCAGGGCCTCGGCGGGCCCTGGGGACTGCTCGGGTCGAGCCAGTGGCAGGTCGGACCCGCGCTGCGGCTCGCGTCGGTCGGCGGGGTGTGGCTGCTCAGCTTCCTGCTGGTCGCCGTGAATGTGGCGGTCGCCGTACTGGTCGCGGTGCGTGAGTCCCGTGTGCCCGCCGTCGCCGGACTGGTCGCGACGGCCGCCGTGACCTCGGCGACCTGGGTGTGGTCGCCGCGCCCGGACGTGACGGGCCAGGTACGGATCGCTGTCGTACAGCCCGGGGTGATCGGCGGCGCGGACAGTGCCGAGGCGCGTTTCTCACGCGAGGAGGCCCTCACCCGCACCCTCGCCGGACAGGATCCCGACCTCGTCGTCTGGGGTGAGAGCAGCGTCGGCTTCGACCTCGCGCACCGCCCCGACCTGGCGAACCGGCTCGCCGCGCTGTCCCGGCTGACCGGCGCCGACCTCATGGTGAACGTCGACGCGCACCGCTCCGACCGGCCCGGGATCTACAAGAGTTCGGTCCTGGTGGGACCGCAGGGCCCGACCGGCGACCGCTACGACAAGATGCGCCTCGTCCCCTTCGGCGAGTACATACCCGCGCGTTCCCTCCTCGGCTGGGCGACCTCGGTCGGGAAAGCGGCGGGCGAGGACCGCAGGAAGGGCACCGAGCAGGTCGTGATGAACGTCGGGCACGGGCTGCGCGTCGGCCCGCTGATCTGCTTCGAGACCGCCTTCCCCGACATGAGCCGCCATCTCGCCCAGGACGGCGCCGGGGTGCTCCTCGCACAGTCCTCGACCTCGACCTTCCAGCACAGCTGGGCCCCCGAGCAGCACGCCTCGCTCGCCGCGCTGCGGGCCGCCGAGACCGGCCGCCCGATGGTGCACGCGACGCTGACCGGCGTCTCCGCCGTCTACGGCCCGAGCGGCGAGCGGATCGGCTCCTGGCTCGGCACGGACGCGAGCGCGGCCGTGGTGTACGACGTGCCGCTCGCGCACGGCGTCACCCCGTACGTCCGGTTCGGCGACTGGCCGGTGCACGCGGCGCTGCTGATCCTGGCGGGGCTGTGCGCGACGGAGGGCTTCCGGGCGTTCAGGCCCCGGCGGACCGCTCCTGAACCGCTCGTACCACCCGCTCGCACAGTTCATGAGTCGCCAGCGCGTCACGGGCGCTGAGTACCTTGCCGGCGCGCACCGCGTCGAGGAAGGCGAGCACACTCTGCTCGATGCCGCGCTGCCGGGCCACCGGCACCCAGTCCCCGCGCCGTCGCACCGAAGGCTGCCCCTTGTGGTCGATCACCTCCGCGAGGTTGACCACCTGACGCTTGCTGTCCTGCCCCGAGACCTCGAGGATCTCCTCCGCCGAGCCGCTCAGCCGGTTCATCACACCCAGCGCCGTGAAGCCGTCCCCGGCGAGTTGCAGCACGACATGGTGCACCAGGCCGCCCTCGACCCGGGCCCGCACGCTCACGTCGTCGATCGGCCCCGGCGCCAGGAACCGCAGCGTGTCCACGACATGGATGAAGTCGTCGAGGACCATCGTGCGCACGTCCTCGGGCAGCCCTATGCGGTTCTTCTGCATCAGGATCAGGTCGCGGGGGTGATCGGCGCACTGCGTGTACCCGGGCGCGTGACGCCGGTTGAAGCCGACGGCGAGGCTGACGTTCCGTTCCTCCGCGAGCCGCACCAGACGCTCGGAGTCGGCGAGTTCGTACGCGAGCGGCTTGTCGACGAAGGTCGGCACGCCCGCTTCCAGCAGCCGCGTCACGATCTCGGGGTGCGCGACGGTCGCCGCGTGCACGAAGGCCGCGTCGAGGTTCTGCGCCAGCAGATCCGACAGGTCGGTGTGCCGCTGCTCCGGCGGCAGGCGGAGGCTGTCGCCGACCCGGGCCAGCGTCGCGGGCGTCCGCGTCTGCAGATGCAGCTCGACCCCCGGCTGGACACCGAGCACCGGCAGGTATGCCTTCTGCGCGATGTCGCCGAGTCCGATGCAGCCGACCTTCACGGGAGTCTCCTTCAGTTACGACGCGGGCCTCGCCGGAAGCATACGGCCGCCGTGGCAGGCGGGCAGCGGCTCGGCGACAGTCGGGGGGCAGGAAAAGCCCTGGTGAACGACCGTGCGCTCGACGAAAATACGGGCATGACGAAGCAGCGCACCGAGCCCGCCACCAACGCCGACGAACGGTCCATGCTGGAGGGCTGGCTCGACTACCACCGCGAGACCCTGGAGATGAAGTGCGCGGGCCTCGACGACGCCCAGCTCAAGACCGCCTCGGTCGAGCCCTCCGAGTTGTCCCTGCTGGGTCTGGTGCGGCACATGGCGGAGGTGGAGCGTGGCTGGTTCCGCAAGGTCCTGGTGGGCGACGATCCGGGGCCGATCTACTGCAGCGAGGAGGACCGGGACGGAGAGTTCCATCTCACCGACGCGGACACCTGGGACGAGGCGTACACCACCTGGCAGGCCGAGATCGGGATCGCCCGGCGCAACGCGGCTCGTTTCGCGCTGGACGACGCCTGCGAGGGCAGGAGCAAGTTCACCGATGACCCCATCAACCTGCGGTGGATCTACACCCACATGATCGAGGAGTACGCGCGGCACAACGGTCACGCGGATCTGATCCGGGAGCGGATCGACGGCGCCACGGGTGAGTGAGACGGGGGCACTCGGCGTCGGGTCACCTTGCGGACACCGGCGCCCTCCGCAGGGGCGGAAGGGTCACCCGTGTGGGGCAACCTCCGCTTGTCAGCTCCCCAAAGCGGGCCGGACGCAGCAGAGTTGAGCGGGTGCATCGAACGACGACCGCCGCAACGCTCCTGGTCACCATGGCCACCGCCGCGCTCTCCGGCTGTGTGACCGTCCAGCGACCGCCCGCTCCCACCCTGCCGACCGCGCCGTCCAGGCCGTCGCCGCCGCGTCCCGACGGCAAGGCCGGGCCGCAGATCGTGCAGGCGCCGGCGCGCGAGGCGCTGGACCTCATCGGGCCGTCCTGGAAGCCGTCACCGAGCGCTCCGGCGCCGCACCGTACGCCCGTCCCG
>LRTP01000364.1 GCA_001550305.1 Streptomyces diastatochromogenes
GGGCCCCGGCCGCCTCTCGCTGGACCACGCGCTCGGCCACGCCGTGAACCGCGGCTGGATGGTCCCCGTGGCGCTCGGCGTGACGGCGGCGGCCACGCTGGCCGTGGTGGGCGCCCGGAACAAGAGGGTGCGCGAGGCGGCCGAGGGCAAGCAGGAAGCCCTGTTCGAAGAGTTCGAGGAGTAGGCGCATGAGGGGGTGGGCGTGGGCGTACCCGTGGCCGTCCGGGTGGCGTGGGACCCGCGGCCGGTGCGGGAAGCTTGCCCCATGGCTGATGACGACGTCTGGGAATCCATCGACCGTCTGTGCACCTGGCTGGACGCCCACCGCACGCACGGCGGTCAGGAGGGCCTGCTGCTGCGCATCCTGAAACTGTCGGAGGAGGTCGGCGAGGTCGCCGAGGCGGTGATCGGCGCGACCGGCCAGAACCCGCGCAAGGGCGCCAGTCACACCTGGGACGACGTGCGGTCCGAGCTCTGCGACGTCGTCATCACGGCCCTGGTCGCCCTGCGCTCGCTGACGCCGGACGCGCGCGAGGTCTTCATGGACCGTCTGGCGGGCGTCACCGAGCGCTCGCTCGGGTCGGACCCAACTCCGTGAGCCGCGCCCGCACTTGTTCACCCCGTGGACGGGTGCGGGCCGTCGGCAGTTGGTGGGGACGGCCGAGCCTTCTCGTCGACATCACGCCGACGAAAGGGTCTCCGTGCAGGACTACCTTCTCCCCCGTGGCCGCAGGACGCTCGCCGTTGCCAGTGGGGTGCTCGCGCTCGCCGTCACGGGGCTGGGAAGCCAGGCCCGAGCGGCGAGTTACGGGACGCCGACACTGTCGCTGTCGGCGGCCTATCTGTCCGGCGCGGTGGGGGCGAGCGGGGATCCGGTCGTGAAGGTGGCGGTCGCACAGAGCGGCGCGGACGCCGGTGCGCTCACGGTCACGGTGACCAAGAGCAGCAGGACCTCCGTGGCGACCACCGCCGACGCCACGGTCACCGGCACCGGCGCCACCCGCCAGGTCGCCGTCGCCGCGCGCGGCCGGGGCTACACCGACCTGACCGTGAAGGTCACCGGCGTGGACGGCCAGACCGCCACCAAGACCCTGCACTACGCCGCCTCGGCCGCCGTCCAACAGGCCGCGGACAGCAGGTACTTCACGGGGTCCAGCGACGCCTCCGCCGCCGTGGACGTCGGGGGCGGCTATGCGGTGGTGGCCGACGACGAGTCCAACACCCTGCGCCTGTACGACCGTTCGGCCTCGGGCGCGCCCGTGAGGACCTGGGACTTCAGCTCGAACATCGGCGTCTCCAAGGAGATCGACATCGAGGGCGCCACGCGCGTCGGCGACACGATCTACTGGACGGGCTCGCTGGGCAACAACAAGGACGGCGCGTACAAGTCCGCCCGCAACACCGTCTTCACCACCAAGGTCAGCGGTTCGGGCGCGGCGACCGTGCTGTCGTACGGCGGCTCGTACGGGAAGCTCCGCGACGACCTCGTCGCCTGGGACGAGGCCCACGGCGACCGCTACGGCTTCGCGGCGGGCACCGCCGACGGCCAGGCCCCCAAGCAGATCGACGGGTTCAACGTGGAGGGGCTGGAGTTCGCGCCGGGGTCGACGACGACCGCGTACCTCGGCTTCCGCGCCCCGCTCGCCCCGGCGGTCGCCGGCGGCAAGGCGCTCCTCGTGCCCGTCACGAACATGGACAAGGTGGTCGGCAGCGGCGCCACGGCCGTCTTCGGGACGCCGATCGAGCTGAACCTCGGCGGTCTCTCCGTGCGCGACCTGCGCAAGAACGCCGCGAACCAGTACCTGATCGTCGCGGGCTCCTGGGCCGCCGACGACAACTCCGACCCGTACGCCCTCTACTCCTGGGACGGCGACCCGGCGCACGCCCCGGTCAAGCGGCTCGACCTGCCCACCTCGGACCCGGGCGGCTGGGAGTCGGTCGTCGACGTCCCGGACCTCACCGTTCCCGGCGCCCGCGCCCAGCTGATCACCGACGACGGCTCCGCCGACCTGTACGGCGACGGCACGGAGGCCAAGGACCTCACCCACCCCGAGTGGAAGAAGTCCCGGGCGACCTGGTTCACGATCGGCGGCTGAGGCACAGAGGGGCTGCTCTTCCCTGCACGGCGACTCTGCTGCGCAGGGCGGCCCCAACCGCCAGGGCCGCCGCGTCCGCCAGAGCCGCCGCCTCCGCCCGGGCCGCCGCGTCCGTCGTAGCGCCGTCTGAGAAGGTGACCGTATGCGCCTGATCCTCATCCGCCACGGCCAGACCCCGTCCAACGTGGCCTTCCTCCTGGACACCGCCGTCCCCGGCCCGGGTCTGACCGACCTCGGTGAGAAGCAGGCCGCCGCGCTGCCCCAGACGCTCGCGGACGTGGACATCGACCTGCTGTACGTCTCCACGCTGACCCGTACCCAGCTGACGGCCGCCCCGCTGGCGGCCGCCCGCGGCCTCGAGGTGGTCGTACGCGACGGCATCCGTGAGCTGGAGGCCGGGGACCTGGAGATGATGCGCGGCGACACCGAGGCGGCCAGGACGTACTTCACGACGGCGTTCGCCTGGGTGGCCGGCGACACCGCGCTGCGGATGCCGGGCGGCGAGAACGGCATCGAGGCGCTGGGCCGGTTCGACGCGGTGGTCGCGGAGGCCGCGGCGACCGGCGTGGGCAGCGTCGCCATGGTCAGCCACGGCGCCGCGATCCGAGTGTGGACGGCGGCTCGGGCGCACAACGTCGACATGTCCTTCGCGACCGAACACCGGCTGGACAACACCGACATCGTGATCCTGGAGGGCTCCCCCGAGGAGGGCTGGACGGCGCTGTCCTGGGCGGGCACGGACATCGGCGGTGCGGCGCACGCGCGGGAGAGCGGCCCCGCGGGACAGCCGTTGGGCCCGCCTGCCTAGACGCCCGCCTGTCGCCCCGCGGCTACGGGATCCTCACACCGGCGGCACGTTGTACGGCGGCATGTTGTACGGCGTCACCACCTGGATCGCCGACGGCAGGAACGGGCCCTCGTCCGGCAGCGCCTGCTGGGCCCGCATGATGGTCTGGCAGGCGCGCCGCATGTCCTGGCGCAGGTCGTGGTGGAGCACCGCGGACAGTTTCCCCTCCGCCAGCAGCCGAGTGTTGTCGTGGTCCAGGTCGTGCGCGACGAAGGCCAGCACTCCCCGGCCGAGCGCCGCGAAGGCGTCGATGGTCGCGGTGTTGCCGCCGCCGATGGAGTAGACGGCGTTGATCTCCGGATCCCGCTCCAGAGCCGCCAGGACCAGGGCCCGCTGGGTGGAGTCCAGCCCGTCGCTGTCCGTGACCTCGACCAGTCGGCGCAGGGGCCCGCCGCCGCGCATCCCGCTGCGGAAACCCATCTCGCGCTCCTCCTCGTTACGGAAGGACCCCCGGCTGATCGTGACGAGCACATGCCCCGGACGGTCGGCGAGCCACTGGCGTATCAGATAGGCGGCGGTGGCTCCGGCGGCCCGGTTGTCGATACCGACGTACGCCAGCCGCGGGCTGCTGGGCAGATCCGTCACCAGCGTGACCACCGGGATGCCGGCCGCCACCAGCCGGCCGACCGCGGCGGTGACCTCGGGGACCTCCGGGGCCTTGAGGATCACTCCCTGAGAACCGCGCGCGGCGATCCTGTCGAGGTCCTTCACCAGCTCCGCCGCGGGGTCCGTCTCGCGGAAGTGGAACCGTGAGCGGACGATCGCCGGGTGCAGGGACGGCAGTTCGGCCTCCAGGGCGTCGCGTACCGCCGAGGAGAACCGCTCCGGGGTCTGCATCACGATGTCGATCATGAAGGTACGGCCGCCGATGCGGACCTGGGTGCGCTGCCGGTCCAGGTCCTTGATGGCCTGCTGCACCTCCCGCGCCGTGCTCTCACGCACGCCGCCGCGTTGGTTGAGGACCCGGTCGACCGTCGCCTCGCTCAGGCCGGCCTGCCGGGCGATCTCGCGGATCGTATACGGATGTCCCATGGGTTCCTTCGCTGCGTCCCGTGATCTAGGAGATCAAGATCGAGGAGATCATTGAGGGGTTTTTGATGGTTCTCTGCGGATTGCTTGACGGTCCCGACCTCATGAGACTGGCAGAAATGTCTCCGCGCCGGAAGGCGGCAGCACACTCATGAACCAACTGCTCGAGGACAAGGTCGTCCTCGTCAACGGCGGCAGCCAGGGCGTCGGCGCGGGCATCGTGCGCGCGGCGCTGCGCGAGGGCGCCACGGTCGCCTTCACCGGGCGCCGCACCGAGCTCGGCGAGAAGTTCGCCGCTGAGACCGGCGCCACGTTCGTACGGGCCGATCTGACCGACCCGGCGCAGGCGCGTGGCAGTGTCGAGCAGGTCGTGGCCGCCCACGGGCGGATCGACTGCCTGGTGAACGCGGCGGGGCTGACGTCACGCGGCACGCTCCTGGACACCACGCCGGAACTGTTCGACGCGCACGTGGCGATCAACCTGCGGGCGCCGTTCTTCGCGATGCAGGCCGCCGTCCAGCATCTGGTGGACCGCGGGGCGCCGGGCACCGTCGTCAACATCATCACGTCCTCGGCCCACGGCGGGCAGTCCTTCCTCGCCCCGTACGTCGCCGCCAAGTCCGGGCTCATGGGCCTCACCCGCAACGCCGCCCACGCGCACCGCTGGGACCGGGTCCGGATCAACGGCCTCAACATCGGCTGGACGGACACCGAGGGCGAGGAGGAGATCCAGCGCGCCTTCCACGGCGCGGGCGACGACTGGCGGGAGAAGGCGGCGAAGACCCAGCCGATGGGCAAGCTGGGCCAGGTCGACGAGATCGCCGACTTCGTCGTGTTCCTGCTCTCCGACCGCAGTGGCGTGGTCACGGGCTCGGTCATCGACTGGGACCAGATCGTCTTCGGCGGACTCGACTGATCCCCTGCCCCTCGCCGGACTCCCCCTCTCTCCCCAGCCTCCCCCTCCCCCTCCCCTCTCCCTCCCCTCTCGCCCCTCCCTCTCGGCGGGCACACCCTCACTGGCTTTAGGAGCAATCTCATGCGTATCGGCATCCTGGGACTGGGCCGGATCGGCGCCTTCCACGCGGCGACCCTCGCCGGGCTCGACGCGGTGGACACCCTGGTCGTCAGCGACCCGGTGGCGGCGGCCACCGCGGCGGCGGTGGAGCGGTTCGGGGCGACGGCGGTGGACTCCCCCGAGGCGGTGCTCGCCGCCGGGGTCGACGGCATCGTCATCGCGGCCGCCACCGACGCGCACCCCGCGCTCATCCTCGCCGCGGTCAAGGCGGGCATCCCGGTGTTCTGCGAGAAGCCGGTGGCACGGACCGTCGAGGAGAGCCTCGACGTGCTGGAAAGCGTCCGGGACAGCGGTGTCGAGGTGCAGATCGGCTACAACCGGCGTTTCGACGCGGGCTGTGTGGCCGCCCGCAAGGCCGTGGTGAGCGGCGAACTCGGCAAGCTGCACACCGTACGGTCCACCACGCTGGACCCGGCGCCGCCGCCCGCCGCGTACGTCGCGGTCTCCGGGGGCATCTTCCGTGACTGCAGCGTGCACGACTTCGACATCGTGCGCTGGGTCACGGGCCGCGAGGTGGTCGAGGTGTACGCGGCCGGTGGCAACCGGGGTGCCGAGTACATCGCCGAGGCGGGTGACGTCGACACCGCGTCCGCGATCCTCACCCTCGACGACGGCACCATCGCCCTGGTCTCCAACTCCCGTCACAACGCGCGGGGTTACGACGTCCGCCTGGAGCTGCACGGCATGCGCGACAGCATCGCCGTGGGCCTGGAGGACAAGCTGCCGCTGCGTTCCGTCGAGCCGGGCGCCACCTTCCCGGCGGGTCCGCCGCACGACTTCTTCATGGACCGGTTCGCCCCCGCCTACCGCGCCGAACTCACCGCCTTCACGGAGGTCGTCGCGGGCCGCGCCACCTCGCCGTGCACGGTCGCCGACGCCATCGAGGCCGGCTGGATCGCCGAGGCCTGCGCCCTTTCACTGGCCGAGCACCGTCCCGTACGCCTGGAGGAGGTACGCGAGGCCTGACCGCCGGACGCGGCAGGGCCGGTCGGCGCGCCCGAAGACCCGGGGCCGCCGTCCGGCTCTCGCGCGTTACGGCTCTCGTGCGTTACGGCTCTCGTGCGTTACGGCCCTCGTACGTCGCGGCCCTCGCGCGTCACGGCCGTCAGGCGAGAACGGCCGGCTTGAGGATCTCCTCGCACCACTGCCGGAACGTGGTGGGGGTGGTGGCCTCCGGGGTGCGAGGCTCGGCGTTGTCGAGGCCACGGTCCTTGGCCGTCGCCATGTCCGCCATGCCCTGCGCCAACGCCTCGGACATCCCCCGCCGCGTCAACGTGTCCCTGAACGACTCGACGGGGACGTACTGGAACCGCACCGGCTTCCCCAGCACCTCGGACATGATTCGCGCCATGTCCTCGAAGGACAGGTCCTCGGGCCCGAGCACCGGCACCTCGCCCTGCCCGCTCCAGGAGTGGTCGAGCAGCAGCCCGGCGGCCACGGCGGCGATGTCGCGGGTGGCACAGGTCGGCGCCTTGAGGTCCCCGCTGACCGGCTGGAAGAACATGCCCTGGCTCTTGATGGCCTCGACCTGGCGCAGCATGTTGTCCATGAACGAGGGCAAAGTCAGCGCCCGATAGCCCACCCCCGTCCCCGCGATCAGGTCGTCCATCGCCAGGGACGCCGACACCAGCCCAGCATCGCCGGGCACCCCGCGCCCCAGGGCCGAGATCCCCACGACCCGCCGAACCCCCCGCCTCTTGAAGGCGTCGCAAGCGGGCCTGCTGAAGTCCACATAGACGTCCTCGACCCGCGCGGCCCGCGGATTCGGCGGCGCCAGCCAGAAGACGCTGTCCGCTCCGGCGAACGCCGCGTCGACGACGTCGGGGTCACCGTGCGAGCCGACCACGACCTCGACCCGCTCACGCACCTCCGGGGAGAGCCGGGAGGGATCACGCACGATCACCCGAACCGACTCCCCGCCGTCGAGAACGTCGTCCAGGACGATGCCGAGGACCTGGCGGCCGATCTGCCCGGTGGGCGCAGTAATGACGATCACGAAAGGAACCTCCTGGGGAACGGCGAACGGGCTGCCCGAACACCACACCCGGTCACTCTGCGCTCGCGGCACATCACGCGTCCAATACCTCTTCTGGCAGATTGATACCCTCAGGGCATGGATCTGGACCTGCGCAAACTGCGGTACTTCACGGCCGTCGCGCAGCACGAGCACTTCGGCCGCGCCGCCCGGCAACTGCACATCGCACAGCCCGTGCTGAGCCGTCAGATCCGCGCGCTGGAAGAGGAGTTGGGCTGCGCGCTGCTGGTGCGCACGACCCGCAGCGTGCGTCTGACCCCGGCCGGCCGGCAACTCTACGAAGACGCGCCGGGCGTACTCGCCGCCGCGCAGGCCGCCACCCGCCGGGTGCACGGCGCCGCCCGCGCCGACCGTCTGGTCATCGGCTTCGCCCCCGGTCTGAGCGTCTCCCTCGCGGTCCGCGCGTTCACCCGGACCCACCCCGACGTCGAGATCGAACTGCTCCACCTGAACTGGTACGAGAAGGGCGAGGCGCTCCGGGACGGCCGGGCCGATGTCGGCTTCCTGCGCCACCCCTTCGACGCGGAGGGGATCCACACCATCCCGGTGGGCAGCGAACCGAAGGTCGTGTGCCTCCCCACGGCCCACCCCCTGGCGTCCCGCCGCCGGCTGACCCTGGCCGCCCTCGACGGCGAGACGATCCTGGACTTCCAGGCGCGCCGCACCGCGACGGTGGAGGAGAAACTCGAACTCGTCGCGGTCGGGCAGGGCATCGCGCTGCTACCGCGCAGTATCGCGCGCTCCTACTCGCGCCCCGACCTGGTACACCGGCCGGTGACCGACGTCCCACCGACCGAGATCTGCCTCGCCGTACTCGAAGCCCGCCGCCACGGACACGTGAACGCCTTCCTGACCACGGCAGCACACGCACTGGCCGAACACCACGCCTGAAGCCCCCTACGGGGTCACCACCCGGACTCCTGCGAGAGTTGCGAAAATAGAGGCCATGACGCGCAACGCATCCACCGAACTGGGCGAATTCCTCAGGGCCCGGCGCGCGGAGCTCACCCCCCGTTCCGTGGGGCTGCCCGGCGGGACCGTCCGGCGGGTGCCGGGCCTGCGCCGGGAGGAGGTGGCTACGTTGGCCGCGATCAGCACCGACTACTACACCCGCCTGGAACAGGGCCGCGTCCAGGCGTCCGAGCCCGTCCTGGACGCCATCACCCGCGTCCTGGACCTGGACGAGGACCAGCGCGCATACGTCTTCGAACTCGCCGGCAAGGAACCCGCACGCCCACGCCCGCAAGGCATGCAGAAGGTCCACCCACATTTGCGGCGACTGCTCGACGACCTCGCCTCCCTCCCCGCCATGGTCCTGGGCCGCCAGATGGACGTGCTGGCGTGGAACCCCCTGGCCGCAGCCCTGGTGGGCGACTTCGCCCAGCTCCCGGCGGAGGAACGCAACTACGCCCGGATGGTCTTCTCCCCCGCCATGCGCGAGCTGTACGCGGACTGGGAGACCACGGCCCGCACGACGGTCGCCCAACTCCGCATGGAGGCCGCCCACAACGCCGGCTCCCCCCGCCTCACCACCCTCGTGAACGACCTCTCCGAGCAGGACCCCGACTTCCGCCGCTGGTGGTCCGCCCACCACGTGGCCGCGCGCACCACCGGCACCAAGACCCTCAACCACCCGATCGCCGGCACCCTCGTCCTCGAATGGGACACCCTCACCGCCGGCACCGACCCCGACCAACAACTCATCATCTGGACCGCCACCCCCGACACCCCCACCCAGGAGGGCCTGCGGTTCCTCGCGTCCTGGGCGGCGGGGGGCAGGGAGGGAGGCCGGGGCACCTCGGGTTGAAACCACCCAGGGCCTGATGGGTGAGCTGGGGCGTGTGGCTGCCGCCGCACCAGCCCCCGTGCCGCCGCCCCGCGCCCTCGCGCAACAGCGTCAGTGCGCCCGCGCGTTCGGCCGGCCAGCAGTCGGCGGCCCGCGCGGCGGCGCGAAACTGCTGGTAAGAGAGCAGGGAGCGCCGGGCGCCGACGTGGTCGCGGCGCAGGCTGACGGCGTCGCGGAGCACCGCGTCGACATCGCCTCCCGCCTTGGCCAACCGCTCCATGAGGTACGCCGCGCCGACCTGCCCGAGCCCTCCGTCGGAGTCGTCGACGCTCTCCACCGCCTCGGCCAGCAGCCGCATCGCCTCCCGCGCCAGGATGATCGCGTCGGCGGCCCACTCCGAGCCGATGAGCGCCCCGATCGCGGACACCACCTGCCCGGCCTGGTCGGCGTAGGCGCGGGCATCGCTGTACTCAACGTGCCCGTACTGCGCGAACGGGCCGATGTCGAGCAGCTCACAGATGCACGCCCGGACCGCGACGAGGTCCCCACGGGCACCCGCGGCCCGCAACTCCAGCCGACGCCGCAACTGCCGATCCGCGTCGATCTGTTCCCGCACCAGGGCAAGCAGCTCACCCTTGGAGAGAGCGGACAGCCATGCGTCAAGGTCCTACGCACGCGCCCGCGCCGCCTTTCGCTGCCGCGGCAGGCGCTCCGACTGGGCAATCACCGTCAGGCCAAGGGCGACGAGATGCTTACAAAAGTTGCCCTCCAGGCCGTACGGACGGTCACACTCGCCGCCGAACCCGTCCGCCCCGTCCAAGGTCAACTCCACCTCGTACCGCTCCGTGCCATGGAAGGAGCGAGAACCTGCCATCTCCTTGAGGTTCGCCTCGGTGAGGCTGCGCCTACTTCTATCCGCTCCGCCCAGGTTACGTACTTGATGTGCCGTCAGCTTAGGGATGGGCAGGACACTGGCCCTACGCGAGCGGAGCACTTGCTGGTTGGCGTGGAACTGGGCACACGGCTCCGGAGCCCAGATGAGACGGCAGGGTCTTTGCTGCTCTGACAGTGGTCCGGCCTGGCCGCGCCCAGGCCATCCAAGTGGTGCCTTCGGCGCAATTCAGCTTCCTCGTCTCGCCGCCCCCGCCAGAATCCATGCTTCGACCGCCTCGTACTGCTGGCGCTGTTCCTCCGCCTTTTGCCGCCCGGAGATCTTTGTCCCTGTCCAGCCGAAAGCGAAGCCCAGGGGTATGGAGACAAGGCCGGTGGTGGTGAACGGGAACCAGTTGAAGTCGGAGTGCGGGAAGGCGGAGAAGGGGGAACCGGAGACGAGGTTGGTGCCGGTCATGAGGACGAGGGTGGCGAGTGTGCCGCCGATCAGGGTCCACAGCAGACCCGTGCGGGTGTAGCGGCGCCAGAAGAGGCTGTAGACCAGTGCCGGTGCGAGTGCGGATGCACCGATGGAGGCCGACAGCAGGGCCAACGGCTGCAGATTGTGATGCTGGACGAGGGTGGCCAGCAGGATGGTGGGGGCGCCCACCGCCAGGGCGGAGACCCGGGCGATGGTCATCTCGCGGCGGGGAGTCGTATCACGGCGCGCGAGCAGGTCGTGCGCGAGGGTGTTGGCACAGGCCAGGATCATGCTGGCGACCGATGCGAGCAGGGTGAGGAAAAGCGCCGTTGTGACCATGGTGAACAGGAACGTTTCGGACGTCGAAACGCTCGTTCCGAGCGCGGCCCGTGAGCCCAGCAGATACGCGGTCCGGCCCGTCGGGTCGGCACCGGCGATCGTCGTGCGCCCGATCAGCGCCGTTGCCCCGATGCTGACGACCGTGCAGATCAGCATGAACAGTGCGACGCACGACACAGCCCAGGACATCGACCGGCGCACCTGACGGGCACTGGTCGCGGTGTACATGCGCATGGTGACGTGCGGCAGGCAGGCGCCGCCGAGGATGACGGTGAGCTCCGAGCTGATCATGTCGAGCCGGGGGCTGGGGCCACCGGCGAACTGGAGACCGGAGTGCAGGAACGACGACCCCACGCCGCTGTGCGCTGCCGCGGCGGCGAACAGCTTGCCCAGGTCCCAGTCGTACTGCCGCAGAATCAGCGCGGCCACGACCGCGCCGGAGCCGAACAGCATCACGATCTTCAAGACCTGGATGAGGGCTGTGCCCTTCATACCGCCGATCACCGCGTAAGTGATCATCAGTGCGCCGATCCCGACGATGCATCCGGTCTTCAGCGAGTCACTGGAAAAGCCAAGGATGAACGCCAGCAGATCACCGGTGCCGGCGAGCTGGATGAGCATCATCGGCAGCAGGGCCGCGATCGTCGCCACACACGCGGCGATGCGCACCTTGCGGCCGGGCATCCGCCGCGCAAGCACGTCGCCCATGGTGAACCGGCCGGCGTTGCGCAACGGTTCGGCCAGCAGGAACATCAGCAGCATGAGGGAGAGGGCGATGCTCAGTGCCAGGACGACGCCGTCGTACCCGTCGAGCGCGATCACCCCGCCTGTGGACAGGACCGTCGCCGCGGAAATGTAATCCCCGGCGATGGCAAGGCCGTTGCGCATCGGCGACAGCGACCCGTACCCGGTGTAGAACTCGTCGAGGTCGTCACCGTCAGGTCCTGTCATCACGCACAGCAGCAGGATGATCGTAGCGACCGCCGTGAATGCCACCAATGACATCGCTTGCGTGGAATTGCTGAAACCGCTCACTGAGCCACTCCCCGCTTCACGTCCAGCTCGGCGTGCTTGCGAATGCGGTCCGCGATCGGGTCGACCCTGCGGCGCGCGGCGTGCTCGTACAGCCCGACCGCCAGACAGGTGACGGGTACCTGGAGCAGCCCGAGAAGCAGCCCCGTGGACAGGCCGCCGGAGACAGTGCCCGTCATCAACGACGGTGCGAACGCGGACAGCACAAGAAAGAGCGTGAAGTATCCGAGTGCCGTGAACGTCGCCACGCGCCGCTGGGTGCGGTAGGCGCGGCGCAACACACGTAGGTCGCTGTGGTGACCGAGCCCCGTGTGAGGCGACGTCGCCCCACTGTCGAACTCCTGATGCTCCTGCCACGCGTAGATGACATCGGAAGAGGCGAAATGAGGCGCGGGGCGGTACGGCGCTCCTGACCGGCGCGGCTGGTATTCGGGATAAGGGAACGGATCTGGCATCCCGTTTCTCCTCATGCGACTCATGGACCCATACGGGACCGAAGGGAAGCGGGGGGTGGGCGCACGCTACCCAGCAGGTATGGACCTGCGCCAGGCTCTGGCCAAACTGAACAGTTGGTATGCAGCAGATCGATGGCTGTATCAACTACTTCCGTTCGGCGCCGGGGAATCATGGGCCACTGGCCCGGGCCAACGACGCGCAAGACGGTCACGTAACTCGACGAACCCAACCCCCTTGGGAGGCGAGCTAGTTGACGAAGTCGGCGTGATCCCGCCGGGCGCTTTCCACCCACATCACGTTGAAGAATGCGGTGAGTACGGCCCATCTCCCAACGCACCTTCTGCCGCCGGCGAGAGCTCATCGGCCAAGCATCGGGACAGCATGACCGATGTGGCCGACCCGCGAGGCGATCGCCGGCCCCTGGCCCGTCGTACCGCGAGTTCCACCGACGAGACGGGGCGGGGGCTGCTCCTCGTCGACGCGCTGACGGCCCGGTGGGGCAGTGAGCCATGGCCGCCGTCCGGCAAGGTCGTGTGGGCGGAGATCGGTCTTCCACGCCCTGTGCTCACTGCTTCCGCATCCGCCGCTCAGCGCTCAACCGGGGCCGCACCAGAGGCGGCAAGCTGATTATGGAAGGCGTCATGGGCAAGGGCGGATCCGCGATCAAGGACGCGCGGCCGAGGTGCTCATCGAGCCAGCCGGGCCCGGTGCGGCTTGCAGAGGTCAAGCCCCCGGCCGGGCGCCGTGCAAACACTGGCCTGACACCGCGAAGCCCTCGCGTCGGCACCCACGCGTCCGCCGGGTCCCCGAGACCGCACCGCCCCGGCCGCTCGGGGAGATCTTGACGGAGGCGGGTGCAGACCCCGTTTCCCGAAATCGCCCCGCTCCGTGCGACGGACCCGCCGCCCTGCCCCGTAGAGCAGACGACATCAGCTGACGGGGAGGGGAGCGCGACGTGGCAGGGCACAGAGTCAGAGGCGCCAGGGGTACGGCGATCGCGGCGGCTGCCATGGCGGCGCTGACCGCGTCACAGGCGCCGGGGGCGGTCCCGGCACGGGCCTCCGTACCCCCGCGGCAGGCGCCCGCCAAGCAGGGGCCGAGCGTGTCGGGCGACACCCGGTACCGCACCGACCTCACGCTGCTGCGGACCCGGGAAAG
>LRTP01000365.1 GCA_001550305.1 Streptomyces diastatochromogenes
ACGGCGATCGCCTCGGCCGGACTCGGCCTCCTCGCCCAGGCGCTCGGCGGGTCGGTGGAGCGGCTCTGGACGGGGGACTGGCCCCCACCGGTACGGCCGCTCGGCGGGCGGTTGACCGAGCGTCGGCGAGGGAGGTGGCGGGCGGCCGAGGACGCCTACGCGCGGGTGGACGCGCGAGCCGTGGAGCAGGGGCCGCCCCTCGACCCCGGCACGGTCCGCGAACTCGCCCGACTCGCCGCGGTACGCAACCGGATCTCCCTGGTCGAGCCCGCCCACCCCTGCTGGACCGGCGATCGCGTCCGCGCCCTCGACCTGCGCGTCCACCAGGCCTACCGGCTCGACCTCGACTCGGCCTGGTCCCGGCTCTGGCTCGTCCTGCCCGCCGACACCCGCACCGAACTGCGCACCGCGCGGGAGGCCTACGACGCCGCCGTCCGCCTCACGGCGTGGAGCCTGCCGTACCTGCTGGTCGCCGTCTGGTGGTGGCCGTCCGCCGTGATCGCGCTCGGCCTGGCGATGCTCGGAGCGCGCCGGGGCCGGTCGGCGATGGACGCCTTCGCCGAGCTGGTCGAGTCCGCGGTGGACCTCCACGGCCGCGACCTGGCCCTCGCGCTGGGCGTGGACTGCCCGGGCAGGCTGGACCGGGAAACCGGCCTGGAGATCACCGCACTGCTCCGCAAGGGCGCGTGAATCCGTGACTCGGTGCCGTCTTGGACCGCAAGGGCGCGTGAATCCTTGACTCGGTGCCGTCTTGGACCGCAGCGGCGCCTGAATCCGTGACCCGGGCCGCGCTGCTCCGCAAGGGCGCCTGAGACCGCGCATCGGCGCGGACGGCACGCGCGCTGGTGTTCGCATCGCAGACCCCTGTGCGTCACACCAGCGCCACGGGGTCTTCCCCGACGTTCGTTCCTCTTGGAACACTCCCCCCGCGCAGGTCCCATCCACAGCACCATGTCAGGACAAGAGGTCACCCAGTCATGCCTCAAGTGAACCGACGCCGCTTCCTCCAACTCGCCGGTGGCACCGCGGCGTTCACCGCGCTGTCGAACAGCATCGAGCGCGCCGCCGCCCTGCCCGCGCACCACGGGTCCGGCACGATCGACGACGTCGAGCACATCGTCGTGCTGATGCAGGAGAACCGGTCCTTCGACCACTACTTCGGCTCGCTCAGAGGCGTCCGCGGTTTCGGTGACCCCCGCCCGTCCACGCTGCCCAGCGGCAAGTCGGTCTGGCACCAGTCGGACGGCACCAAGGAGGTGCTGCCCTTCCGGCCCGCCGCCGACAACCTGGGCCTGCAGTTCATCCAGGACCTCCCGCACGGCTGGAGCGACGGCCACACCGCGTTCAACGCGGGCAAGTACGACAAGTGGGTGCCCGCCAAGTCGTCGACGACGATGGCGTACCTGACGCGCGAGGACATACCGTTCCACTACGCGCTCGCGGACGCGTTCACCATCTGCGACGCGTACCACTGTTCGTTCATCGGCTCCACCGACCCGAACCGCTACTACATGTGGACGGGTTACACGGGCAACGACGGCAAGGGCGGCGGCCCGGTCCTCGGCAACGACGAGGCGGGCTACGACTGGACGACGTACCCGGAGCGGCTGGAGGCCGCCGGGGTCTCCTGGAAGATCTACCAGGACGTCGGTGACGGGCTCGACGCGAACGGCTCCTGGGGCTGGATCCCGGACGCCTACCGGGGCAACTACGGCGACAACTCGCTGCTGTACTTCAACCAGTACCGCAACGCCAAGCCCGGCGACCCGCTCTACGACAAGGCCCGCACCGGCACCGACGCCCGCAAGGGCGAGGGCTTCTTCGACCAGCTGAAGGCCGACGTCAAGGGCAGGAAGCTGCCCAAGATCTCGTGGATCGTCGCGCCCGAGGCCTTCACCGAGCACCCCAACTGGCCCGCGAACTACGGTGCTTGGTACATCGCCCAGGTCCTGGACGCGCTGACCTCCAACCCCGAGGTGTGGGCGAAGACGGCCCTGTTCATCACCTACGACGAGAACGACGGCTTCTTCGACCACCTCGTGCCGCCGTTCCCGCCCCAGTCGGACGCGCAGGGCAAGTCCACGGTCGACGTCGGCCCGGACCTCTACAAGGGCGACGCCGGCCGTGCCGCCGGACCGTACGGACTCGGCCAGCGGGTGCCGATGCTCGTCGTCTCGCCCTGGAGCAAGGGCGGTTTCGTCTGCTCCGAGACCCTCGACCACACCTCGATCATCCGGTTCATGGAGCGCCGCTTCGGCGTGCACGAGCCCAACATCTCGCCCTGGCGGCGTGCGATCAGCGGTGACCTCACCGCCGCCTTCGACTTCTCGCGCAAGGACACCAAGCCGGTCGCGCTGCCGGACACCGACGGCTACCAGCCGCCGGACCACGACCGGCACCCCGACTATGTGCCGACCCCGCCCGCGAACCCCGTGCTGCCCCGGCAGGAGCGCGGCTCGCGCCCGGCCCGCCCGCTCAAGTACGCGCCCCTCGTGGACGGTTCGGCGGACGCGGCGGCCGGGAAGTTCACGCTCACCTTCGGTTCGGGCGCCAAGGCCGGTGCCGCCTTCTTCATCACCTCGGGCAACCGCACCGACGGCCCCTGGACGTACACGACCGAGGCCGGCAAGACCGTCTCGGACACCTGGAACTCGGCGTACTCCGGCGGCTCGTACGACCTGACGGTGCACGGTCCCAACGGCTTCCTGCGCGTCTTCAAGGGCCCCGGCAAGACCGCGGGACCCGAGGTCACCGCGCGCCACGTCGGCGCGAACGTGGAGCTGACCTTCACCAACAAGGGGTCCGGCACGGTCGAGCTCAAGCTCACCAACGGCTACGGAGGGCGGCCGAGTTCGTTCAAGGTACGGGCGGGCGCGACCGTACGGCACACGGTGGACCTGCGGGCGAGCCGGCGCTGGTACGACCTGACCGTCGTGTCCACGGCGGACGCGGGGTTCCTGAGGCGGTTCGCCGGACATGTCGAGAACGGTCACGCGGGTGTGAGCGACCCGGCGATCGTCACCTTCTGATGGATATCTCGGCTCTGGTCAATTTCCGGCCAACTCACGGTAGTGTGCCCCGGTGACCACGCATTCGAACACTCCTGCAGGTTGGTACCCGGATCCGCACGGGGCGCCCCAGACGTTGCGTTACTGGGACGGCTCGCAGTGGACCGAGCACACCAATGCGGACCAGGCGGCCCCGGCGGGGCAGACGGTTCCGCAGCAGGCCCAGCAGCCGTACGGGCAGCCGGCGGCCGGTCCCGACCCTCGCGTGCAGCGGCAGGTGCAGCAGCAGGCGGGTGTCGCGGGTGGTGGTGCCGGCGGTGGCACCCTGTTCACCGAGCCGGTCCTGGTGGTGAACCAGAAGGCCAAGCTGATCGAGCTGACCAACGAGTACAAGGTCATGGACCAGCAGGGCAACCAGCTCGGCGCGGTCGTCGAGGTCGGTCAGAGCGGTCTGAAGAAGGCGATCCGCTTCGTCTCCAGCCTCGACCAGTACATGACGCACAAGCTGGAGATCCGTGACGCCTACGGGCAGCCGGTGCTGCGGCTCACGCGTCCCGCGAAGTTCATCAAGTCGCGGGTGGTCGTGGAGCGTCCGGACGGGCAGCCCGTCGGCGAGATCGTGCAGCAGAACATGATCGGGAAGATCAACTTCGCGATCAACGTCAACGGCCAGCAGGTCGGCGCGATCAAGGCGGAGAACTGGCGCGCCTGGAACTTCGCCATCGTCGACCACACGGACAACGAGGTCGCCCGGATCACCAAGACCTGGGAAGGCCTCGCCAAGACGATGTTCACCACGGCGGACAACTACGTCCTCCAGATCCACTACCAGCTTCCCGAGCCCCTGCTGAGCCTCGTCGTCGCGACGGCGCTCACCGTCGACACGGCGCTCAAGCAGGACGCCCGCGGGCTGGGCTGAACCGGCGCACAACAAGAAGGGTGGCCGCGGAACTCTCCGCGGCCACCCTTCTTGTTGTGCGTGCTCCTGGAACTCTTTGTCGTGCGTGCTCCTTTGAGAGCCTTCCTGGAGCCCTGCGGGAGCCCCTAGAGGGGCGTCAGCTGACCCGAGCCGGGCTGCTTCGGCAGCAACGAGGGTTCGTACGCCGCCGATCCGGGCTCCAGCGCCAGCACCGCGGCGACGGGGTGCTCGTCCCCGGCGTCCACCAGAGGTTCGGGCAGCGCCGGCTCCGGCACCGAGCGGGACAGCGTCACCACACCCCACGCCGCCACGCCCGCGCCCATGGCCGCCAGCAGCAGACCGGCCGGGCCGCCCTGCAACTGCTCACCGAGCAGGAAGAGGCCTATCGCCGCGGCGGCGACCGGGTTGGCGAGCGTCACGACGGCGAGCGGGGCGCCGAGACCACCCCGGTAGGCGGTCTGCGACAGGAGCAGTCCGCCCGCGGCGAAGGCGGCGACGAGCAGGGCCACCACGATCACCTGGGCGCTGAGCAGCGGGCCGGAGCGGTCCGTCACGGCCACGGTCACCGTCTGCGTGAGAGCGGAGGCGACACCCGAGGCGAACCCGGAGGCGGTCGCGTGCCGCAGCCCCGGCCGGGAGCCGGGCCGCGACAGGATGCCGATCAGGGCGGCCGTCGTGGCGGCCACGCCCAGCGCCTGCGGCACGCTCAGCACGTCGTCGGGCGCGGGCCCGGACGCCGTGACCAGCAGCGCGGACAGTCCGATCAGGGTGAGCGCGGTACCGCGCCACTCGACCGGGCTGACCCGCCGTCCGGCGACCCGCGCGCCGAGCGGCACCGCGGCCACCAGCGTGAGCGCGCCGAGCGGCTGTACCAGCGTGAGCGTGCCGTACTTCAGCGCGGCGACGTGCAGCAGCGCGGCGGAGGCGTTCAGTACGACGGTCCACCACCAGGCCCCGCTGCCCAGCAGCCGCAGCATGCCCGAGTCGGTCGTCCGGGAGGCCAGCCGCTCCTGGGCCACGGCCGCGGCGGCGTACGCCACGGCCGAGAAGAGCGAGAGGACCACGGCGGCGAGTGTGGCGTTCATCGTCTTGCCCCCACGAGCTCCGGTACGGATTCCTTTTCGCCAGCACCGCCGGCCCCGCCGGAATTCCCGGCTGCTCCGTCGGCTTCGTCAGATGCCTCGTCGGCGACAAGGCCGTGCGCCTCGGTCGCCCCGGCTCCGCGCGGCTGACGGATCACGGCCAGCGCGATGCCGAGCAGGGCGGTCGCCACGATCGCGTCGAGCCAGTAGTGGTTCGCCGTACCGACGATCACCAGCAGGGTGAGCAGCGGATGCAGCAGCCACAGCCAGCGCAGGCGGGAGCGGGTCGCGGCGATCAGGCCGATCGCGACCATCAGGGCCCAGCCGAAGTGCAGCGAGGGCATCGCCGCGAACTGGTTCGCCATCTCGTCGGTCGCCGGGTGCGCCCCGTAGACGGTGGGTCCGTACACCTGTCCGGTGTCCACCAGGCCCGCGGCGGCCAGCAGCCGGGGCGGGGCGAGCGGGAAGGTGAGGTGCAGCGCCAGAGCGGCGGCGGTGACCGCGGCCAGGACCCGGCGGGCCCACACGTAGTGGACCGGCCGCCGCAGGTACATCCAGACCAGGAAGGCCACGGTGGCCGGGAAGTGCACGGTCGCGTAGTAGGTGTTCGCGAGGTGCACCACGGTGTCGCTGTGCAGCAGCGCGCCCTGTACGGAGCCTTCGCCCGGCAGGTGGAGCGTCCGCTCCCAGTCCCACACGCGGTTCGCGTTGCCGAAGGCCTCGGCGGTGTGGCCGTCGGCCAGCTGCCTGCCGACCTTGTAGACGACGAAGAGCCCTACGACGAGCAGGAGCTCACGCACGAGAGGCGGCCGTGCCGCGGTGCTCTGCGGCGACGGCCGCCGTACCGCCGCGGCCGGCTCTGGTTCTGCTTCCGCAGGCTCGGTTCGGGAATCCATCCCCCGGCCCCTTTGCTGACGATGTTGCTTGGGGTGGTGCGTGGTGAGCCCAGGACAGAATCCACTCGATCACTCGAGATTCACTCGACAGCGGAGTGGGTCCTGTCCAAGGCCCATCGATACGGAAGTGTACCGATACGAAGGTGTACCGATACGCCACTGTACCGATACGGGCGCGTACCGGTACAGTGGCGTATCGATATAGACTGTGTGAAGCAGAACACCGGGCGAGCCACCCACACGAGCGAGGAGATGAGCCATGACGTCGCAGGCCGCGGACGGACCGGAGACGGTCGTCGCCTCGCGCCGCTCCAAGATCACGCCCGAGCGTGAGCAGGAGTTCTACGACGCCGTGCTCGAGCAGATCCGCGAGTGCGGCTATGACTCGCTCACCATGGAGGGCGTGGCCGCGAGCACCCGGTGCAGCAAGTCCACGCTCTATCGCCAGTGGAAGACGAAGCCGCAGTTCGTGGCCGCCGCCCTGCGCGCCAACAGCTGTCCGCGCTTCTCGGGCATCGACACCGGCACGCTCGCCGGGGACCTGCGCGCGATGGCGCAGGCCGCGGGGAACTGGTCGGGCCGCGACAGCCAGCTGCACCAGGCGCTGGGCCACGCCGTGTTCCAGGACAAGGAACTGCAGGAGGCGTTGCGCGACGCGCTCGTCGAGCCCGAGATCGGCGCGGTCAAGGAGATCCTCGCCCGCGGGGTCGCCCGGGGCGAGGTCGCCGCGGACCACCCGGCGCTGGAGTTCATCCCGGCGCAGCTCTTCGGTGTGGTGCGGGTTCGTCCCGTGCTGGAAGGGCGGAACGCCGATGCGGCGTATCTCACACAATTCGTCGAGGCCGTCGTGATTCCGGCCCTCGGCCTGACCTGAGACTCAGGTCGCCGTCCGCGGGATGACCGGACGTCGGCCTGCACGCGCCGCACCGTGGGGACGGGGGCGGCGCGCACCCCCGGCCGGGTGGGGTTCCTCTTGAGCGGAGGGGCACCCCACCCGGCCGATCCATGTCCGGGGGACGGAGTGACAGGCCCTAGACGTTCTGCCCGTTGCCGCTCACTCCCGACGCCACCTTGATGCCCTTGGTGATCGTGTCGATCACGGACTCCTTGGGCGCCTGGGAGCTGACGTCGATGCCGAAGCGGACGACGATCAGTGACTTGGAGTCGACGGGGGACGGGAAGACGAGCGACTCGACGTAACCGTCGTCACCCTTGCTGGTGACGACCTTCCAGCGGACGAGGTAGCCCTTCTCGCCGGCCACGGTGACCGCCTTGGAGGCGAGCTCCGTGTGCGAGGTGAGCGTGCCGTAGCCCTTGCCGTACGACTCGGTGGCGTTCTTGGAGATGTCCTCCTTGGCCGCCGCCTCCGCCGTGGTGGACTTCAGGCCCTGCGTCGCGGCGGTTGCCGAGTAGGCGCCGCCCCGCTGGCACTCCTGCGAGGTGTCGCCGGGGCACTTGTAGGTGTCCTTGGTCGACAGCACGGCACCCTTCGTGGTGCTCCCGCCGGTCCAGTTGTCGGGCACGGGGATGCTGATGCCGCTGATCAGATCGGTGGCGTAGCCGTCCTCGAGCTGCGGCTGTCCGGACTGCCCCGGTGCCGGGGTCTGGCCCCCGGAACCGCCCGAGCCCCCGGAGCCGCCGCCCGGTCCGCCCTCGAGGCCCCCGTTGCCGCCGCCCTGGCCGCCGAACCCGCCCTGGCCGCCGTTCTGTCCGCCGGGGCCCTGGGAACTGGCACTGCTCCCGCCGTTGCCGTCGCTCTTGGTCAGGGCGTACACCCCGCCCCCGATGCCCGCGAGGACCGCGATGGCGGCGGCGACGGCTATGCCGGTACGCAGTCCGCGCCGCGGGGCGCCCGGAGCGAGCGCCGGATACGGTCCGGCCGCCGGCGGGTGCGTCGGGGGACCCCACGCGGCGGCGGACCCGACGGGGCGGGTCTGGTCCGTCCATGTCTTGCCGTCCCACCAGCGTTCGGTGGCGGGACTGTCACTTGTCTGCCCCGGGTCGGGATACCAACCGGGAGGAGTCACCTGCGTCATGGACCCACCGTATGAGCCGTGGGTGAAAGGCGGATGAGAGGGATCCGGAAGATTCGTTTCAAGAACGCCTCGGAAGCGCCGCCGGGTGCCTCGTCACGGCCGTCGGGAGTCACACCACGGCCGTCGGGAGTCACACCACGGCCGGCGGGTGTCATGCCAGGACCGTCGGGTGTCATGCGAGGACCGTCGGGTGTCATGCCAGAACCAGTCGCACCGGCGCCGCTCCCGCCCTCGGCGGCAGCCGCAGCCCGCCGCGCCCCGGCGTGATCGAGCCGAGCACACTCGGATGCCGGGCCCCGGTGCTCACCGGATCGGTGCCCGTGAGCCCGTGCAGGGTCAGGAAGCCCAGCACGGCGAAGGCGTACGCCTCCTTGGCCGCCGCCGGCAGGCCCAGGGCGTCGGACGTGCGCACGGGCACTCCCGGCAACTCCGCCTCCAGCATCGCCATCAGCGCCGGATTGCGGGTGCCGCCGCCGGACGCGATCACCTCCGTGGCACCCACCGAGCGCACCGCGTCGGCGACCGTACGGGCGGTGAGCCGGGTGAGCGTCGCGATGACGTCCTCGGCGGTGAGCGTGCCGAACCCGGTCAGCGCGTCGCGCAGATGGCCGAGGTGGAAGAGCTCCTTGCCGGTGGTCTTGGGCGCGGGCAGCGCGTAGTACGGCTCCGCGAGCAGCCGGTCCAGCAACGGTTCGTGCACGGTGCCGCGGGCGGCGAGGGCGCCGTCCATGTCGTAGTTCAGCCGTCCCCCGGTCAACCCCCGTACGGCCACGTCGACGAGGGCGCACCCGGGCCCGGAGTCGAAGGCGGTGCCGTCCGGCGCGGTGAGGTTGGCGATGCCGCCGAGGTTCAGCGCCACCGGAGTCCCCGCCCTGCCGCGCAGCCACAGCAGGTCGACCAGGCTCACCAGGGGCGCGCCCTGACCGCCGGCGGCGATGTCCCGGGGGCGGAAGTCGGCGACCACCGGCAGTCCGGTCGCCTCGGCGATCCAGGCCGGCTGACCGAGCTGGAGCGTCCCGTGCGCCCGCCCGTCCTCGACCCAGTGGTAGACGGTCTGCCCGTGCGAGGCGACCAACTCGGCCCCACCGCCGCACAGTTCACGATCGGCCCGGACCGCCGCCGCGGCGAACGCCTGCCCGATCAGGGTGTCCAGGCGGCACACCTCGGCCAGCGTGGTGGCCGCCGGGGGCAGCGCCGCCGCGAGCGCCTCGCCCAGTGCGCCGTCGTACGCCTCACTGACCATCCCGAGCGGCCGCAGAGTGAGGTCCTCACCTTCGAGGGTCAGTTCGGCCGCCGCCGCGTCGATCGCGTCGTACGACGTCCCGGACATCAGGCCGATCACCCGCACGTGCTCAACTCCCTCGGTTGTCGGGGAGCGTGGCCAGGGCGAGCGCACTGACGGCGCACGTCGCCGCCGCGTAGTACGCGGGGATGTCCACGCTTCCGGTCCGCTTCATCGTCTCGGTGATGATGAGGCCCGCGCAGCCCGAGAACACGGCATTGGACAGGGCGTAGGCGAGTCCTAGGCCGGTGTGGCGGACGCTCGTGGGGAACATCTCGGAGAGCATGGCGGGCCCCGGCCCGGCCATCAACCCGACGACGGCACCCGCCCCGCACACGGCGAGACCCTTCACGGCGTTCGAAGTCCCGGTGTCTTGAAGGAGGTTGAGCAGCGGGACGGACAGGACCACGACCAGGCCGGCGCCGGTGAGCAGCACGGGGCGCCGCCCGATCCGGTCGCTGAGCAGACCCGCCGGGACGATCGTGGCCGCGAAGCCCAGGTTGGCGAGGACCGTGACGAGCAGCGCCTGCCGGAAGCCGGTGTGGAGGGTGTTCTGGAGGTACGAGGGGAGCACGACCAGGAAGGTGTATCCGGCAGCCGACCAGCCCATCACGCGCCCCGCTCCGAGGACGACGGCCCGCGCGAACTCGCGCCCGGGCGGGTGCTCCCGTCTTCCCTCGTGCCGGAAGGCCGGCGTCTCCTCCAGCCGTAGCCGCAGCCCCAGCGCGACCAGCCCGAGCGGAAGCGTCAGCAGGAACGGCACCCGCCAGCCCCAGTCGCTCAACTGCCCCTCGGTCAGCACCGTCGCCAGCAGCGCCGCCACACCCGCACCACCGAGCAGCCCCAGCGCCACCGTGAACGACTGCCACGACCCGTACAGCCCCCGCCTGCCCGGCGGCGCGAACTCCGTCATGACCGAGACCGCGCCCCCGAACTCCCCACCCGCGGACAGCCCTTGGACCACCCGGAGGAAGGTCAGCAGCCACGGCGCGAGGGCACCGACCGTGGCGTAGGTCGGCAGCACGCCGATGAGCGTCGTGGCGCCCGTCATCAGCGCGATCACCAGGATCAGCACCGGGCGGCGCCCGATCCGGTCCCCGAGCCGTCCGAACAGCGCCGCGCCCACCGGCCGGAAGAAGAACGCCAGCGCGAAGGACGCGTACGTCCTCACCAGCCCCTCGGTCTCGCCGCCGCCCTCCGGGGTGAAGAATCGGGCCGCGATGACGGTCGCGAAGTAGCCGTAGACCCCGAACTCGTACCACTCGACGAAGTTGCCGACCGAGCCCGCCAGCAGGGCCCCGCGCCGTGGGCGCGGGGGACGGGCGGTGTGCGGGACGGAGTCGTGCACGCGGGCGCCGCTCATGGGTCCCTCCTCCTCGCTGTTCCTTGGAAAATTAGCGCCATTTTCAGGTCTTTTGACTGTCGACAACTTTCACCACGGCTGGTCGGCGCGCCGTCGCGTCGCCTGCGGACACCTCCCGTCACCCGTCCCGGCAACAGGTGCGCCGACGGGCCGCCACATCGGCTTCCGGACGGCTAGGCTCGACGTCTGTACGTCGTACGGGCGACCTGGGGAGGTAGCGGCATGACGGAGGCACGGCCGGGACCGGCCGCCTCGTCCTCCCTGTGGGAGCGCGAGGCGGAGATCGCCGACGTGGTGGAGGCCGTCAAGGCCCTTCGCGCGGACGCCTCGTCCTCCGGCAGTCTGCTGGTGTTCAGCGGCGAGGCGGGCATCGGCAAGACCGCGCTGCTCGCCGAGGCGCGCCGGATCGCGGAGGCCCACGGCTGCACGGTGTGGTCGGCCCGCGGCGGCGAGACCGTCACCTCCGTTCCCTTCAACGTCATACGGCAACTCCTCCAGCCCGCCATCGTCTCGCTGATGCCCGAAGAGGCCCGCGAATACCTGGGCGACTGGTACGACATCGCCGGACCCGCGCTCGGCATCGCCGAACCGGGCGACCGCCAGGCCGACCCGCAGGGCGTGTGCGACGGACTGGTCGCGGCGGCACGGCGGCTGGCCAAGCGCGAGTGGCCCCTCGTCCTGATCCTCGACGACGCGCACTGGGCCGACCAGGAGACCCTGCAGTGGCTGGTCGCGTTCGCCGAGCGCCTCGACGACCTGCCCGTCCTCGTCGTGGTCGCCCGCAGGCCGGGTGACGTCAGCGGTGAGCGGGCCCGCCAGCTGGAGGCCGTCGCCGCCGCGGCCCGACCGGTCCTCACGCTCAGCGCGCTGACACCCGACGCCACCGCCGGACTGACCCGCGCCACGCTCGGGGAACACGCGGACGCCCCGTTCTGCCGCGAGGTGTGGGCGGTCACCGGCGGCAACCCGTACGAGACCGTAGAACTGCTCGCCAAGGTGCAGGACAGCGAGCTGGAACCGGTCGAGGCCTCGGCCGCCGAACTGCGCGCCCTGAACCGCTCGGCACGCGGTCGCGGACTCGTCGCCCGCCTCGAAGGACTCGGCATCGACGCCACCCGCTTCGCCTGGGCGGCCGCGATCCTCGGCACCGGGATCTCCCTCGACCTCGCCGCCCAGCTCGCCGGGATGCAGCGCGACGAGGCCGTGCGCTGCGCCGAACTGCTCGGCGCGGCCCGCATCCTCACCCCGACCGAACCCGCGAGCCGCGAACTGACCGGCGGTGAGCTGGAGTTCGTACACCCTCTCATCGCCAGCGCCGTCTACCGCTCGATCCCCGACGCGCTGCGCACCGCGATGCACGGTCAGGCCGCCTGGGCGGTCACCGAATCGGGCCGCGGAGCCGCAGCCGCCTCCCGCCACCTCCTCGAAGTGCACCCGGACGACGACCCCGAACTCGTCGAGCAGATGCGCGAGGCCGCCCGCGAACACCTCGCCGTCGGCGCGCCCGAAGCGGCCAGGCGCTGCCTGGAGCGCGCCCTGGCGGAACCCCCGCTTCCGGAGGTTCATGCGCGCGTGCTCTACGAACTGGGCTGCGCCACCCTCCTGACCGCTCCCGCCACCACGATCAGCCATCTGCGCACCGCGCTCGACCAGTCCGGCCTCGAGGGCGATCTGCGCGTGGACGCCGTCTTCCGCCTCTCCCAGGCCCTGGTCCACAACGACCAACTGGACGAGGCCGTCCGCACGGTCGACGCGGAGGCCGCCCGGCTCGACGCGGGCCCCGCCCGGATGCGGCTTCAGGCCGTCCACTACATGTGGCAGGGCATCCACGCGGGCGAGGACCACCTTCCGGGACGCTCCCGAAGCCTCGCCGAACTCGTCAAGACCTGCACCGGACGCGACAACTCCGAGCGCGCCCTGCTGATACTGCGCGGCTTCGACGCGATGACCCGCGGCGAGAGCGCGGAGGAGGTCGTGGAACTCTGCGACCGCGCCCTCGTCAACGGCCGCCTCGCGCCCGGACTCGGCTGGACCGACACCGAGTGGGGCATCGAACTCCTCATGATGCTGGGCAGTTCGTACGCCTACGCGGACCGGCTCGACCGGGCCGAGAGCCTCTTCTCCGAGGCGCTGCGCTCCTACACGAGCGCCGGATGGAGCGGCGGCCACCTCGCCCTGGCGCACGCCTTCCTCGGTCTCGCCCACCGCAGGCGGGGCCGGCTCCGGGACGCCGAGACCACCCTGCGCGAGTCGCTGCGCATCGCCGAGCGGGTCGGACGCGGGCTGCCCCTGTACTGGTCCGCCACCTGCGGCCTCGTCGACACACTGCTCGCCCGCGGCGACGTCCAGGAGGCCTGGGCGATCGCCGAGCAGTACGGCTTCGCACCGCCGTACCCGTCCACCATCGTGCTGCCCGACACCCGTTCCGTACGCGGACGGCTGCTGCTCGCCGTCGGCCGCGTCAAGGACGGCATCAACGAACTCGAGGCCGCCGAGAAGGCCGCCGCGGCGCGCGGCCACCACAACACGGTGATGGCGCCCTGGGCGCTCGACCTCGCCCGCGCGCTCGCCTCGGACGACCCGGCCCGC
>LRTP01000366.1 GCA_001550305.1 Streptomyces diastatochromogenes
ACGACGACCCGCCTCCGCAGGACGAGCCGCCCCCGCACGACGAGTGCCCGCCGCACGAGTGACCCCCGTGGTGCCCGCCGTGGTGCCCCCCGGACGAACCGCTGCCGCAAGACGACACGGCTCCCCCGGCCCCGCCGGCCCACCAGCTGCCGGAGCTGTCCGAGGACCGGCCCCGCGAGCGGCGGCCCCGCGCCGAACCCGACGAGCTCTTCGAGAGCCCGACCTTCTTCCGGCCGCGGACAGAGGCACGCAACGACACGACGAACAGGATGAAGACGACCGCCAGGATGAAGCCGATGAACATGGCGTCACCCTCCTTTCGTTCCCCCGAAGCGACCCCCCGTGGGCGCCTCGCTTCTTGCGTGCCAGAGGGATGCCCTCGCGTCTCACCAGGCAAAGCAGAGTTGAGGAAGTTCAGAGGGTTCTCCAGGGGCAACGGCCCCTGACCTGCGCAGAAGGGCAGTTCAGGGGCCGTCCGCGCCTTACTGGGCCGTCTGTGGGCCGTGACCTTCCTGGGAGGCGCGCTGAAACACCATGTCGATGGCGCGGCGGGCACGCTGGCGGCTGTCCGGCATCAGGTGGGCATACACCCGCAGCGTCAACCCCGGGTCGGCGTGTCCCATGTACTCGCTGACGGCCTTGATGTTCTCTCCCGCGTCCAGCAACGCGGAGGCGTAGAAGTGCCGCAGGGCGTGCATCCCGTGCTCGCGCGCCGACTCGTACTTGCCGTTCTCATCCGCTTCCGGCGGGATGAGGCCAGCGACCGCGAGAGCGGGCTTCCACTCCTTGCCGTTGAAGTTGCTCCGCCACACCATGCCCCCTTGCTCAGCCGTGAAGATCAGCCGGGCGGACACCTTCCGCCCCTCCGGCACGTCCCACGGCAACGTGATCTCTACGGGCTTGAAGGCGTCCATGTGCGCCCGGAGGGCTTCCGCCACGGAGTCGGGCAGCGGTACGTCCCGCTTCTTGCCTCCCTTGGGGAGGGCGAACACCGGGTGCCCTTCCACGTGCTTGATCTGCCGGACCACATGGAGCGTGCGCCCGTCGGCGTCGATGGCGTCCTCGGCCAGCCCGAACACCTCGCCCTGCCGCATCCCGCAACCGGCCCCGACGTCGACCATCGCGCGGTACCGCTCCAAGAGCGCCGCTCGAACGGCGAACACCTGAGCGGGTGTCCACGGGATCACCGGGTGAGCGTCGGCCTTGGGTCGCCTCACGGTCCGCGCACCGCACGGGTTGCGGGACAACAGCGAGTCATCGACGGCGGCCGACATGACCGACTGAACGTCCGCGAAGATGTTCCGTGCGTAGGACGGGCTCACGCCGGACTTCGCTTCCAGCGCGGCGAGAAGCTCCCTGATGTGCTCCGGCCGGAAGGTCCCGACCGGCCGGGAGCCAAGCACCGGGTAGACGTGCAGCCGTAGGCGCCGGCCGAGTTCCTTCCGGGTCATCGGGCTGGACGTCTTGCTGTCCAACCACTTCTCTGCGTACTGGCGGAACGTGATCCGTACGGACTTGGGGTCGGTGTACTGACCGCGCGTCATGTCCGTCTCGATGGCACTGAGCCACTTCTCTGCAAGGCGCTTCTGTCCGTCGCGGAAGCTCTTGGACTTCTCGCTGCCGTCGGGGCCGACGTACCGGGCCCGGTAGCGCATGCCGGTCCCGTACCGGTCCGTCTTGACGCGGATGGTCTTGCCGTCGGCGCCAGTCTCAGTCTTGTACCAGCGGTCTTGGATGTGGCCAGCCATGAGGCTGACTCCCTTCTCGGTAGCAGGTCGGGGCAGGGCCCGATGGCGCCGATCCGGCCGGTTTCAGGGCGTACTGGGCCAAGCCCGCTACTTGCTACGGGCCTGATCACTGGGGGTTTGGGCTGCTAGCGGGGTTGCTACCGGTAGCGGGTGTGGCTGCTGCCGGTAGCAACCTCCGGCTGGGTCTCAGGGAGGCGGAGGCAGGGGCTCTCGGGTGCCTTCCTGAGGGGGTTTTCGGGGGTGCTCAGGGCGCGCCTCCCTGCCTCCCTGAGAGGCCATTTGCGCTGATCAGGTAGAGGGAGGCGGGTTAGGGAGGCGGTCAGGGAGTTCTCCCTGACTCCCTGGCTTGGCGGGCCGCACCTCCCTGCCACTCGCGGTGTCTGCCGGGGCACGGCGGGGAGGTAGAGACAGGGACCGGGAACGGCCTCCGGAGGGGGTTTTCGGGAGGGTTCCGGCTGTGCCTCCCCGCCTCCCCGAAGTGCTGTTTGCGCTGATCAGTGCGGGGGATGCGGGGCGGGGAGGCGGTTGGGGAGTTCTCCCCGCCTCCCCGGTCCGGAGGGCGGTGCCTCCCCACCCCGGCGGCCGGGTGTCTAGCGGGCCAGGCGAACCGTCCGGCGGGCGTTTCCGGGCCGGAAGGCGGTTCCCCGGAGCGGGGCCGCTAGTTGCTAGGTCGCAGGCCAGGGGCGGGATTGGTCGCTAGCGGGGTTGCTAGGTCTAGCGACCCCCCTCGCTAGGTCTAGCGACCGTTCAGGCCGCGTCGTCGAGGGCGGTCCGTTCGGCCTCCCACGCTCGTACGGCGGCCGGGTTGAAGCGGAGGTAGCGGCCGACGCGAAAGCCGTGCGGGCCGATGCGCTTGCGGCGCCACTGGTAGACCGTCTCCACGCTCGGGAGGCTGAACATGGTGACCAGGTCTTCGGGAGTGAGGTAGCGGTCCGGGAGGCCGCCGCGCAGGATGGCGCGCGGGTCGGTGGGCTCGGTGGTGGCCATGGCGGTGGTGACTCCTCGTGTCCGTGGGGCGGTGCGTGGGAGTGGTGCCGGTAGCCGTCCTAGAGAGTTGCTGTATTCCAGCGTCCGCAGCGCCCTAGCGTCCGCACGGCAGCGTTGCCGCAGGCCAGCACAGGTGAGGGGTGTGGACGCTAGTGCGGACGCTGCGGACGCCGGACGGCTGTAGCGTCCGCAGGTTCGACGTGTCCGGGCCGCTGGTGTGCGGCCCGGCCCGGTAGGTGTTCCGGCTACGTCAGGGCTGTTCAGGCCAGGGATCCGGCTCCCAGGGCGGTTCTTCCTCGGGCCAGAGAGAGCCTTGGTCTGGTGCGGACTCTGGCTCTTCGGTGTCGGGTGCGCGGGAGAGGATCAACAGCTTGTGTCGTTGCCGGTCCCGGCTACGCTGTGTGTCGTCAACCGTCACTCCGATGGACCGCAGCAGCGGGGCGAGGCGCTTGACCCGGCCGCCTGCGCGGGTGGCGTCCTTGGGCCAGCCCTGCGGCCGGATGCCGCCCGGCAGCGGGAGCACTTCGAGCAACTGGGCGGCCGTGCCCTGCCAGGTGCCGACCTGGTCGACCAGGGCCGCGATGGCGGCGCCGAACGGGTCGCCCTCCAACGCGTCCGTGGCGACGTTCGCGGACGTGGCGAGGTAGTCGTCAAGGGTGTGCCAGTCCATGACCTGGTCGACGGCTGCCAGCACGCGGGCGAAGTCGGCCATGCGCGGCATGGTGTCCAGCCGCACCGTGGGCAGTACCGCGAGCACGCAGGCCAGCAGGTCGAAGAGCGCTCCGAGGACGGCGGGCCGTACGGCCTCGAACGCGGTGTTCAGCTCTTCCTCGGTGCGCCGCCGGTCTTCCTCGATCAGTTGGAGATCGAGCATGAGGAGGCGTTCGGCGAGGTCTCCGGCGAGAGCTCCCGCGTCGATCGTGGTCATGGCGAGCACCCGCCGGAAGGTGAGGACCACCACGTCGTCGTCGGTGTACAGGGCCCGGTCGACGATGCCGTCCCCGGTGACCGCCTTGCACAGGGTGTCGGACAGCCACGGCGGGATCGTGCTGACGTTGTCCAGGCACAGTGCCCAGGAGTTGAACGCCTGCGCCGCCCACGCCTTCACGTCCCGCGGCTGGCTCCGCTTGGACGCGGGGGACGGGTCGATCAGGTTGACGACCGTCTCGGCTGTCTTGGACTTGCCCGTGCCCTGCTCGCCCTTGAAGGTGAGCACGGGGTGCGGGATGTGCGGGATCCATGCGGCGACCAGCCACGCGGCGAGCTGACGGAATGTGGGTTCGTCCATGTTCAGCAGGGCGTGAAGCTTGGCCAGGCCGTCGCCGTCCAGAACCGGGGTGGGCATCGGGCCCATGGCTCCGGAGCGGCGGAAGAGGACCGGTGAGCGGTCGACGACGTTCCACCCTGTGGCGGACACGGCGACCGCGCGGCCGTCGGCGGTGCCGAGGTCGACCACGATTCCGCCGGCCGGGTCGGTTCCCACCCGCAGGCTCACCGGCACGGGGTCGTCGGAGTCGGCGACGCCTTCCAGCACGGCCATGGCGTCGGCGAGCGCTGACTGTGAGGCCACGTCCCCGTCATAGGTGTCGGCGTACAGCCGGGCGAGGCGCTGGCGCAGTCCGGCCCGGCCGCGCAGGGGAAGGGCGAGGTTCGGGCCGTTCAGGGCGACCGCGTACGGGCGGCCGTCGGTGGACATGACGAACCGGTACCCCTCACGGGCGAGGGCGACGAGTCGGGAGGCGGCCGAGGGCTTCTTGCCTCCGTCGTCGGTCGGGGCCGATCGGTGGGCGGTCGTCTTGGTCGGTTCGGGTCGATTCTTGCCGGGGTGGGCGTGGCCGTTGACGGGTCGGTCGGATTGGGTGGTGGTCATGCGGGCGTTGCCTCTCCGGTCGGCCGCACGCACACCCGCACAGGGCGGGGTGCGCGCAGACAGTCGGGCCGTGCGGTCGGTCGTTGTTCAGTGCTGTGGCAAGTCGATTCAGGCTGGCTGCGGGTCGACCCGTGGCCGTCCGAGTCGGCCGACCAATCGGCCACCGGTCGGGGCGTGACGCCGGGCGTGACGCGGGTCGTCACGCTGGTCACGGCCTTCTGATTGGCGAGCGCGAGTCGGGCCAAGAGCGGCACGTCGACGGGGCGGACGATCGGCGTGGTCGGGTCGGCCCACAGCAGCAGGACCAGGGCGAGCGAGAGCGGGAAGCGGTTGGCCTTGGCGTCGTTGCAGGGTCGGCAGGCCAGCACGAGCGAGGACACCGACCAGGAGCGCCACAGGCTGACCGGGGCGATGTGGTCGGCGGTGGCTTCCCGGAGCTCTCGGAAGGGACGGCGGCAGTAGTAGCACTGCTGGCCGTCGCGGGCGGCGAGCCGTTGCTTGCGGGCTCGCCGCCGGTGCGCGTTCAGGTGCGGCGGACGGTTGCTCACGCCGTGTCGCCTTCCTGGGAGGCTCGGAGTTGAGCCTCCATCAGTTCGGCTTCCACGTCGTTGACCTGGCCGTCGACGATGGCCTGATAGACGGCCTGGCTCTCCAGGAACATGCGGTCCTGGAAGTTGAGGTCCTCGCTCATGCCGCTACCGCCAGGTCACGGACGGCCGTCGCACGGAACAGCCCGTAGGGGCGGATCAGAGTGACCAGGCCTTCCGCGCGCAGCGTGTTCATGGCAGCGCGCACGGTCTTGGCGGAGCACTGGAAGCGGGCGGCGAGGTCGCGTTCCGCCGGTACCCGCTCGCCCGGTGCCAGGGCTTCCACCTCGCCGCGCAGGGTCTCGGTCAGGGCGCGGGCGGCGGCCCCTTTCTCCCGGAAGATGCCGCGCCCAACAGCCTTCTCGGGTGTCTTAAGCGAGGTCAGGCAGCCGTATGCCGACCGAACGGCCATACGGTCGACACCCAGTCGCGAGGCGATCGCATTGGCGTCCAGACCCTCACTCAGGTGCAGCATCAGCACCTGACGCGGGAAGTCGTCGATGCGCAGAAGCGCCTCACGCTGCGGGTCGTCCAGCGTGGCCAGCGCCTCGCGCTGCCAGACCGGAAGGGACTCCAACGCGACCGGCTCACGCGCCACCTCCGGGTGGCACATCTGAAGTCGAAGCAGCGCCGTTTCGACCAGCCGACTACCGGTCGTCAGGCTGCACCCCAGACGCTCGCCCACGATCAGCTTGGGGCAACCGTCCAGCCGCAGCAGCAGCGCCTCGCGCTCCCGTTCGGGCAGGTCGGCCACCAGCCGCAGCAGGTCCTCTGACGGATCCGCGAGCGGTGCCTGCGCTTCGACCATGGGGGCGAGGACGTAGGAGGTGACCGGGTCACTGAAGTCCATCGGCCGCTCGTACGAGGACGACCGCTTGAAGTACTTCCCAAGCTGGGTCTTCACCCGCGCGCAGAGGATGAACCGCGTCTCGCTGTCGCTCAGCGACTCCGGGCGGAGCAAGTCCTTCGCACCCGTCCGGGACACCTCGATCCACGCGTTCTGAGCGATGTCCTCCGCCAGCGTCTCGGCCGCCGTGAAGTTGAAGCCGTAGCCGACGAGCTTGCGCCGCGCGTAGCTGACCAGGTGGGCGCCGTGTCGCTCGTACAAGGCGGCGAGCCGCTGCGACTGTTCGGCCGTCAGGGCCACGTCCTCCCCCTGACGCAACCGGCGCCCACCGGGACCATTGCCCCGAGACGCGACCTGGTCGGCCCTACCTTCCGCGATGGTTCCGGGCATGATGGATGCACCCCTTTGAGGGTCGGGGAGCGGCTGACTGCTTGGCGGTAGGTGGCCGCTCCCTGTTACGGAGCCCCGGTAAGCCCTGTGCTACCGGGGCTTATCTGTGGGCACAGGTGGGCACACCTAGGCGTGTTGGTCCACCTGCTCAACTTGTTGGTACAAGCTGATGTAGCGATGCTGCACCGCCGGAGCGCGAGACGTCAAGAGGTTGGAGACGGCATGTACCAACAAGTTGACCGAGTGCGTCATGATGGAGCCATGAGCAAGCAGCCGAAGTACCACCAGGTGGCCGATGTCCTGCGTCGCGACATCGTGGGCGGCACGTACCCGCCGGGGGCCCGCTTGCCCTCGGAGAGCGACCTTCAGACACGGTTCGACGCATCCAGGAACACCGTGCGCGCCGGGCTGAAACTGTTGGCCAGCGAAGGGCTGATCTCGTCAAGCCAGGGACTCGGGTACGAGGTGCGGAAGCATGAGGTGTTCGAGCTGAACGCCTCTCGCTTCGAGAACCTGAACTTCCCGCAGAACGGCGACGCCTACAACACCGACGTCACGAACGCGGGGCGCCGGCCGCATCAGACCTTTCGGGTTGAGATGACCCCGACGCCGGACTACGTCGCTGCCCGGTTGGAGGTGGAAAAGGACTCCACTTCGGTACTTCGCTTCTGTCATCGCTTTGTGGACGACGTGCCGTGGTCAACGCAGGCCACGCACTATCCGGAGTGGCTCATCTCGAAGGCACCACGCCTCACGGAACCTGGCGATATCGACGAAGGAACGACCCGCTACATGGCAGGGCTCGGGATCGAACAGATCGGCTTCTACGACGAGATTGCTGCACGTATGCCAACGCCTGATGAAGCCCGTTTGTTGGAGATCGGGGCAGGGGTACCGGTGCTGCTGTGGACACGGACGGGCTACTCATCGGAGCGACCCATCCGCTGCACGGTCACGACTTTCAGGGGTGACCTGAACCGGATGAACTACGAGATCGGCGACCTGTCCGCCAGAAGCGAGAACGAGCCTCAGTGAAGATCACCCTTGCCCAGCCGGAGGACTTGCCCAAGCTGCTTGCCTTCAGGCAGGAGGCGGCCGGATGGCTCAGCGAGTTGGGGTCTGACCAGTGGAGCCGCCCCTACCCTGCCGATCGTCTCTTGGCAACGATCGAATCAGGGACCGTCTTCATGGTGCGAGACGGAGAGGTGACCGCAGCCACCATCACCCTCACCCCAGACCCTGAAGCGGGGTTGTGGAGTGAGCAGGAGCTGAGCGAGCCGTCGCTGTTCATCAACAAGCTCACGGTTGCCAGGACGCACGCGAGCCAGAACCTCGGTGGCCGACTGCTTGATTGGGCGGGAGACAGGGCGTTCCGGGCCGCGGTGAAGTGGCTGAGGCTTGACGCCTGGACGACGAACGAGGCGCTACAGCGCTACTACCTTCGTCAGGGCTTTGAGCACGTGCGCACTGTCCGGGAAGGCATTGCCGTGAACGGTGGGCCGCGCGTCTCGGGGTGGCTCGCTCAGCGCGCCGCCCAACCATCCGAGCACGGGTTCTCTGACGAGACGCCCACTGTGGCATGAGAAGAACGTGCGACCTACGGCCGCGCGACCCTTGGCAGCTCGCTGCGCTCGCGCGGCGGCGCTCGGGACTCCGACGGCCGTTGCGCCCCCTGCTGTAGGACCCCCTTACCGGCCTTACCCCGCAGGTCGGAGGGCACTACCCGCCCCCCTACCGTGGTAAGGACCCCCCTCTACCCGGCGGCCCTCACGGCGAGCAAGAAGAGCACCGCGCGCGCGGCGTGCTCCTCTTGCTTGTGCAGGGCGGGCCCCTCTACCCGGCGGCGCTGCACGAGGAACGAAGAGACCACCCCGTCGCGGCGGCGGGGTGGTCTCTTCGTCGTTCCAGAGCGTTCAGCGTCCGTAGCGTCCGCAATCCTCTCCGTACTAAGAGCCGCTTTGACCTGCGGAAAAGCGCTCTTAGTGGCGGAGCGTGTCCGGACGCTGCGGACGCTGCGGACGCTATACATTTTGTTTAGCGTCCACAGAAACGGTGCAGGTCAGAGGGGGTGAGAGACGTCCGGCGGACGCTGCGGACGCTGTTTTCCCTCAACTCTCTAGGACGGCTAGGGATGGCTCTTCAGGAGGGGGGCTCGCGGTACGGACGGCAGCCCCTCCTGAAGAGCCGTGTGAGCCAGGCAGAGCGGGACAGGCCCGGCGATGCTCGCCCACTCCTGCCGTCTGCCTCTTGGAAGGCGCTCAGGACGGCCTTCCAAGGGGAGCGGCGCTCTACCCCCGACGGCGGGCCCAGCGCGAGCGCAGCGAGCCGCCAAGGGTCGTGCGGCCGTAGGCCGCTCCTCCTTGCTCTGCCCCGCGACGACCCGGCGGCCCGGCACGGTCTGGCCGGGCCCGCTAGTGCTGTGACCGCCTAGGTCCACCGGGTTGGAGCGGGGTTTTCCTTGCGCCGAGCGGGCGCTCAGATGCTCAGGAACGCTGGTGTGAGGAACCGTCGCGGGAACATGCGGGAGCCACGAGTGGTCGGAGGAGCTTTATCGTCGAGAGAGAACCAGCCTGCGTCGCTCCCGGTCGATTTCTGTGACGACGACCGTGACCTCGTCGCCGGCCTGGACGACATCTGACGGACTTTCCACGGGCGTCGATGCGAGCTCTCGCAGGTGGACCAGTCCCTCGATCCCGTCGGCGACCTGGACGAAGACGCCGAACGGAATCAGTTTGGTGACCCGTCCGTGCAGTTTCTGCCCCACCGCGGTGCGGTCGGCGAATGTTTGGAAGGGGTCCGGCTGTGTCGCCCGCAAGGACAGTCTGGCCTCCAGGTTCCATGTGTCGAACTGGAGGAACTCGGCTGAGACGTGCTGTCCGACCTGTACAACGTCGAAGGTGGTTTCGATGCGCCGCCAGGACAGTTCGGGGATCGTGATGAACCCGACGCCGGGGAAGACCGGGTGGTCGGGGCCGTCGTCCAGTGCCACGAACACGCCGAACCGTTCGATCGCTGTGACGGTGCCGGAAAGGATGTCGCCGTAGTGCAGTGATTCTAGGAACGCCCAGAGTTCTGGGTTCTCGGACCGTCCGCCCATCATGCTCCCAGCCTTTCACAAGGAGCTGCGCACTCGGCGGGAAGGGCGATCACGCTGCAGTTTTGAGGGGGCGTCCGCCCCAGCGGATGCCCTTCTCACTGCGGATGCGGGCGCGTTCCTTGCGCTCGGCGGCCAGGACGTCACGGTGGCGGGCGTTGGCGTTGCGCCAGCGCAGGTAGGCGTGCAGGGCCCTTGTCTGGACGGTGTGATTTGGGTGATGGGAGTTGGCGATGGTGAACTGCCGCAGTGGTCCGAAGTGGGCCTCGATCGGGTTCGCCCACGAGGCGTAGGTCGGGGTGAAGCACAGCTCGACCTTGTGTTTCTTCGCCCAACGACGGATGTCCGTGCCCTTGTGGGCGGACAGGTTGTCCATGATCACGTAGATCGGTGCACCGTCGGGCCGGGCGGCGCGGATCGACTTCAGCGCGGTCAGTGTGTTCGCGGCACCTTTCCTGCGGCAGTTGACGCCCCACAGGCGGTCGTCGCCGACGGAATAGCAGCCGTGGAAGTAGCGCACCCCGTGGGTGCGGTGGTAGGTGGCCGGCATCCGGTCGGGATGCTTCCGTTTCGCCCAGCCCGAGCCCGCGGTGGGCCGGATCCCGAGCGGTCCGAACTCGTCGAAGGCAAACACCCGGTCGGGGAAGCGGTCCAGGACCTCCTCAATCCGGTCCAGCTTCGCCTCCCGTTCGGGGTCCGGGGACTCCTTCCAGGTCTTGGTGCGCTGGAAGGTGACGCCGCGGCGGGCGAGCAGAGACCGTAACGCCTCGCGGCCGATACGGATCACCCGGCCGTGCACTTTGCGCAGGTAGGCGACGAGTTTGCGCAGTGACCAGCGAGTGAACGGCTGGCCGAGCTTGGTGGGGCGGGTGGTGGCCGTCGCGATGACGAAGTCCTCGTCGTCATCGCTGAGCTGGCGGGGACGGCCTCCCGCCCACCGAGGGTCCAGGCAGGCCAGGCCGATCTCGTTGAACCGGTGGATCACGTCGCGGACGGTGTCCTCGTCGGCCTGCACCAGCTGGGCAATTACCGGCACCCGGTTCCCGCCGGCCGAAGCCAGCAGCATCATCGCCCGCCGATAGCGCACCGAACTCGTGCTGCCCCGGCGCACGATCTGCTGCAGCTTCTGCCCCTCCTGGTCGGTCAGTCTGCGCACACGGACAGGCTCGGCCACCGCGCCTCCAGCGGTCGGATCGGACGTCACCCCACATCCAACCGCCACGACCACCAACCCGGCGAACCAACGCGGTCAGAGCACTAGCGATCCGGCGGTCCTCCTCTCAGAGGCGCCGTACGGCCTGATTCCGGGGGCTGCCCAGATGGCTCGCTAACCGCTAACGTGCTGGTCACCAGCGGTTTTGGTCGCTAGCGAGGTCGCTAACGTTAGCGGTCCCTGCCGCTAGCGCTAGAGGCTCCTCGGGCCCCGGAGCCGGGCCGTCTGCGGGCCGTCCGAGGGCGACCGACGCCGACAGACGACGACAGTTAACGACGGCTCTTTCCCTGCTCAGAGACGGTGCGTCGGGTCCTACCGCAGGCGCCAATCCATGGACGTAAGTTGAGGAAGTCCAGAGCTTCGGCGCAGGATGACCGGCATGACCTCCAACGGCCGCCGCCCCCTCCTCAACCGCCGACTCGCCGAGTTCGGCACGACGATCTTCGCCGAGATGTCGGCCCTGGCCCTGAGCACCGGGTCGATCAACCTGGGCCAGGGCTTCCCCGACACGGACGGGCCCGAGGAGATCAGGGAGGCGGCCGTACGGGCGCTGCGCGACGGGCGCGGCAACCAGTACCCGCCGGGCCCCGGCGTGCCCGAGCTGCGTACGGCGATCGCCGCGCACCAGAAGCAGCGGTACGGGCTGGCGTACGACCCGGACCGCGAGGTGCTCGTCACGGCCGGTGCCACGGAGGCCATCGCGGCGTCGCTGCTCGCGCTGGTCGAGCCCGGTGACGAGGTCGTCGCCCTGGAGCCGTACTACGACTCGTACGCGGCCAGCATCGCGATGGCGGGCGGGACCAGGATCCCGGTCACCCTGCGCCCGCACGAGGAGACCCGCGAGGGAGTCACCCACCGGCGCTTCCGGCTCGACCTCGACGAGCTGCGCGACGCGGTCACCGACAACACCCGGCTGCTGCTCGTCAACACCCCGCACAACCCGACCGGCACCGTCCTGACCCGCGAGGAGCTCGGGGAGATCGCGAAGCTCGCCGTCGAGCGGGATCTCCTCGTCATCACGGACGAGGTGTACGAGCACCTGGTGTTCGACGAGGCCGAGCACCTGCCGCTGGCCTCCTTCCCGGGAATGCGGGAGCGGACGGTCACCATCGGCAGCGCGGGGAAGACCTTCTCCTTCACGGGGTGGAAGGTGGGCTGGGTGACGGGCACACCGGACCTCGTCACCGCCGTACGGTCGGCCAAGCAGTTCCTGACGTACGTGGCGTCGGGGCCGTTCCAGTACGCCGTGGCCGAGGCGCTGGCGCTGCCGGACACGTACTTCGCGGCGTTCCGCGCGGACATGCTGGCCAAGCGGGACGTGCTGGCGGCCGGGCTCACGGAGGCGGGGTTCAAGGTCTTCCAGCCGGCGGGCACGTACTTCATCACCACCGACATCCGGCCGCTCGGCGAGTCCGACGGCTTCGCCTTCTGCCGCGCGCTCCCGGAGCGGGCCGGGGTCGTCGCCATCCCGAACGCGGTCTTCTACGACCACCGGGAGGCGGGCGCGCCCTTCGTGCGGTTCGCGTTCTGCAAGCGGACCGAGGTCCTGGAGGAGGCGGCGAAGCGGCTCAAGGCGGCCTGGTAGCACAGGGGCCCGGGACGGTGGGGACGGCGCGCCGAAGTGGGGGAAACCGCACCCTCCCAGGCGTGTAAAGCTCGCAAATACCCCGTAAGGGACGCACAGTTCGGGTGTGACCCACGCCAGTACCCTTCCGGCCCCCGCCGCCCCGAAGCCCGGAGACGGGGGGCGCGACCGTCCGACGCGCCCCGCGCACGGCCTGCCCCCTCTCGCGCAGGCACTGGCGCTGTTCGCGACGGCGCGACTCGTCGGCGTTCTCGTGCTCGCCGGAACCGCCTGGGCGGGCGGCAAGCGCCCCCTCGCCCTGCTCGGGCGGTCCTGGGACTCGCTCTGGTATCTGGGGATCGCGGCGCACGGCTACGGACGCACCCAGTACTTCAGGACCACCGTCGTCCACAGCGACCTGGCGTTCTTCCCGCTGTATCCGGGGCTGATCCGCGCCGTCACGACGCTGACCGCGCTGAGCGGCGGCGCGGCGGGGCTGCTGGTCGCCTGGACCGCCGCCGCGGTCGCCGCCTGCGGGATCTACGCGATCGGGGCCCGGCTGCACGGCCGCGCCGTCGCCACCGCGCTGGTCCTGCTGTGGGGCCTGCTCCCGCACTCGATCGTGCTGTCCCTTGCGTACACCGAGCCCGTCCTCACCGCCTTCGCCGCCTGGTCGTTGTACGCGGTGCTCACCGGGCGCTGGCTGTGGGCGGGCACGCTGGCCGCGCTCGCGGGCATGTCGCGGCCGAACGGGCTCGCGGTGGCCGCGGTGGTGCTG
>LRTP01000367.1 GCA_001550305.1 Streptomyces diastatochromogenes
GCACGTGGTCGCGGCGCGCTCGTCCGCCCAGCGCTCCACGGTGTAGGCGACTGCGGCGGCCGAGGGCCGCAGCAGCGGGTTGCAGGTGGCGGCCAGGTGGGCGGCGGCGACGAAGGCGTAGTGGTGGCAGGCCAGGTGGGCATGTTCGTGCGCGAGCATGGCCTTGCGGTCGGCGTCGTTGAGAGCGTCCAGCATGCCGGTGGACACCACCACCCGGCCGGGCAGGCCGGGCAGCGCGTACGCGTCGGGGACCGTGTCGTCCACGACCACCAGCTGGCCGGGCCCGGGCAGGCAGGCCGCCTCGAACGCCGCGGCGGCCAGTGCCCGCATCCGGCGCCACAGCATCCGAACACCCGCCAGCACTGCGGCCACGAGCAGCGAACCCGCGACGGCGGCCTCGATCTTCGACACCGAGTCACCCGCGCGCACGGTGGCCAGCGACCAGCCGCCCACCAGGGCGGCCAGCGGCAGCCGCACCAGGCCCGCCACGACCAGCACCCCGAGGGCCACGCAGCTCAGCGCTGCCAGCGCCAGCGCGCAGGTGGTCAGCAGCCACGTGGCCAGCCACGGTGCCAGTCGTTCGGTCAGCGGCCGTGCGGCCAGCGCGGCCGGGACGGGGAAGAGGAGGGGCAGGTAGATCAGCAAGTGCATCACCACCGGCTCACTCCTGGTCCGGAAGATCGCCGAGAAGCTGCCGCAGCAACTGCTCATCCCGGGCAGGCAGGTCCTCCACGAACCGGGAAAGGACCGCCTCGGGGTCCGGGTCGGACTCCAGTACCTGGCGCATGCGTCGTGCGGTCAGTCCATGGGCATCGGCGACCGGCGCGTACGCGTAGGCGCGGCCCTGCTTGCTGCGGGCCAGCAGCCCCTTGTCGAACAACCTCGACAGCACTGTCACCACCGTGCTGTAGGACAGATCGTCGCCCAGCCGCTGCAGTACTTCTCCCGGGGTCTGCGCCTGCCGACAGGCCTGCAGCAGGGCCAGGACCTCGGCCTCCAGCGCGCCGCCTGGTCTGCGCTCACCCGGAGCAGGGCCGGTGTTCATGACTTGGATACCTTTCGTTCATCATCTACAGTCCTGTAGAACTTCTACGCGATCGTAGAAGTTGCCGTGCCGAGTCTGTCATGCCTTGCGGGCGCGGCACGCGCGGTCAACGCCCGCTTTCCCGGAAACGGCGCACACCGCCCTGAAGTTTTACACGCCTGTAGATGTATGGGGTGCTGCCCGCCAGCACGCCCCGACCTTGGGAGACCCCGCTTGATGACAGTGCAGTCCGCGGCCCAGCTCGCCTTCGACGGCTCTTCCGTCGACGGCTCGCTGTTCACCACCGTCACCGACTTCGCCCGCGACACCCCATGGCTCAACACCCCGATCGAGCTGTGGACCAACGCCGGCCTGGGGGTGTTCGCGGTGCTCATGCTGATGGGCTGGTGGAATGCCCGCCGCCGCGATGCCCGGTCGATGGCCCTGGCTCTGGCCGCGCCGGCCGCCGTGGTGGCCGCCTTCGCCGTCGCCGAGGTGGCCAAGAAACTGGTTGCGGAGGTGCGGCCGTGCTACTCGCTGCCCCACGCCTACCTCGTCGACGCCTGCCCCGCGCGCACCGACTACGCCTTCCCCAGCGGCCACAGCACCACCGCGTTCGCCGCCGTGGCGGCCCTATGGCTTCTCGACCGGCGCCTGTCCGCCATCGCCGCCGTCTTCGCGGTACTGGAGGGCTTCACCCGCGTCTACGTCGGCGCCCACTACCCCCACGACGTCCTCGGCGCCGCCCTCATCGCACTGCCCGTCGCCTACCTGGCCAGCCGCCTCATGAGCCGCCTCGCCACCCCGCTCGTCGCCCACCTGCGCACCGGAGTCCTGCACCCCGTACTCACCGTCGCTCCCGCCGGCGCCCACTCCGCCCGCTGACCAGCCGGCCCAACAGAACCAGCCGGCTCCGCCCCGCGCCCGGCGTGCCGGCCGACCTTGCTGCTGAACCTGTGGAACCACCTGACCGTTGCCATGCCGACACCGCCGCCCCAACGCACCGCACGCGCCGCCTCGTGAACCTGCGACTGTCGGGTGACTGATCCACCAAGTGTGCTGCCGCGCCCCGGGTCTGGACATGCCTGAGGGGCCAACACATCGTGCTGGCCCCTCAGGTTTCAGTAGCGGGGACAGGATTTGAACCTGCGACCTCTGGGTTATGAGCCCAGCGAGCTACCGAGCTGCTCCACCCCGCGTCGGATTGCTCCACCCTACGCCAACCATCCCGCCCCCGAGACCATGATCTCCTGCCCGCCGTGAGGGGCGTCGGCGGTCGCGGCTGCCACTTCCTCCGCTTCCCTCGAGCCCCTCGTCGGCCGCCAGGCCGTGAATCCGCCGGCTTACCGAGAGTGCGCTGAGCGCCGGACGGGTTCCCCCGATGGGCTGGCCTTCCCCGCCTTGGCGGTGCCTGGACCGGCATTGACGTCTACGGTCGGCGGACGCGTACAGGCGCGGCACGCAACGCGGGGGGAGTGGGATGAGGAGTTGGGAGAGGGCGCTGGCGGTGCTGGAGGCGCTGTGCGAGCGCGGTCAGGCGGCCGGGCACGGCTGGACGCTCGACGCGGAGCTCCTCCCGCCGCACCAGCAACAGGTGAACGCGCTGGAGAGTCAGGGCCTGGTGGAGCTTGCCGGGCGGGAGGACCGTGCGGAGCTGTCGGTTCTGGAGGGCCGGCCCGTGCGGTGGGCTGCCCGCCCGACTTCGTACGGCCATGACACCCTCGCCTACGGCTGCTCCCGCCCCCGGGCCGAGCCCCCGCACGGCAGGGAGGAATCGGACCGGCAGGCGGTGGAACTGATCCCGTCGCAGATGGCGGCGCTGCGGGTGTTCGTAGGCCTCACCGGCCAGCTCCGGGTGGCGCCCGCTGAGGGGCTGGCGGAGCAGGTCAGGGCAGCCTCGTGCGATCACGGGATCAAGCGGTGGCGGCTGTATCTGACGGAGGAGCAGATGGGGTCCGTGGCGTACGGGTTGTGGCTGCATCGGATGACGGGCTCCGCCGCGGAGGCCAATCGCTTCGCCCGCGAGTACGGCGTCGAGCACAGCCCGGCCCGGGCCTCGGACAACCCGTCGGAGGGCGGAGCGGCCGCGCGGGGCGGTGCGGGGGTCGGCGGGCAAGGGTGACGGTGATGGGCGCGGGCCCCTGCAGACCCTGGCCGCTCGCGCCGCGCTCCTGGGACAGAGCTGCTGGGCTCCCGCGCCGCATGGGCGCAGCCGGTCCCCTCTGGATCCCGTCACGCGGCGCGGTCTACGGCCTCCCTGGAGGTCAGCCGATGCCGGTGACCTGGAGTGCGGTGGTCCAGTTGTTCTTGATGGCGCTGCGGGCGGCGGACAGGGTGATGGTGCCGTTGCAGACGGCGTTCTTCAGTTTCGTCTCGGTGCCGTCTTTGGTGTAGGCGGTCTTCGTGCCGTAGTGCGGCTCGGGCCACAGGTTGCCGGGGTCGCGGGGCGCACCGCCGAGCTCCAGCGGCACGAGGTGGTCTTCCTCGTAGTCCGACATGTTGGTGTCGGAGTAGCCGTAGTCGATGATGCCCTGCGCCTTGAGGGGGTTGGTGTAGGACGTGGGGGGCCGGACGGTGGCGGTCCAGCCGGACACGCAGATGGTGCTGCCTATGTTCGACTGGGTGACGTTGGGGTTGTAGGAGCCGGGTGTGCAGGAGGAGTCGGGCAGCGGCAGGTAGGACTGGGAACAGGCGGAGGCGTGTGCGGTGCCGCTCACCGCGATGATGAGGCCGGCGGCGGTCATGCCGAGGGCGGTGGTGGTGGCGGTGACGCGGCGCAGAGGTCGCATTTGGGGTCTCCCGCTTTTGGCCCGTAGGTGAGGTTCCGGGCGGCTGACGGAATGACAGCACCCGCCGGATCTATGCGGGTAGACGCAGGCGGTGAATATCTGGTGACCTGCACCTTCTCCATACCAGGGCATGGGCGAGCCTTGCCCAAAGCAGCAGTTTCGCTTGGGACTTGAGCCGAAGAACGCGGCCGCGGCGAAGGACTCAAAAGCCTTGGGCATCTCGCCGGCACCCTGCCCCTGACCCGCTGACACAGCAGGAACCCGCGCATCACACCACAGCGCTGCTCAGCCGACGGGAGGCCCGCGAGCGGTCTCTCCCGTGCGGTGGGCGGCACGGCTGACCCCGTCCCCGGCCACGGCACTCTCACCTACGACCAGTCCCGTCCCCGGGCCGAGCCCCCGCCCGGCGGGGAGGAAGTAGACCGGCAGGCGATGGAGCTGATTCCGTCGCAGATGGCGGCGCTGCGCGTGGCGGAGCAGGTCAGGGCGGCCTCGTGCGACCACGGGATCAAACGGTGGCGGCTGCATCTGACGCAGATGCAGATGGATTCGGTGGCATATGGGTTGTGGCTGCGCCGGATGACTGGCTCGGCCGCGGAGGCCAACCCCTTCGCCCGCGAGTACGGCGTCGTGCACAGCCCGGCACGGGACTTGGGCGAGGGACCTCCGGCCGCGCGGGGCGGTGCGGGGATCGGCGGGCGAGGGTGACGTGGCTGGGCTCGTCGGGGCAGGGGCTGAGGGCCTCGGTGAGTGCGGATGCAAGCGACGGGCTACGCGGTGGCGCACTCGGCATTCTGTCGTGCTTCTTGGCGCGGGCCCCGGCCGGTGTGCTGATGCGCTGGCCGGGCAGTATGTGCGCAGCCATTGCCTGCTCGTGAGGGGTCATCATGCGCTCCAGCTACCGTGCCGCGTCATCCGTGCTGTTCGCCGCGGTGTTCCTGGCGGGCTGCTCGCCGGCCGCAACGGGCGGATCTGCCGCGTCCCCGGCCGGGACTTCGGCCACGAAGCCTTCGGGTACGGACGCGCGCGGCGGCCCTCAGGGGGCGATCGCAGTCGGGGCCGGCCCGCAGACCACCTACACCGTCCAGAAGCAGCCCCCGGCGGGCAGTTGCCACTTCCGGTACGAGAAGGGGGAGCCGCTGGAGGACCCGGCGTGCACGCCGGGCGCGATCTCTCCGGCGGTCACGCAGGCGAACCTGAAGTCCACGATCTGCCGCAAGGGCGGCTACACCTCCGGCATCCGGCCATCCACCTCCGTCACCGGCAAGGAGAAGGCGCTGAACGCGGCCTCGTACGGCTACAAGGGCCCCATGGGCGATGCCGAGTACGACCACCTGATCAGCCTGCAGCTCGGCGGCGACCCCAACGATGCCCGGAATCTGTGGGTCGAGCCGCCCGACCCGGGCCACAAGAAGGGCGGCGGGGTCAACAACCGCAAGGACCCAGTGGAGACGAAACTCCACACCGCGGTCTGCTCCGGCAAGGTCACCCTCACGGCCGCGCAGAAAGCCATCGTCACCGACTGGACCACGGCTCTGAGCACCCTCGGCCTTGGGTGAGGGCGCCGCGGTTGGAGGATGTCCCGTCGGACTACCGGTAGGTCCCCGGCGGGTCTACGGCAGTCCTCACAGCTGAAGGCCCCGGCTGGACGGGGGAGACCAGCCGGGGCGGCAGGTGGTGGCGTGCGGAGGGCGGTCGCCTCGCGGCGGAAGGCTCCATGGGGCTTCAGCCGGACGATCGTCCCCATGGGCTATAGGTGAGACCCGGGGACCCTGTCCCCTCCGCAGCCACACTTTAATGAACGGTCAACTTTCCCGGGTTGTTCCCTCGACTGCCGGCGGCCGCTGTGAGGTGGCACACCCGCCGGTCTCCTGGGGATGCGGGGAAAGCCGAGGAAGTGTGCCGCCTGTGTCGGCTCGGCCGATGATTCAGGGGCGGCAGTGAGCAAGACCGAACTGCCTGATAGCGGAGGCAGCCGACAGCAAAGAGACCGATTTCAGCTTCCCACCAAGGGCCCGGGCCACGGTGTACGGGCAGGCCCCGTGGCTGGCAACTGCAGGCCTGGCAGGGTGCCAGTGTCCCGGTCGGTCGCTCTTCTGCGGAGGCGCGGTGCCGGGGCGTTCGGCCGGGCTGGGTGATATCCGCTGCCCATGCGTGACACCCGTTCACCTATGACTGAAACAGACCAAAACGGTGTGCAGTCTTTGCGCTTCCTGTGCTTGGATGGCGCCAACGCGACGGGGGTACGCGGGAGTTGACGTTGTGCCGTCGTCGGTTGAGACCAACACCGGGGGTACAACTTGAAAACGAGAAAGCTGCTCACTACAGGGGCCGTGGCGCTGGGACTGCTCGCAACGGCCGCCCCGTCAGCATCAGCTGCGGCCGGCCCGTCGGGTGACGGACAGCTGCGCGTCACCATCGGCCAGCCCGGGTCCCGGGCGAGCGCTCTGGCCAGCCCGGCCGCGATCGCGTCCTGCACCGTCAACCGCATCACGGTCAACCGCTTCAGCGAGTGCGAGTGGGTCACCGTCCATCTCGACGTCGTGAAAGTCATCAACGGGCGCCCGGTCATCGAGGGCACCGCCGACTTCAGCGTCAAGCACCAGATGACACTGAAGACCAACTCGGCCAACTGGAGTGAGAAGTTCACCGTCTCCAAGGCGGTCACCACGGGCCAGGGCAACGGCGTCGCCGTCAAGTTCTCCGCCACCTCCGGCGGCGGCACCAGGGCCACCGTCCACTTCCAGCAGGGCCACACCCTCGACAGCGCGGCCAGCGGCAGCGTCGACTACAAGACCGCCGCCATCGCCCCCAAGAAGATCAACCCCAAGGCGAAGACCACCTACGGCTACACCTTCACCAAGGCCGGCTACAGCCCCGGCAGCGTCTCCTACGCCTCCGCCGTCTACCGGTGCGACAACTACTACGGCAGCACCCGGGCCAGCCGGGCCGGATGCGCCATCCCGGAAGCGCCCACCGGGGTGAGCATGGTCGGCCTGGCCCGCATCGACGAGGGCATCCGCAACCTGCGCTCCCGCGGCGGCCATTACGGCGACCCGAACGGCGGCAAGCCCCTGCACTGGATGATTAACAAGACGCAGGAAGGCCGCAACCGGGCCGCGGTATGCCCGCGGACTGCGCCCGCGGACATGCGCCGCGCCGGCCGCACCTCGTGTGACGAGTACCCGTTCGCTTCCACCTACGAGGGCGGCACCGCCCTTCCTGCCGCCCAGCGGGCGATCACATGGGTCAAGGTGAATGAGAACAAGGCCCAGGGCGGACGCATCACCGCCTGGCGCGGCCAGATGCACGTCATGGATCACGACCCGTTCTACGTGATCGCCTGACCGCGGCTACAGTCCCCGCAAGACTGGGTGCCTCTTCCCGCATCGTCCGGGAGGGGGCACCCTGCCCCGTTCAAGGAGGCTTTCCATGCTGGTCCGTGCATCGTCGTTCACTGTCGAGCTCGGCGAAGGCGGCTATCTGATCGGCTTCACCGACGACTACGAGTACCCCAAGGAGATGCCCTTCGGCTGGCGCTGCGGCCCCGCCACCGACGCCGGCGCCGTCGTCCTCACCACCACCGACACCGGCCCCCTCCAGCTGACCGTCCAGGTCCACGACACCCCGCCGGCACCCGAGACCGGCGCCGAGTGGGAGCCCGCGGAGGAGATCAGCCTGCGAGTCGACCTCCCCGCCCTCTACGTCGCGACCCTCGAACAGGGCGACATCCTGGATGCGTGGCCGGACGACGAACCTCCCCTGGAGTTCCCGCTCTCATCCGACAGCTCGGACTGGGTGCGGATGCGCCTGTACTGCCACGCCGACGACCCCGAACCCGGCATCGGCGACCACGGGGAACGCCACCTCGTCCAACTCTGGCCCGCGCCCCACACACCCCCCATCCACCCCGACATCACCGAAGCGGACCGCCAGGCCCGCGCCGACTACGCCGCGGACATGGCCATGCCGGTGGAGGACTACAGCACCACCTACACGGACACGTACCACGGCGAGCAAGACGGACACTGATGGTGGCTGGCTGCGCCGGCACCGGCGCGGCGGCCGGTGACCCGCGTGGCGAAGCGGTTGGCCGCGGCGTCGATGTCCTTCGGGGGAGGGTTCGTTGACCAGTCGGCCTCGACGGCGCTAAGTCATCACACAATTGCGGAACGGTTTATCGTGGCGATTCGCGGTCGCCTGAAGTGAGCGAAGGAGCCGGGGGATTCATGCCTCACGCCCCAGAGGCGAAAACCGGCCTCTCGGATTACGTCGAAGATAATGTCCCCGGGCGCTATGTTGGGACGTCTAGACATGATCAGACTGCCGCAGGTTCTCCCCTTGGCAGGCGGGATGAGTACGTCTACGAGATTAGTGGGGCGCCGGGCGGAATCGATATTAATGAGAAGCTTGGCTCGGGGGTCAATCCGAATGCTCATGAGGCAGAAGTAGTTTTCGACGGCGGGATCCCGCCGGAGCATGTAACCAGGATTTGGCAGAAGGATGAGTAGGGTGAAATAGATTTCGACTACGATGAGCCGATCTGGGAGAGAGAGTAGTCAACCCTGATTGAATGGGGGATAGATTGGAAAATTCAAAGGTCGAAAAGCGACCGCTGCGCTATGGCCAGGACATCACCCTAGGTGATATCGAGCGTCTGAATTCTTTTCTCATGGCGAGAACTGAGCGACTCGCGCGTGCAGAGCGGGGGTCTGATGAGCGCCATATGGCGCGCGCGGTTAGATCTGCCCTGCATCACCTCGTTGTCACGCTCCAGCACTCTCTTTCTTTCGCAGATACAGACAGTGAGATGCAGCCATTGACGCACTGGCAGATCAGGGCGTCATGGAATGCCTTGTGGGCGCTGGTCTCTCCGTGGCGGTGGCACGACGAGTACGATCAGGAGCGATGGCGTTCGGTCAAGCATTGGGATGAGATCCAGGAGGCGGAGTTTGAAAGACGTTTGGCTGATGAATTCTCCAAGCGACGAGACACCTCCGAGGGTGATGGTGGATAAATCCTGAAGGTGCTGCTTACGGCGACTTTTAGTGCCGAGTAGTGTTGAAGGGTTTCGGTAGAGCTCGTATATTCGATTCAGTATCTCGAATTCTGGAAAACTCGTCTACTCTCGGCAGCGGCAGCGGCAGCGGCAGCGGTAGTCGGCGGTGGCGGAAGTGAGGAATTTATGGGGCAGGGGATGAAGGCGATACGGCGTTCCGCGGGGACGGAGACTGTCTTGGACGTGCTGCTGCGCTGGGTGTGGATCCGGCGGCGTACGCCCGCGCAGGACATCGAGGACTTCAGGAACGGGCAGCCGCTTCAGGTCGTGGGGTTCACCAAGAGTATTGGTGGAGCGGCTGTTGCCTCGGTAGGCAGGGGCAAGGAGATCACGCGGACTAGGCAGGGATATCTGCGTCTCGCTGTGGGGGAGGTGCCGGTCTGGAGTGATCGGCGCGGAGACAGGAGTGCGACCCTGAGGCCGCCCTTCAGGTTCAAGCCCACCGGCGAAAAGGTGGCCATGGCGCCGAAGTTCGAGCGGTATGAACTGGTCACGGCCGACGGGACATACGACGTGGCGGTTCCGAAAAAAGACGCGGAACTTGTGCTGTACGTCTTCGGTCGTGCGCAAAACTGAACCGAGAGCCCACCTGGCCGCGGCGCCGCCAGCATGTCCGGACGCCTGGTGCTGCGGCATCAGCAGCCAGCCGCAGAACCGGAGCGGTCCTATGCCCTGCCCGGAACCAGCAGCCCTGGGTTCAGCTGCGGGCCGTTTGTCATTCGGCGCTGGCTATATCTGGGCGCTGCGCTGCTCTATGTTGATCTTGAGCTTTCTGCCCGGATACGCGGCGGTGTTGCGGCATAGGCGGGACGGTCTTGGGCCGGCCGTCGCACCCACGGGCGCCCGCGCCGCATGTAAGTGACAGCGACGGGCACCTGCCTGGTGACGGCGCTGGCATCGGGACCCTTTCGCTGCGTGGTCGCGGCGTGCGGGATGGCCGGCGGAGTTCAACTGCCAGCAGACGACGAATTTCGGCTGGTGTCAGGTCCACGAGGTCGGGTGCCTCGGCCCCGCCCCCTCTATTTCGCGCTCCTACCCCTTACGGAGGCGGAGGCCCAGCACCCACCGGCTGCAGGTGGGCTCGGGGCCGTCGAAGAAGCCGAGAAGGGCAGTTGGGCTGCAGCCCGGTTGACCATGCGTGGCCTCATCGGCGTCGTTGTGGCACGAGAGGCGCTGCCAGGGCCTCCCGGATGCTCAGCCGGCTACTGCCTCCTGCTGCGGTTCGGCCGCAGCAGGCTCCGAAGCGGCTGCCGTGGTGTAGAAGACCGACGAGCCCTGCTTGGTGCGGTGAGCATGGCTTTTGGCGACCAGTCCTTCGAGGGTGGTGCGCACGACCGTGGTCTTCACGCTGCGTTCGGGGTGGGTCTGTGTGAGCGCGGTGGTGATCTCGGCGGCGGAACGCGGCTCGCTCTCCTGCTCCAGGTGGCCGCGGATCAGGTCGACCAGGGTCGGCTTGGTTGCTGCCGTGGACGCCTTCGCGGACGGGGCCTTGGCGGCGGGCTTCTTGGATGCCGCCTTCGCGCTCGTGGCGGACGCCTTCTTCGGCTTGCTCTGCTTGGGTTCGGCGGAGGCCTGGTGAGGTACGGACGGCGCAGTTGCGGGATCCGCCTCGGCGGCGGGGTTTGCACCGCCGAGCGCCTGCTGCATGTTCACGAGCACGGTGTGGTCGTGCTGCAGGGCATGCAACTGCTCCTGCAGGGTTTCGATCTCCTGGCCGATACGTTCCTGCTCCTTGGCGTTGCGCTCAAGGTCGCCTGTCACCTGGGCGATGTACTGCGACGTGAGTTCTGTGGAGTGGGAGTTGGAGCTGATTTCAGACATGACATGGGCCTTTCTGCAGTCCGCGGGCACGGCGGTGAAAGCAGGAGCCATGTGCGCGAACGGATGGAGGTAAATGTCCCGCCTGCTGTGGCTGGATCACCGCAGGACACAACTGCAGCAGGGTGCAGCAGTTTAGAGATAGTACGCACGACTGGAACAGGATGTTCGTGTCGAGTGTTATCTCACTCTCCCCTCCAGGGCGAGCAGTCGGCAGAGTCAGGCGTGTGATGCATAGGCTGACTGGTCGCTGTTGAACCGCCCCTGGCCTGGGGAGACAGGTGCCAGGCAGCGTGGGCGGTATCCGGAAGTAGCGCCAGGCAGTCAGTGTGAGTCACCAGACGGTCGAGGAGTTCCTCGGTCTGGTGGGGTGAGTGGCCGCACAGGCGTGCGAGCACTTCCATGTCGGCGGGGCCGGCCTTGCCCGAGGTGCGGGTGGCCAGGACCACTGCGTTCAGTTGCATGGCCGGGACTCATTTGCTTGGGAGAGCCAACGGGGTGGGCATTGACCCTCGAGGCTTTGGGCAACGGGACATCGCCTACCTCGCTGTCATAGCCGGGGCCGGCGTCAGGGGTGATGTGATCACCGCAATGCACCTGAACTCCCTGCGTCTGGGCGGAGCACGCTGGACCCTGGAGACGGCACACCCGGCGGGGCTGGCGCAAAGAGAGCACCGGCGGTGCGCGGTCGGCCCGGATGGGCCGAAGACCGGCGGCAGTTGACGCCAGGCGGCCTGCGCGAGGCCGTTGACCAGGTTGCGTTAGCCACAACTCGAGCGTTGGATTTCAGAACGAATCAGCCGAGCAGGCAGTCTTGTTGGCACGTGCGTACAGATCGATGTCGGGCTCGTACGCACACCAGCCGTTTGGCCTGTTGCCTCTCGGACCGTAGCGACCTTGGTGCCAACAAGTATGCCTAGTGTCATCTACGTTGCTTCGTCGCAGCGCTCAGCGGGGGCCGCGAGGAGGGCGTTACGGCCCGGCCACTGGAACACCAGACGGGACAGCGGCTTGTCCAGGATGTCCCCGGCGGGCAGCAGGCGATCGGGGGTGTCCTTCGGATGCACGGTCAGGATCGGGCTGGCGGCGTTGCGCACGTTGCGCACGTTGCGGTCCCAGGCCCGGGCCGTGGCCGCCAGCTGCTCGGCGAGCTGCGGGCCCTGCTCGCCGAAGGCGTGGACGAAGAACTCCCACTCCTTCTCGGCCGGGCTGTCACCGTGCCGGGTCTGGATGTGGATGAGGTAGGCCAGCGACGCGTCGCCGAGGATCGCCGGCGCGTCGCCGTTCTGCGCGATCTTGGTGACGCCAGTGCTCTTGTCACTGTAAGCAGCCAAACGGCAGAACGACGGAAGTGTCGTGGCCGCGTAGAGCTGTAGTGAGCCGAAGTAGAAGCCCGGCCCCACGGTCACCCCGGTGGCGACCTCGTGGCGGGGCCCGCGTAGCGACTCCTCCAACCCCTCGGTTGAGGCGGGGGCGTTGTCCTCGAAGCGGATGCGCAACTCACCGTTGAGGAGGTCGACGGCCGGGGTGGTGCGGGCGTGCTCGCCCTGGGCGCGGATGAATCCGCAATGCGTGAACTTCCGCGCGTGAAGGACGTCGCCGCGGCGCTGGAAGGCGATCGCGCGCGTGTAACCGTGCATCTCGAGCGGTAGGGCCAGGCGCCCGCCCTCGGCGAGCTACTCTCGCCAGGCCGGGGCGATGTCCCACACGTTGTACGTGATCAGGCTTGCGTCGAAGCCGCCCCGGGGGACGAGATGGGCGGGCGCGCCGAGGGCCGCGTCGCCCTGGAAGGCGGTGACGCGTCCGCTGCCGGCTTCTCCCGTGAGCCGGCGGGTGCGGCGTACGACGTGCGGGTCGATGTCGCCGGTGACGACCCTGCCGCCCGGGCTGATGACGTGGGCGAGCAGTTCGGCGTTGTAGCCGCCGGATCCCGCCTCGTACACGCTGGCGCCCGGCCGGAGGCGGAGGCTTTCGATCATGTCGGCCTGGAGCCACGCGGCGGACACCGAGCTGGCGGCCTGCCCCGTGTCGTTGCGGCGGGTGACGACGGCCAGGTCGTCGTCGTACGCGGTCTTGAGGTCCGTTTCGGGGGCGAAGCGGTGCCGGGGCACGGTGCGCAGCGCCTGCTGGACCGGCTCGGAGGGGGCCCAGCCGCCGGAGATGACGGCCTGGGCCATCGTCTGGCGCAGCCGGACGGCTTCGGCCGGTTCGCCGGGCACGGGCGGCTGGTCGACGGCGAGCGGGTAGGCGTGGACCGGTGGAAGGTCGGGGATGACGCCGGGCCAGATCGCGTCCAGTGCCTGGGCGGCCGGGGTGAACACGTCGCCGACGCAGGCCAGGGCGTGCAGGTCGTGCCATTCCCATCGCTCGAACAGGCGCTTCTCGGGGTTGGTGAGGGTGCCGGACCAGGCGGTGATCCGGACTACCGCGGTGAGCCGGGGCATGCCATGGCTGTCGTCGGCCAGCATCGTCACCGCGTACGCGTCCGAGGCCGAGGCGGTCAGGCCGGTCTCCTCCGCGAGTTCCCGCACCGCCGCCTGTTCGAAGGACTCTGGGCCGCTGGTCTTGCCGCCGGGCAGCTCCCACATGCCCCGGGTGGACCGGCCGAGCAGGACCCTTCCGGCCTCGTCGGTGACGACGGCGACGGCTCCGGTCAAAGCGTGGCCGGTGGTCGGGCGTTTCTCCACCGCCGTGGTGTGGGCGTGGCAGGGGCCGCGCAGGACCAGGGCAGCGAGCTTGTCCGCGTCCAGCCGCTCGGCCTGTTTCCAGCCCGCGGTGAGCAGGCGGATCTCGTCTTCGTCGAGGGCGATGTTCCGCCGCTCCTCAGGGGTGTGCTCGGTGGTGGGCGTGATGACCACGAGCGCGCCGCCGGGCCGCAGCCGCTCACCGAGCGCGTGCAGGACGCGGCTGCGGTCCCGCAGGAACGGATACATCAGCCGCATGGTGATCAGGTCGTAGCCGTCCTCGTGCAGCTCTGCCGAGTCGTCGCGCTCGATGTCCAGGCAGATCCAGCGCACCCCCACGGCGTCCGCGTGTTCGTCCCGAGCCCGCGCGAGGGCGCTGTCGGCGAAGTCGACGGCATCCACCGCGTAGCCGATGGACGCAAGGTAGACGGCCAGGCCCCCGGCGCCGCAGCCCACCTCGAGCGCCCGTCCACCGCCGTCGGGCACGGGGGTGTGCTCGGCAAGCAGCGCCCGCTCACGCTCGCCGAGCTGCCGGAACCCTTTCCCGTCGGCATAGTGCTGCTGCCACTGATCGCGGACGATGTACCCCACGGTGCTACTCCTCGACTGCTCTGATGCGGTGGGCGGTGTGGTGTTCACGGACGGCTCGTGGAGCGCAGCCGGGCCAGGGTGTGGCGGCCTCGCTCAACGAGCTCCAGATCGCCATAGGCCATGCCGTACTGAATGCCGGAGACGGCGTCCAGTACCGAGAGGACGGCCAGGTGCTCCTCTTCGGCCGGGGTGAGGGGGCGGCCGTAGCCGTCCGTCACGGCCTCATACAGGTCCGGCCGCCCGTCCCAGGCATCGGACAGGCGCACGAAGTCCCGCACAGCCGGGCCGTCTTCACTGCGCTCGAAATCGATCACACACAAGGTGCCGGTGGCCTTCTCCCAGCGAAGGTTGCGTCGCTGGAAGTCACCGTGCGTGGTCCCCACCGCCAGGGCGGGCAGACCCGCAGCCCTCTCGGCGGTTGCGCGGATGAACGCCTCGTCCCCGGGCGCGAGGTAGGCGCGCGCGCCGTCGAGGTGCCGTTCCAACTTCCCGAGCGGCAAGGTGTCGTGCGTGGCCGGCCGGACCGGGACGCTGCGGTGAATGGTGGCCGCAAGCTGTCCGATGCGGTAGAAGATCCGCCGCTCCTCTGCGGGCGGGTAGACGGCGCCGTTCAGGGCGCGGCCCGGCACCGCGGTGATGACGACGGCCCGCAGTGACTCATCGGCGGCCACCAGGCGGGGCGCGGCCGGGCCCAGATTCTTGACCCAGCTGCGGAATGCGCACACCTCGCGCTGGTGAAATCGATCGTTCTGGTGGATTTTGACGAACCACACCCCGGCCTCGGCGCCATCCGCCCGCCACACCTGGCTGCCCTCCCGGACCCAGGAGACATCCGTCCAGCCGGAGATCCGGCCGACCGCCCGCTCGGCGAAGTCGCGCACCGCGTCCGGCACCACGCTGTCGGAACCGGCCTCGGAAACGAGGCGCAGCCGGTCGACGGCCGGCGTGTAGGCGACCGGATCGCCGGGCTCCTGGAAGTGCAGGGCGATCCGGGCGTTGGCCCGGTAGGCGTCCAGCCCGGCCCGGCAGTAGGCGACCATCGGCTCCGGCAGTGCATCGAGCGGGAACCAGCCCATGGCGTCGCACACGTCCGGCTCCATGACGCGCGGCGTACCGAGCCAGCGCCGCACCTCGAAGAAGAACCCGACGCGTGCGCCGCCGCCCGGGGAGCGGTGGTGCACGGTGACGGCCGCGCGGACATCAGCGGGGGCGACGAGGACGCCGGTCTCCTCCCGGGTCTCCCGCACGAGCGCGGTGACGACGTCCTCCTCGGGTCCGTCGAGGTGCCCGGACGGAAGGTGCCAGAGGCCTGTCGCGTACACATCGCCGGCCCGCCGGGACAGCAGCACCTCGGGTCCGGTCTCACTGCCGCGGAGCGCGATCAGGTGCACGTCCAGCGGCTCGGTGTGCCGCCCGCCGCTCACAGGCCACCGCCCGGGCGGCGCGCGAGCAGCACGGTGAACACGGCGTCCTCGACGAGCCCTTCGCCGTGGGAGTGCTCCTCCAGCAACGAGCGGGCCTCCTGCTCAAACCGTGCATGCTGGCCGCCGAACAGTGCCGGGCGGGCGAAACTCGTGCTGCGCAGGTAGCCGACTACAGTCCCGGGTGTCCACGTGCGGCGGACAGGGAAACGGTGTTCGGCGATGCCGCTGAACGCGGAGTCGGCGAGGTCGTCCTGGTAGCGGCGGCCCGGTTCGGCGTACACGCCCGTCGTGCCGGCCTGCCGCTCCTCGCCGAGGTATGACTGGACGAGCTGCTTCAGTTCGGACGTCCACCGGGCCTGATGGGTCCACAGGCTGCCGTCCCCGATTACCGCGAACGTCGCGGCCGGAGCTGTGACGCGGTCAGCCATCGCCAGAACTGCGGGCCTGGACATCCAGTGGAAGGCTCGCGCGCAGGTGAGCAGATGGGCGCGATAGCCGGCGTGCGGGGTGGTGAACTCCTCGGCCGGCATGGTGTGAAAGGCGATCGTGCCCGCGCTGGGCAGAGACGGAAGCCGGGCGGCGGCCTCGCGGAGCATGCCTTCGTCCGCGTCCACGAGGTCCACCCGGGCGATCCTCGGCATCGCGGGGACCAGGGCGGCCGGAACCTGGCCGGTGCCCGCACCCAGGTCGAGCAGTACCGGCCGGTCGATTCCCTTCAGGACTCCGGCCAACAGCCGGACCACTTCATCGGGAATCCCGGGGCGGTGGCGGGCGTAGTCGACGGCTGCCGACTCGAATAGGCTCACAGCGCTCCTTTCGCATCAGGGGGTTGGGCGTCAGGCGGGTTGCCGGGGTGCGGCTGAAGACGCGGGCAGGACCCACTTCAGGGCGTCGGGCCCGGTGCCGGAGGCGACGTGCTGCGTCCCGCCGTCCTTCGGCACGTCGACTTGGAACGCACCCGGTCGGCCGGCCCGGACCCAGCGGGTGTGGATGTCCTCAAGGTCGGCCCACACATCTCTCGCGCCGTGGACCCGTACCGTGGTGCCGTCGGGATCGGCGACCGCCCAGGAGCCCTCCTCGGGGGCGACGATCGTCATCGTCTCGGCCTGGAAGTCGCGCACCAGGCCCGGGGCGAGGTATGCGGCGGCGAGCCAGAAGCCGTACGCGTCGTCCGGCGGCGGCGTCAGCCGCGTCGGCCGTGGGCGCCCAGGACTGGCGGCGATCCGGGAGCGGTGGTCCACGGGGGTGAGCCACGCGTAGCCGTGCAGCGGCCGGTACCCGCGCGGACTGCCCGTGAGAACTGCTTCGGCCCGGCCGGCCGGGGTGCGGGTCACGAGCATTTGGCCGGGCCAGCTCGGAGTACGGGTCGTCACCGTCGTCAGCAGCCGACCGCCGGGCGCGAGCTGCTCCACCCACGCCGCCGGCAGGCAGGGCACGCCGATCCCGGAGTGCACCAGGTCGTACGGCGCCCCGGCCGCGTGCCCCTCCAGCGCGTCACCGGCCACCACCGTCGCACCGACGCCGAGCCGCTCGAGGTTCCGCCGCGCGAAGGCGGCCATGTGCCGATCCCGTTCGATGCCGGTCGCGTATCCGGGGCCTGTGATCGCAGCGGCGTACGCCAGCGACACCGCCGGGCCCGTGCCCAGGTCCAGGTACCGCACGCCGGGGGTCAGCTGCAGGGCCTGCAGCGCCTCGGCGGTGAGCGGGGTGTACGTCGACATCGACGTCATGTGCCCGCCGGAGAGCCGCCCGCGCCCCAGGGAGTCGAGCGGTTCCCCGTCGCGCTGCAGCAGCACGGAGTCTGCCCCGTGCACGAGGTCGAGCCACTCGTCCTGGTCGTCGGGATGCGCGCCGTCCAGGAGCCGCCACTCGATCGGCTCGATGCCGGGCTTGCTCACCCGGACGTAGGCGTGGGGGAGCAGCAGTTCCCGGCGGACTCGGAGCAGGGCGTCGCGCAGCAGCGGGTCGGTCAGCACACCGTCGGCGTCGAGGCGGTCGACCATGGCGGCGCGTGCAGCGGTCGTGACGGCGAGCAGGTCAGCAGAGATGGCTCTCGCCTTCCGGGGGAGAGGACGGCCTGCGGAAGCGGTTGGGGTGGTGAACTCTGCGGTCACTGCCAGCCCATTTCCGAGTACAGGCGGCCCGCGAGGATGCCCTCAATGGCTGTGCGGGTATACGCAACCAGCTCCGCCGGAAGGTCCTTGGGCTGCCACCACCGCCACTCCACGCATCGGTCGGGCTCCAGGACCGTCGGGGCGCCGGACCATGCTCGGGCCCGGAAGACCAGCTGGATGCGCGGCCGAGCGCCCGGTGAGTCGACGAGGTGGACCGCGTGCACAAACTCGACGTCGGCGGGGTCAAGGGTCAGACCGGCCTCTTCCTCGGCCTCCCTCACCAGACAGCTGACGGCGGACTCCCTCTCGCAGTGCCCGGCCAGGAAGTGCCAGAGGCTCCCCGCATACGCGGAGTCGGGGTGGCGCAGACCGAGCAGGAGACGGCCTCGGCTGTCCTCAAGGTAGAGGTGGACGCCGACGACATGAAGCTCGGTCCCGTCCGGTGCCTCGTTCCGCACCGGGCGCACACTCCTCGACGGACCGTTCGTCGGGGTGTGCTGGTCGGCGTGCCGGTGCAGGAGGTCGGTCGTCGATGGACTCAGTAGCAGCCGGTGCAGCATCTCCTGTGGGAACCAGCGCAGCAGGATGCCCTCATTCAAGGTCAGGGCGTCGGGGTCACCGTTCCATCGACCGGCGAAGACCTGGATCGGCACGCATAGGCCGTCGATGCCGGTGGCCTCTTCCACAGCGAAGGGCTTCAGGTCGGACAGGTGCAGACCGGGTACTTCCTCGGCTAGTTCGCGGCGGAGCGTGGCTTCCAGCGACAGGTCTCCTGGCTCTCGGCCGCCACCAAGCAACGCGAAGGCGCCCGGCTCCCAGATGTCCGGGTAGTTGTCGCGAAGGTGGAGGAGGTAGCGGCCGGCATCGTCGAAGATCAGTGCTGAGGCGTTCACCGGCTTGATCCGACCGTTCAGGCCGGCCTCCAGCAGCTTGGCGCGCAGCGTCGGAGAGCTGACCTCGTCGAAAGGGCGCCACTGCGCACCCGAGACCTCTTCGTTCTGCAGGACGAGCTCAGGGTCCTTGTTGGCAACGTAGAAGACGAACCGGAGGTCGAAGTGCCGGTGCTCGGGCTCGTCGCGGTGGTGCTTGGCGTCGATGCCGTGGACGTCGATGTCGATCGGAGCATCTACGAGCGGGGTCAGGCACAGATCCCCGGGCTGGATCCCTGTCTCCTCGCGCACTTCCCGCAGGGCCGTGGCCAGGAGGGTGTGGTCGTCAGCCTCGATGTGGCCGCCTGGGGTGAGCAGCAGCCCGGTCGCCTTGTGCCCGATGTGCAGCACTCGTTGGTCGCGGTCGATGATGGCCGCGCTGCAGGTGATGTGGCCCGGGAGCGTTGCGCGGCTGCACGGGTCGGCGGGGCCGTCGAGGGCGGCCAGCAGCCCGGCCAGGGCATCCCGCTCCTGCGGATGGCGGTCCAGGTACGCATCGACGGCTTGGCGGATGTGGGAACGGGTGGGCGGCACGTCATCACCTCACGGTCGACGGGGGCTTGCTGTCGCAGACAAGACGCGGATCCCGACGTTCGGCCGTCGGCCAAGGAGTCGGGCGGTTGGGCGGGCACCGGGCACGGCCGTCGTGTCACGAGGCGTCCTCCTGGACCGGCGGAGACGCGCGCCGGGCTGCCGGCACCGGTGTCTCCGGGGAAGCGGTGAGCCCGAACTGGGCGGCCTGGGCGGTGAACATGCCTCGATAGAGCCCGCCCTGGAGAGCCATCAGCTCATCGTGTGTGCCTTCTTCGGCCACACGACCCTGATCGAGGACGTAGATACGGTCCGCGTTTGCGGTCGCGGCGAGCCGGTGCGTGACGAGCACGACCGCGTCCCCTTCTTCGGCGAGGGCCCACAGCCCTGCGAACGCGGCGATCTCCGCGTGCGGATCGAGCGCGGAGGTCGGCTCGTCGACGAGGAGGAACGGCGCGCCCCGGTACAGGCTGCGGGCAGTGCCCAGCTTCTGCCACTGCCCGCCCGAGAGCTGGACGCCGCGCTCGTAGCCCTTGAACACGATCGAGTCCCAGCCGTGCGGCAGTCCCTCGACGAGCGTGAGCACGTTCGCCGCCCGGGCGGCGTCCTTGACGCGGTCCATGTCCCGGAGGCGGTTGCCGGCGCCGATGGCCACGTTCGCGGCGGCGGTCATCTCCCAGCGGGGGAAGTCCTGGGCGAGCAGCCCCACCACGGCGAAGACCTGGGCCCGGTCGGCCTCTCGGAGTTCGACCTGTCCGCCCTTGTCGTCCTTCCACCACACGTTTCCCTCGGTGGGGAGCAGCAGCCCGGCGAGCAGCTTGGTCAGGGTCGTCTTGCCGGAGCCGTTCGCGCCCACCAGCGCGGTCACCTTGCCCCGGCGGACCGACAGGCTCACTCCCTTCAGTGCTGGGGAGTCGGCGCCGGGGTAGGTGAACGACACGTCCTCCACGTGTACTTGGTCCACGCAGGAGGGCAGTGGGGTGCCGGCGGACGGGATGGCGTGCTCGGTGGCCAGTTGGATAGCGGTCTCGGTATCGGTGAGGAACAGCAGTTCCTCGTAGAGGCGGTTGACCTGCTGGACGAGAGAGGTCAGGCGTGCGGTCGAGGTGCGGATGGCGATGACGGCGGTCCCGCCGACGGCCAGCGGCAGACTGCCGCTCGCCAGCAGCCACCACAGCAACCCGTAGCAGGCGAGCGACGCCAGGCCGGCGAAAGTCCCGGCGACCAGGTCCGTGGATGCCTGCGCGCGGGCCAGCCTCCGCTGCTCGGCCTCGGTCTGCCGGGACATCTCCTCGTAGCTGTCCAGCAGCTTGGTCCCGGCCGCGTGCACGCGGATCTCGCCCGCCGCGTGCGGGCGGGTCAGGTAGGCCAGCAGTGACGCGATGGCCCGGCGGTGATCGACCCAGTTCAGCCGCGAGACGTAGTCGCGGCGCGCAGAACGGACTGCGCCCCACCCCTTGGGCAACGCGATCGCCAGCAGCATCGGCAGCAGCATCCAGTGCAGCGACGCCAGGACGACGGCTGCCGCCACCATCCCGATGAGCACGTTGCCCACGCCGACCGACAGCCGCAGCATGCTGCGGGCGGAGTCGGTACCGAACTTGCCTGCTTCCAGCACACGTTGGATCTCCGGCCGCTCAGTCGCCTCCACCTCAACCCGGGTGACGGACGCGTAGTACCGCGCGGAGACCACCCGCTCCACCTGCGGCTCCAGCCGGCCCGACATCGCCGTCGACCACGCCGACAACAGCGCCGCCCCCACTGCGGTGATGGCCAGCACCACCAGCGACGACAGGGCGTCGCGGAGCTTGTCCGCGGTCGGACCGTCCGCGAACAGCCGCGTGAGCACCGAGTTCACCGCGACCAGCCCCCACGCGGCCGTCACCCCCTGCCCGAGCTGCGCCACCACGACCCCGGCCATTGCCCGCCGGTCCGTCTCCCAGCCGGTACGCAGCACCATGCCGACCATGCGCGGCAGCGCGGCGGCCATGTGCCCGAACGAGAGCCTGGTCAGCGGGCCCTCGTGGCGCACATAGGACTGGTCGTAGCGGAGCCGTCCCCCGTAGAGCTCGCGTTCCGCATCCGAGATTCCGTCCTCAACTGCCGTGGCTTTCGCATCCTGCGGCGCATCACGGTGTGGTCCGGCCGTTGTCAACGTCGCTCCCCTCTGACGGTCGTGGCAGTGTCATCGAGTTCAACGACACCGCCTGGTTTTCGAACACGTGTTTTTCGGTCGGTCTGCGAAGCCCGGCGCTGTGCGGCTGCTGGAAGGTGTGAGATACAAGGACCGTTGTCCCGCAAGAGCACTCCGGAAGGGGTGGTTGGCCGAAACGCCGATGTTCTGTCGGGAGCAACTGACGCCCCCGAGACCTCTGGCTGGGGCTGAAGGGACGTGGCGGTTGCACGACAGGAATAGTTGGCCGGGGCCGGGGCCGGGGCAACGGCGCGGCGCGGTGTAGCGGATGTGCCGGGTGACCAGCCGCTCGGCCAGCGCGAGCACGAAATCGAAGTCGTCGTGGGCGGCGCAGAATCGAGCATCGTGAACTCGGGTGCGGGTACTTCGTCCGGCTTCTCAAGCCGGTAGTACGGGCCGATCTCCAAGAGCCGCTGGTGGTGCTTCATGTTCACGCGCAGGGCCGGGCCGATCATCACCCGCAGGAACCGGCCCTGATCGAGGTTGACCGGAACGCGGCGTCCGGAGCCGAGGTCCGCTTTCCGCACCGTCGGGGTGACCACCTCGACGAACGCTTCCGCGCGGAGCGTGTCACGCAGGCTGAACAGCAGGTCGGACCTCATGGGAGCGCAGCAGAGGGCCCGGCCCATCCGCCACGGGGGGGCGGACGAGCGGGGCCGATCTGGGGCCTACCAGGTGATGGTTTGGCCCTGCGGGGTGACGCTGACGGTGAACTCCTCCAGTGCTGTAGTGCCGGCCGCGTGCCAGCGGCCGAGCTGCTCCTCGGCAGCATCCCAGAGGGCGTTGGGCCCGTCCTGCCGCACGATCCAGCGGCCGTCCTCCTCGTAGAGGGCAGCCCACGAGCCGGACTCGACGTCGACGAGGACGTGCTCGGTGCGCCCGTCGCGTTCCATCGTCAGGTGCTGTGCGTGGGGAGCTGCGATTTGCACGATGAAGCGGGACGTCCAGTCGTTCAGTGCGTCGGTTGCGATGATGGCCTCGCGCTCCTTGCCTTCGCTGAGGTCGGGGAGCAGGCCCAGCGCGGGCGGCATGTGCGGGCGCGCGAGCATAAAGCTGACCTGACCGCTCAGTAGCGGCCCGGTTGCCGTGCCGTTGTCGTGGACTGTCAGGCGTGCGAGTTCCGACGAGCCGAGCCAGCCACCGATGGTCGTCAGGATCAGGCCACCGGGCCGGGTCTGCTCGATCCAGGCCGCAGGAACGGTGCGCACGCCGCAGGTAGCGATCACCCTGTCGTACGGTGCCCCGTCCGCGTAGCCGAGAAGGCCGTCGCCGCTGACGAGCGTGGGGTACATCCCCCGTCGGCCCAGGGCTGTCCGTGCACGCGCGGCCACTTCCTCGTCGTACTCGATCGAGGTGACGTACCCCTCGCCCAGCCGCGCGCAGAGCACCGCGGTGGAGTACCCGGTGCCGGTCCCGATCTCCAGCACCTTCGACTCCGGCTCGACCTGGAGGTCCTCCAGCATGCGCACCACGAGAGACGGCAGCGTGCTGGAACTGGTCGGCGTGCGCATGATCTGACCGCGGATGTCCGCGGGCATGATCGTGCCGGCGATCTGAGTCACCAGCGACTCGTCCTCGTAGCAGGCTTCGAGCCAACCGGCGTCGCCTTCCAGGACGGGTGCCCATGCCGAGGGCACAGCGCCGTCCACGCGGCGGAAGAACCCGGTCCGCAGGAACTCGTGTCGGGCGATGGTTTCGACGGCACGCTTCCACGGCTCTGTGCGCAGACTGCCGTTCGCCGTCATGGAGTCGATGAGTTGCTTGTGGAGCTGCGCTTGGTCGGTCACGACATCCTCTCCAAAAGGTCTGCCAGGGCTGCGCACATCGGCAGACCGGTCTCAGACTCCAGCCAGTACCACTGACCGGAGGGGTTGCACTCCAGGAACCACCATTGCCCGTCTTCGCCTACGCAGAAGTCGAAAGCCCCGAAAACGAGCCCGAAGCAGTCCAGGTAGCGGTGAAGCGCCTGCTCAATCCCCGGCGGTGGCTCCACGGGGGTGTACGTCAGGCGGTCGTAGTCGGTGCGCCAGTCCAGGACGTCGGAGTCGATGCGGACGCAGAACACCTGGGAGCCGATGACGGTCACGCGCACGTCGGCTGTCTTGGGGACGCGTTTTTGGAACAGGTGGACTGTGCCGGACACGCTCTCGTCGATGTCCTCGGCGGTCACCTCAGCGATCCTGACGACGGACGAGACGCCGTCGATTCGGTACACGGGGTTGTGCAGTGGCTTGTAGATGACCGAGTCGTGCCCCTTGATGAAGGCCCTGGCAGCGTCGGGGCTGGAGGTGATGAGCGTGGGCGGCACCAGGAAGCCGGCCTTTACCGCCACAGCCAGTCCGGACGGCTTGAATTCCGCGTCCCCGATGCGGTGTGGGTGGTTCACGTAGAGGCAGCCGGGAAGCGACGCCAGCACTCCACCGAGTCCATACCTGGCCTGAGTGATGGCGAACCGCGCATCCTGCTCACTGAGATGTGGGAAGGCGAAGCCGGTCGGACGCCGGTAGTACAGGGCGCGGACGCTGGCCAGGTCAGCGATACGGGACGGGGTGGTGAGCCGCCCCCGGACGCCTTGCGAGGTGATCTCGGCCTCCACCGACAGTGATGCGGGGAAGTCCCCCGAGTCGAGCCGCACGACCGGGATGCCCCGGTCGTGCAGCTCGCGGATCACCACGTCGGCGGTCGGGTCGTGCAGGCTGGTGACGACCAACACCGGACGTGGGTCATTCACTGGTCGCTGTCGCTCCCCGTGTCGGTGTCCTGGGTGCCACCGTTGCCGTCAGGGCTGGTTCCCGTGGACGGGTTGGTACCGGTGCTGGTGCCGTGGCCCGGCATTTCCATGACCTGGCCGGCGGCGTCGTAGAAGACGGCGGTCTGGGTGGCCGGGTCCAACTCGGCCCTGGCGTACCCAGGGGCCGCCGTGGGGTAGGGCGCCATACGGCTCGCCCCCCACGGGGACGGGGTGATGGTTCCCTGCGGGACCGCGGTGCCGGTGGGCAGGCGGTCGGAGTGGACGAACATGCGTCTCCTCTGTGTCGCAGTGATGAAACCCGCCGGGTCGGCGGGGCAAGGTCATACCAACAGGGCGGCGCTGGGACCCGCCGGGGGGACGAAGCCCCAACGCCGTTTCCGCCCGCGCCAACTTTCGTGTCATACGGGCGGAGCTTGTGAACTGCCCGATGGCCATGGCCGGACGGCATCCGGGCCACCGGGCAGGGTCTATGCGGCCTGCTTCCGTGGATGCAGCTGTGGAGTCCCGGCGCGGAGGGCTGCCATGCCGCCCGAGGGGAATCGGGGGTCGCCTGGCCCTCCGCGCCAGGGGCCCCGCCCGGTGCCGACAGCGCCTCATGCAGCGGGCACCGGGCGGGAGTCATGCGGTGAAGAGAGCGAAGTCGATGTCGTCGTACACAGCGAGCTGCCCCCACGGGTTCACGCCGGAGTTGAAGCGAGCGGCTTGCTGGGCCAGGTCGAACAGCAGGGACAACACGGTCGCCGTGATGCGGTTCATCCGTGCTGAGCGATCGAGATCGGCCGCGGGCCGGCCCTCGGCAGAGGCAGAGGTAGGCAGATGATTCCCCGCGGTACGAGGGAGGAGATCAGGCACGGAGGAACCCCCGGTTCAGCTCGATGTCCGTGACGCGTTCGCGATGTTCGTCGATCTCGTGCTGCGCGGCGTGGGCGTAGTGCCGCACGACGGGCGCCCCGAACGCGGCCAGTGCGGTCTTGCTTCTGTCGAAGTCCGCCACCGCGTCGGCAAGATTGCGCGGGACGGGCAGCGCGCTGTCCTCCTGGTAGGCGTCGCCGGTGGTGTGTGGCGGCAGTTCGGGCTCGGTAGCCAGGCCGTGGTGGATGGCGGCGAGGGCGGCGGCGAGCGCGAGGTAGGGGTTGGCGTCGGCTCCGGGCAGCCGCACCTCCACATGCCGACCCTCGCCGTGGCCGGTGATACGGATGGCGCAACTACGGTTGTCGTAGCCCCAGGTGTAGCGGGTGGGTGCGAACGAGTGCGGGACGTACCGCTTGTAGGAGTTGGGGGTGGGCGCGTAGAGCGGGGCCATGTGCGGCAGTGCGGAGATCAGTCCGGCGACGGCCTGGTACAGGGGCTCGGGCAGCTGCGCCTCCTCGGGGCAGGCGGCGAAGGCATTGCTGCCGCCGGACCAGAGGGACAGATGCAGATGCAGACCGTTGCCGACGCCGGTCTTCGGGGCGGCCATGAACGTGGGCGTCATGCCGCGCCGTGCCGCGATGCTGCGCACGGCGTGCCGGTAGACGGTGTAGGAGTCGCAGGCCCGCAGAGCCTCGCCGTAGGGGAACGTCACCTCTACCTGGCCGGGGGCGCCTTCGGTCTTGACCGATTCGACCGGTGTATCGGCACCGTGCAGCGCGTCTTCCAGGTGCTGGAAGAAGTCGGAGAGCGCCGGGGGGTGGTCGAGGGCGTAGTCGAGGTTGTGGGGCGACACAGGTCGCAGGCGGCGGTACCGGGCCGGGCTCGCCTGTTGAGGAACGGCCTGGAAGAGGACGAACTCGCTCTCCAGCCCGACCCGCGGGTCCAGCCCGAGGCGCGAGAGCCGTTCGAGCTGTGTTTGGAGCATGCGACGCGGGGCGACCTCGACCAGTTCGCCGCTGGCGTGGGCGACATCGGCGTGGATGAGAGCCGTCTGCGGCAGGTACGGCAGGCGGCGGATGGAGTGCAGGTCGGGGATGACGGACAGGTCGCCGTATCCGGTCTCCCAGCCGGTGAGGTCGTAGCCGGGGACGGGGCTCATATCGACGTCGGTGGCCAGGATGTAGGCGCACGCTTCTGCCCCGGATTGCAGGCGTTCGATGAAGGTCTCGGCGTTGAGGCGCTTGCCTTTCAGGCGGCCCATCATGTCCGGTACGGCGAGCATGACCGTGGTGATGTCTGCACGTTCCACCGCGGTGTGGAAGTCGTGGAGGGAGAGGAGTCCGGCAGGCGTGCTGCGGCTGTGTTCAGTGCGTGTGTCGTTCATCAGACCACGTCCTCAGCGAGGGCGGTGTGCTCGGCCGTGGTGCCGAGTGTGGGGATCTTGTAGGTGCGCCGGCCTTTGGTGATCCACAGGATCCATGCCAGGAGGAGGACGGCGAGCAGGGCGATACCGGCGTAGTTGAAGGAGTCGGTGGTGATGGGGGAGACCTGGGGCAGGCAGAACAGGACGGTGACGAACGCGACCCATACCACCGCTATCCAGCCGACCAGCTTGCTCCAGCGGCCCAGGTTCCACGGGCCGGGCTGGAACGTGTCTTTGGTGCGCAGGCGCAGGTAGACGGGGATGGCGTAGGCGGGGGTGATGCCGATGACGTTGATTGCGGTGACTGCGGCGTAGGCGGTCGGTGAGTACAGCGACGGCAGCGCCAGCACCAGCGCGGCCGCAGCCGACAGCCACACCGCGGCGGTGGGGGTCTGGGTCCGGGTGCTGACGCGCCGCCAGGTCGCCGCGAACGGAACGGCTCCGTCGCGGGAGAATGCGAAGACCATGCGGGAGGCGGCCGCGGTTTCGGCGTTGCCGCAGAACAGCTGGGCCACGATCACGATCAGCAGCAGGATTTTGGCGCCGGTGGGGCCGAGAACGTCGAGGAAGATCTGTGCTGGGGGCACGCCGGTGCTGGTGTTCTGGGTGCCGGCGTAGTCCTGGATGGAGAACGTGAGCCCGGCCAGCAGGATGAACCCGGCGGCCCAGGACACCCAGATCGAGCGGACGATGCCCTTCGGTGCCGATACCTGGGCCTGTGTCGTTTCTTCGGACAGGTGGGAGCTGGCGTCGTATCCGCAGAAGGTGTACTGCGCGAGCAGGAGTCCGAGCGCGGTCACATACAGGCCGTGGTGGAAGCCGGTGGTGTTGTTGAAGTGGGTGAACACGAAGCTGGCGCTCTGATGCTGGGCGGGGGCGAGGGCGAGCGTTGCGACGATGACGGCGACGCCGGCCAGGTGCCACCACACGGAGATGGAGTTGAGGAGGCTGACGAGGCGGACACCGAAGACGTTCAGTACGGCGTGCAGGAGCAGGATCCCCGCGAAGATCAGCATGGTGTTCTCGGGTGTGGGGGTGAAGCCCCACTGGAGGCTGGCGAAGGCCCCGGTGAACAGGGCGGCGCCGTAGTCGATGCCGGCGATGGCGCCGAGGAGCCCGAGCAGGTTGAGCCAGCCGGTGATCCAGGCCCAGCGGGGTCCACCGAGCCGGTGGGCCATGTAGTAGAGGCCGCCGGAAGTGGGGTAGGCGGAGGTGACCTCGGCCAGGGACATGCCCAGCAGCAGGACCATGAGGCCGACGCCGGCCCAGCCCCACATGATGACGGCAGGGCCGCCGGTGCCCAGACCGAAGCCGTAGAGGGTCATGCAGCCGGACAGGATGCTGATGACGGAAAAAGAGATCGCGAAGTTCCCGAACGGACCCATGCGACGGGCGAGTTCGGCACGGTAGCCGAGGCGGGCCAGAACAGCATCATCGTCCAGCCGGTGGGACGCATGTCTCGAAGACACCGAAAGAATCCTCTGCATCGAAGGGAAAGGCAGGCCAGGGTGGTGCCGGGGGTCACCGCCTGGGTGGGGGTGGTGTCCGGCTTCTCATCTGCCACAAGCCCCCCGTCGCAGCGCGTAGGCGCGGGCTTTGAGGAACTCGTCCTGCCACCACCGGCTTTCACTCAGCTGCGCCCAGGGCGCGGTGGTGGCGAAGGTGCCGATCGCCTCGAACACCTCGCCAGCACCGGACAGGCCGCAGGCGTTCAGCGCGTAGGCCAGGTGATTGAGGTCCACAAGAGAGCAGTCGGCGGTGTCGGGCAGGTGGGCGAACCAGCCGTCACGGGCGAGCTTGACGTAGTAGCGGACCTGTTCGTCCGTCCAGAATCCGAGGGAGCCGGAGACCTGGCCGCTCTCCATCCGCAGCCGGTAGCTCTCGGCGTAGGCGTACAGGGGCAGGGTCAAAAGGACGGAACCGGGCTGTGCCACGGAGGACACCCAGCGCGCGAAATCCACCGCGCCGCGCCCGCGGGCCTGCAGGCACTGCAGCATCCGGTGGTAGGCCTCCCGGTTGCCCGCATCGCGTCGGCCGACTTCCCCCAGCAGCGGCCACGGGCCGGGCGGCAGGAGGGCTTCAGGCGGGTGGGCCCAGTGCTCCAGGCGGTGCCTGTCGCGGTGGTCGACGTCCAGCTGGGCCAGGGCCAGCAGACACACCCAGGGCACCGGGTCGTGTCTCCAGCGACGGGCAGCATCCCCGCACGCTTGGCGTGCTGCCCCGGCTGCCTGGAACAGGGTGCGGTGGTTCGCCCCGGCGCGGTGGGCCGTGAGGACGCGCTGCGTCAGGACACGGGCGCGCATCATCAGCGCGTTCGGGCTGTCAGGCTCTTCGGAGATCCAGGCGTCGATGGCACCCCCGCTCGCGGCGCCGGCTGCCAGGACTTGGCTGCGGGCGGTCCGCAGCGTCCAGGTATGAGTCTGAGCCAGGAGATGGTGGGTGGAGAGCCACCGGCCGACTTGCAGGTCTTCGAGGGCCAGACGGAGATCACCGTCGCGGCCTGCCGGATGAATAGTCAGGGCCATGTCACGTGTGGGCATCGGTGCACCCTCGAAAGAAACGGGTGCCGGCCGCTAAGGGAACCGGGATCATGGCTTGGGTGGGTAAGAGGGGTTTGGGGAACACGGGGGCCTCGAAGAGGAACGGGGGCTGCCGAGCGGCAGCCGACTGGGTGTCGTGTGTACGGGTCGGACGGATGACTGCAGCGGTCGACGCCCTGGAGCTGCCCATCAGGCGCGAGAGGGCCGCAGACAAGACAGCCGTGCCTCGCAGGTGGCACAGGGCCATGGGCCCTCGGAAGGCCTGCGGTCAGCGCCGGACGACGGGCGCGGAAGACGGGGTGTGCGCAGCGGTGTATTCGATGACCCCGGCTTCGTGGTAGCCGAACATGCGGCCTCGCGTGGGCCAGTCATCGACGGGTGTAGGGGCACCCCAGCAGATGGTTCTCGGCTCCCACGGCGAGCCGAGCGGCTTACGCTGGCGGACCTTGGGATACCGCTGTGGGTCTGCTTCCAGCTGCAGAATGACGATCAGTGCCTCGCCCCAGTTCCCGACGGTCACTTCCCCCGCCACGCGAACCCCGCCCACCGGCACCGCCAGCCGGCTCACGCCTGCGCCGGTGACCCGGGCTGAGCTGAGATCGAGGACGACGCTCTGCTCCAGCAGGCCGGGCTCCGCCAGACGCCGGGCAAGCGCCGCCCGCTCCCTCTCATCGATGGATGTCTCCTGCACTGCTGCGGAGGCAGTCCGTCCGCGCGTCCGCCGGGGTACGTCCCAGGCATCGAACTGATGCCGCAGCCATCCGATGCCGACACCGTAGTCACGGCAGAGCGCCGCCATAGACGCGCCCTCGTAGGTGTAGCGGCGGACCACGGTCGCCTTCTGGGCGGTAACGGCTGCGCGATTTGCTGAGACCTCGCGCTTGGTGCGGTGATTCGTCATCAGTCTGTCTCCCGTGCGGCCTCGAAGAGACCTGACGGCTGCGGGAATGGGGGCGGGGTATGAGGTCTGTCGGGTGCGCACCACGGTGGACACCCGACAGACCGGGCCCGCGCCGGGGGAACGCGGGGGCTTCGAATTACGGAAGGAGGAGGAAGGGCGGCGGCCTGCTCGATACCGCGGGGCCGGTGCTTTGCGAGTGCATGGGCGGAGCGGACTAGCTCCGCGAGGTCACCCATCTCCATGGCCGGTGCGGCCGTTGACGTCTGCTGCGCCGGCGTGAACTTCAAAGCGGCCATCAGACGGCAGGTTCCATCGCTGCGGGCACTGTGAGAGAGCACCAGGTCTTCTTGTAGTCGGGGCTGACACCCCAGGAGCCGCCGTACTCGGAAGCGATGGACGCAACGATCCACAGCCCCCGCCCGCTCTCGGCATCCGGCTCCGGCGTTGCCAGCCGGGGACTCTCTCGCGAGCCGTCGTCGACCGTCAGCCGGACGGTCTCGCTTGAACAGGAGAGGAGCAGAGACACCGGGCCGTCTCCGTGCTCCAGCGCGTTGGTGACCAGCTCGCTTGTCAACAGCTTCATGGGTTCAACGAGTTCGGGTAATCCGCACAGACGCAGCCGGGCGGCCACGAGCCGGCGCATCTGCGGAACACGGCGAGCATCCTGTGCCGGGACCGGATGGCCTGCGATCCGTTGCTGCCGTTCGAACCACACAGTCATGACGTCGGGCCCGTTCACGGTTGGGCGGGACACGAGGCGACGGGCCGCCGCGGTGAGTGTCACCTCGTACCGCCGCCCTGGCCAGAGGGCCTGACTTGCACTGCCGTGGGCATCGCCACGCACCTTCTTTCGTACCCGTCGCGGAGGGGACGCGTGCGGGCCGCCGAGGGCTCCTGGCAGGGGCCGATTGACGACGGGCCACATGCAGGGGGCGCTTCGGCAGGAGAGAGCTGCCACGCAGCTGATCACGTCCCATGCGCTCCGAGCCCGAACGGGATGTCCGGTTCGGCGCGCACAACCACCGTGCTGCATCTGAGAATTAACCTGCAAGGAAATCTGCAAACACAGGAAAACTGGAATATGCCAGTGCACCTGCATGGCTTGTCGAAGGGGGGGCTGGGAGTGGGACACTCGGCACACGCGCGCGCCATGGGTGGACACGGCTTCGGGGAGGATGCAGAGGTGGCAGCACGACGGGGTCCGACATTCCGCAGGCGGGCACTGGGCAAGGAGCTTCGACGTCTGCGTGAGAAGGCTGACCTGACGATCCAGGAGGCCGCTTCGGGACTCGGTTTCAGCGACACGAAGCTGGGCCGCGTCGAGACGGGGCACAACAGCCTTCCGCGCGTGGAAGATCTGGAGAAGTTGCTTGATCGGTATGGTGTCGACGACATCGATGACCGTGACAGCGTCCTGACCCTGCACCGGGACTCTCTGAGCCGTGACCCGTACACCCCCTACAGGGATACGATGCCGTCCGGCATGCCAATGTACGTGGGGTTGGAATCGGATGCGCGTGAGGTGCGAACGTGGCAGCCCATGTATATTTTCGGACTTCTTCAGACCGAGAACTACGCGCGCGCCCAGTTCATGGCGGCGAAGCCGGTGGAGGAGACCACGACCGCGTTCGTTGAGAACAACGTTCGCCTGCGGATGGAACGCAAGCAACTCATCACCCGCGAGGACGGCCCGCTGACACTGCGGGTCATCCTGGACGAGTCGGCCCTGCGTCGCGTGATCGGCGGTCCTGACGTGATGGGGGAGCAGTACGAGGAGATCGAACGGCTCTCCGCGCTCGATAACGTGACGATTCAGGTTCTCCCACAGAAGCTCGTCACCTTCCGCGCCGACATCAACTTCGCGGTGCTGGACTTTGATGCTCCAGTGGACCCGATCGCCCAGTCAGACATTCCAGGCACCATCACGGTCACCGACAAGCCGAGTGAGGTCTGGAAGTACAACCGGAGGTTCGACGCCATGCGCGACGAAGCTTTGGGGCCCTCGGCGACAGCCGGATTCCTGCACCAACTAGCGCGAGAGATCGAGTAGCCATTAACACTCATTTGTTGGCCCTTGATGTGGCCGCCGAACGCATGTGGAGGAAGTCCTCCTACAGCGACAGCCAGGGGGGATCTTGTGTCGAGATGGCGAACCTGGCCAGCCGGGTCGGTATTCGCGACTCCAAAAACAAGCGGGGTCCGGCCTTGCTTGTCACCGCTACGGCCTGGACTGCCTTCGTCGGTCTCGTCCAATCCGGACAGGTCGGCTTCAACAGAGGAGAAATCGACTAGCCCCAAGCCATGAGGGGGCGGGTGGCGGAGGCCTGGACTGGGGCGCAACGGCCGCCGCTCTCGCCTTCAGAAGGCCGACGGTGGGAACTCCGGTGTGCACGCTGGCTCTTCAGCGAATCAGCGGCTGCTCGACAACCGGCATGGGCCCGCGCTGCTTCCCGGCACGGCTCGCACGCGTACAGGCCCGGACCTGGGCCGGAGGCCTGCTCGATGGTGCACACCAGGACCCCGGTCTGAGAGGACTCGCGGCGGGAGTCGAACAGCCAGATGTCGGGCCGCACGGAGGATTTCAGTGGGCGGGGCTGTGACCTGCTCACCGAAATCTTCCGTGCGGCGGTTCATGGCGGTTCGGGCGCACAGGTTGCTTCAGTGTTCATTGGTTTGCGGTGTCCTGCCGATCCGTGACAGTGGAGGCCCTGCGTCAGCGTTTGACGCGGTTACGGACAGCCAGGACCGCCAGGCCCAGAAGGACGGGCTCGGTGACGCGGGACGCCATCTCGATGTAGGTGCCGGCGTTGGATTACGGCCCGGGCGGGATCCCGCTGTGCACTTGGCGTTTTGCCGCGCAGCGGGAGAAGTGGGGCAGCGGGGTGCGGTTCACCAGTACCCGCGGGTAGCCCGGCCTTGCCTGAGATCGGCAAGGCCGGACCGTGTGTCAGTCCTGCTTCTCGCCGAGCGCCGAGCGCAGCCAGTTCAGCGAGCCGGTTTCCAGGACCGCGTCCGCCAGGGCGCTCCCCGTCTTGGTGACGATACGGCCGCGGCTGTTGTCGATCCAGCGCTGTGCGTTCTCGTAGCCCTGGGCCTTGTACTCGATGCCTTGGATCATGCACTCCAATTTGTCTGCATCGCGGGCGCAGATCGCCTCTGGGGAATCCTTGGCCTCGTACTCGGCGACCAGCTCGGTGAGAGCCTCGGCCAGGATGCCCGGCATGCCGGCGACCTGGTCGGCGGTGATGTCGCGAGGGTCGGCCTCCCCGGCCGTGTATTTCTTGCCGAGGTGGTTCACGTCACCGGTGCGGGTCTCTCCGGTGTCGTGCCACACGGCGAGGAACGCCGCCCGCGCCGGGTCCGCGCCTTCGAGCTTGGCAATGATCGTCGCGATCAGCGCAGTGCGCCAGGAGTGCTCTGCCACTGTCTTGGGCTGGCGTACACCCGCCATCCACCACCCGGTGCGAGCGGTGGGGTCTGCTGCATGATCGGGTGACATTGACCTGCCCCACCATTTGGGCTCCAGTCTCGGTGACTACTGACGTTTCAGGTGATGTCGCACGCAGAACAGTCTCTGCCCGCAAAGCTCCATGCTTCTCAGGGCATGGCGGGATGGCTCCTCGGCAGTGGGTGCGGAGGGGATGGTGCTTTGCGATGTCGTGTCGGTCAGGCGCTCGCAGGGGTGAGGGTGACGCCATCCCAGCGAACTCAAGACCAGCCGATCATGGCGGTGCGGGAAAGGGCACGGCCGACTGTGTCATGGTCGGCTGGGACACGAAGCCTCCTGCAGTTCGCCCCTCACGTCACCGCACCGATCACCCTTGCCAGGTACTTGTCGAAGAGGTCCGCCTTGTAGAGGAGCCCGCTGTACTCGACGGGGATCCGGTACCCGTCTACTTCGGCGGTAGGCGTGCCCGGCCCGGCGTGCCCGTTGTAATGCCCAGCGGCAGCGAACACCTTCTCGGAGGAATCCACGAAGTCCCGGTACTTCATGGACTCCACCGCGGTGTCGAAGGACGGGCTCCGCAGCCCCTTCACCTTGCTCGCCAGTTGCAGCAGGCGCGCGTCGGTGAAGCCGTCCACCTCCTCGGAAGGTTGGCTCTGGTAGAGGACGGCGTGGTATTCGGCGAACTTCCTCTTCTCCACCGCCGCGCGCAGCGCGTTGACTGCCTTCTTCGACCCGTTCCCTCCCAGCCGTGGGTCCAGGAACGACGCCATCGTGTACTGGACCTTGGCCTTGCGCCGCAGGACCCACTTGGTCAGGACCGGGCCGCCGCCCGAGGTCTCGAATTCCTTGCAGTACGGGCAGCGCGGGTCTTCGTAGAGGTGTACGGTCACCTGCGCCTGGGGGTCGCCCACCAAGATGCTCGTGCCATCCGGTTCCACCTGCTCGGGCACGTCAGCCAACCTAGGGTAATCGGCCTTGGCCGGGCTTTGTTGTCCGCCGCCGACCCTGCCTGCCGTTTGTTGCCCGCCGCCGGCCGCGGCGACCGGGTGCCGAGGCCCGCAGCTCACCACGGCCGCACCGAGCACGCCTGTCAACACGGCTGCCGTCAGCCGTCTAGCCCCACGCTTCAACCGCATCATGCCCCCCTGTGGTCTTGGAAGGGGAGAGTAAGCCATCCGCTGCAGGGCTGCGGCGGTGGGGTTCTTCCGTCCTGCTCAACTGTTGCCACCGGTTCCCTGCGTGTTCCGGTGGGAACCGTTCGCCGTCCAGAGGCTGTTCTGCGGGCGACGCCTGGAAACTCAGTATCCGGCAGCCGGGATGGTGTCGTTCTCGGAGAGTAGTTTTTACTCGATGGGGGTGCGGTAGCCCAGCGCTGAGTGTCGTCGCTGGCGGTTGTAGAAGATCTCGATGACCCTGTTGCCCAATTGGTTCATGTGGCGAGTTCGAGGGCCGCGAGCCGGGAGGTTCTGGTCTGGGCGAGCGGGGTGCCGGTCCACCAGGCGTCGAGCCGGATCAAGTTGACTGCAGTGGCTGTCAGGACATGGCCGAGGTGTGTTTTGGCTAGGCCGCGATAGCGGGTGCGGCGCATACCGCCGACGGCGACGGCTTGGTGGATGGTTCCCTCAACACCGGCCCTGGTGGCGTAGCGTTCCTTCCATGCCTTGGTGGTCTGCTCGGCGCGGACGCGTTCGAGCAGGGCGTCTTGCCCTTGAGGCCGGACGGTGAGCTGTCGGCCGTACTGGGTGGAGCGGGTGCAATGGTCCCGGACGGGGCAGGGAGAGCAGGTCGTGGTCGCGAAGCGGATTCTGATCGCGTCGCGGCCGTTGTTGTCGAGGCCGACTGTCCAGTAGCGGCTGGTCCGGCCGGACGGACAAGTGGCGTTCCTTTCCTGCCAGTTGATGGTGAAGGCGGACTTGCCGAACCCGGCGGACCTGATCTGTTGCGGGGTACTGTTCGGCCGGACCGGTGCGACCACACAGATTTCGCGTTCGACAGGGGCGGTCAGCAGGAGTTCGGCGGAGGAGTATCCCGAGTCCAGGAGGTGTTCGGCGGGCTTGAGGCTCTTGGTGGTGAGGGCGTCGTGCACTGCGTCGACGACGGTGGCGTCGTTCGCGGTGGCATCGGTAGTCACCACGTGGGTGATCAGATGCGGCTGCCCGGAGCCGGTGCAGTCCTCGCTCAAGTGGACCTTGTAGCCGGTCCAGGCCGAGCCGCGCTTGTGTGAATACCGGGCCTGGGGATCGTACGGCGAGGCGATCAGCGCTCTGCCCGGCGGGAGATCGTCCTTGCCTCGCCAGCCCACCTCCTGCACTCCGTCGGTGACGGTGCGTGTGAACTGCTGGATCCAGACCGTCCGCAGCACGGTCACCGCGGGGATCTCGCGCAGCCATGTCGGTGCCGTGGAAGTGTGTACGGCTTCGAGTAAACGGTAGCCGTCGGCAGCAATCTGCTGGGCCAGCCGGTCGCGTTCAGACCGTTCGGAGGGCAGCCGGTAGGCATCGGTCCTGGCGCCGTAGCGCTTCTGCCATGCCGGGTCCATCCAGCTCACGAGCCACTGCGCACTGGCCGCGGACAGTGCTTCCAGGCAGGCCCGGAGCGTCTCGCCGATGAACTCCAACCGGTTCAAGCGCCGGACGGCCGCCAAGACGTGAGTGGAGTCGGTGCGCTGCCGCCCTCCGGCGCTGACCAGGCCCTGACCGGCCAGGCGCTCCAGCAGCAGGTCCAGCACCCGCTCCTCCAGGCCGTGGTCCAGCAGCCGTTGCCGGAACCCGGTCAGCACCGTGAAGTCGAAGCCGGGATCGGTGAGCTCCAGTCCCAGCAGGTACTTCACGTCGATCCTGGCCCGCACCGCGTGCGCTGCCTGTCGGTCCGTCAGGTTCTCAACGAATTGCAGCACGCTTACCAGGGCGAGCTGTCCGGGCGAGATGCCAGGCCGGCCGCGGCCTCCGAACGCCTCGCGGAACTCCTCGTTCGAGAAGACTGACCCGAGTTGGTCACGGATCCGCATTGCAAGACACCCCTTCGGGAACGCAGCATGTGCGACCGCACTCGTTCCATCCGGAACACCGACAGAAGCTGATCCCATCGACACAGCCGCCACCCCCTGTCGTAGGGCGACCCCATTCACGCGCCCCTGACCAGCAGGATCCGTCTCGCCGCCTGCCTCCGACCGAGTGATCGACGCAAATTCCCTCGAATTGGGCAACAGGGTCTCTCGATGAACTCGAAGATCGCGTTGGCTAGTTCGACCCGGGTCTTCCACCGCTTGCGGTTGAGCAGCTCGATCTGCATCGAGGACCAGAACGACTCCATCATCGCGTTGTCCAGGCCGTCCCCGACGGTGCCGAACGACGGCAGAAGGCCGGCGGAGCGGATCCGCTCCCCGAAGACCCAGGAGGTGAACTGGGCGAGTTCAACCAGTCGTTGCAACACCGGGCTGTTGCAGCGAGCGTAGCTGTTCTTCGAAGGCCTCGGCCGACGTCCGCCAACCCAGGACTTTGCGGGGCCGGTTGCGGATGGCCATGTCCAACGCGTTGACCACGAGGGTGGAGTCCTGCCTTGAGTCGATGGACCAGCCCACGATCCTGCGGCTGAAAGCGTCCAGGACCGCTGCGCGGTAGACCCACCCTTCCCTGTTGCGGTGCTGCGTGGTGTCGGTGACCCACAGCTCGTCGGGATGTAACCGATGGAACTTGCGATTGACCGGGTCCTCGGCGGTGACGATGCCACACAGGCGCTTCACGCGCACCGGTCCGGGCAAGCCGTGGATCCCGGCCTGCGCCATCAGCACCGACACGGTCCTGGAGCAGACCCGGATGCCCATGCCCATGGTGAGCTCGGCGTGGACACGGCGGTAGTCGTAGGTGCCACGGGAGGCGACGTTGGACCTCCCGGATCAGCCCGGTCAGCCGGTCCTGCCGTAGCTGCCGCGGTGTGGTCGGTGTGCGCTTGTGCTTGTAGTAGTTCTGCCGGGCGACTCTAAGGATCCGGCAGCACGTGTCGACCGGTGCCTTGGCATCGACGAGTCGGTCGATCACCGGGTAGAGCCTTTTGGGCGGGGCTTGTCCTCACCGAGGAACTTCGCCGCCTGTCGGACGATCCCCAGCTCGGTCTCCAGCTCACGGAGACGCCGGCGAGCGGCCCGCAACTCAGCAGACTCGCTCGACGGCGTTCCCGGTCGCCACCCGTTGTCGATGTCGTCTTGCCGCAACCACTTCGACAACGTGACGGGATGGATGCCGAGCTCGACCGCGGTCTGCTTGGCCTGCTTGCCGGCGCGGACCAGCGCGATGGCACGCGCCCGGAACTCCGGAGGATAGGGACGAGGCATGACTGCCAGCCTTCCGTGAAGGACTGTCAGCCAGCCAGCAGAACTGGAACCCAGGACGTGGGGCAGGTCAACCTGTCACCCAAACCTGCAGCAGACCCGAACGTGCGGTCGACGTTCTGGTCGAGCGACGCGCCCCTCTCGAGCTGACGCACGGCTCACGATCTTGGCCGCAGTCGCCCCGAATCTTGTCCAGATCACGGAACTGGCCGCGGCGGTCGCTCGGGCTGTTGAGTAGCCCATAAGAGGGCGCCCCGGCTAGGACGTCGAACAACAGCCAGCCAACGTCTTGTTACCGCCTGTTGCCGATCAAGCACCAGCGATAGCCTGCCCTGTGCCCTGTACGGCACAACCGGCGGTACGCGAGGGGGATCGTGGAGGGGCGCGACGCGCGAGGGCACTACGAGGAGTTGGCGGCCGAGTACGACGAGCACTGGGTCTATGGCCCGGACTACATTCCCTGGATGTCCGGCCGGATCACGGAGGTACTGCGGCTTGGCCCCACGGACCGGATCGCCGACATCGGCTCGGGTACCGGCCTGTTCGCCAGGGAAGTGGCCAAGCAGCTCCAGCCCCGCCATCCCATTCTGTGCGTCGATCCATCCGAAGCGATGCTCGGTCAGCTCGGGACGCCCCGTCCGGGCGACCTGACACCGATCATTGCTTCCGCCGAGGACATCGCCGAAGGACGTACGCGACTGCCGTATGAACAGCTCGATGCGATGTGGCTGAAGGAGTCGGTGCATCACGTGGCCGATCCGGCGCACACGCTTTGCGGCCTAGCCGACCGGCTGGCGCCCGGAGGCCGGCTGCTGGTGGTGATGCTGCCGGCCACCATCCAGTACCCGCTGTTCAAGGCGGCCATCGCGCGCTTCGAGGAGCTTCAGCCGGACCCGGCCGTTATCGAGAGGCACTTGCGAGCTGCCGGGCTGGAAGCCGGTCTCAGCTATGTCGAGCATGAGCTGCGCATCGACCGGGACAAGTACCTCGGCATGGTACGTGCCCGCTACATGTCCCTGCTCTCCACCTTCAGCGACAGCGAGATCGACAAGGGCATCGAAGAGATGCGAGTCGCTCATCCGGAGCCCGTGCTGGTGTTTCCGGACCGGTTCGCGTTCGTCCTCGGCCGACGAGATGGGGAGTCTGCGTGAGCACCATGGTCGATGAACGGCTGCGGCGACTGCGGAGTGAACTCGACGACCACACGCGGATCGCCGATCGGCTGGGGCTTGATCTGGAACGGCCGTTACGGTCACTCAACGACGGCTATCCCGAGAACGCGGTCGCCCTGGTCGGGAAGCTGACCGAGAAGCTGCTCAAGGAACTGTGGCGTCACCACGAGGTCGAGGGCGACCCTTCGACGAAGGCCCTGAACGACCTGGTCAAGCGTTGCCGTCCGTACATCCGCAGCAGCACGGTTCTGGATGCGCTCGAAGACATTCGACGGCTCCGCAACCGGTCCACGCACGACGGGTACGACATATGTGACGAGGACGGGCTGCTGGCGGTCCGCAGGCTCGTGGACGTGCTGGTCTGGTTCACCGACACCGGGAGTGCGGCCCTTCTCGGCGGTGAGCCGGACATGGTGCCCGAGGTGGCGCGCCGTTGCGAGTTCCTTGCGGGGCTGTACGTCACCCTCGGCTACCGGCAGGCGAAGCGGTTCGTCCTCAGTCCGGACACTGTCTACCAGCTGTTCTGCCGCGAGTCGGGGATGCGGCTGGAATATGTGGAGTTGATGCTGTCCAGGGACGCCGACGACCTGGGTACCGTCCTTGCCGCCAGTGGTGGGGAGCTGTTGCGTACCCGCCTGCCCAAGCTCACCCGGTTCGTCGTCCTGGACAACGACGGCGGTGCGGGACCCGGCGCACTCCATCACATGTTGGGGCTGGACTTCCGCATCGTGAGGTACGACGGTTTCGTCGACACCCTCGTCAATCTCGACACCCACCTCGCCGATCTCACCTCCGCCGCCAACCCGGACGAGCCGAGTGCCGCTGTTGCCGCGGCGGCATTGACCACCGAGCCTCGCACCGGCGAGTCGAAGATGGAGCAGTCCGGCGACGCGGCGGAGCTCCTGACACGCCTGGCGCACGGCAGTGCGAACGTCCTGGTCACCGGTCGCCCGGGGAGCGGCAAGAGCACCCTCCTGCGCTCGCTGGCCGTCAACCCGGCGATCCGCCGCTTCCGCTTCTACTTCGACCTCGGTCTCAAACCGAAGGGCGAACCGTTCTCCGAGTACGCGGCCCGTCTCCTCGCGCCGGCCATGGCGTCGGACCGCTCGCGCGCTTACGAACTCTTCCTCTACCTCATCCGTTCCGGGACCGCACTGTGCGTGCTCGATGCCGTGGACGAGGGCGTCGAGGAGTCAAGTCCTGCCGGATTCCTGCGTCTCTTTACCGATCTCGCGGCCGTGCTGTCCGCCGAATCTGCGGTGGTCATGAGTTCACGAGTGTCCTTCCTCGCGGACTCGCCCCAGATCCGTCAGCTGCTGGACAGCGGCGCGGGTCGCTCCGAGCAGCTGGTCGAGCAGATGTACGCGAACGGCGTCGATCCGTCACGGGTGCCGCACTTCCACGTCGTACGCCTGGCGGAACCCGAGGAAACCCTTCTCGAGAAGCGCCTCACCACTGCGCTGGACCTTCCCGCGGGGAAGCCGCTCGCGGACATCCTCGGCGCTCACATCACGCGGACGCTGGCCGAGCGTGGGCAGCCCGACCTGGAGCAGCGGCTGCCCGCCACATTCGGACATGCTTTCCTCACCGACCGCACCGTGTTCTCCCTCCTCGACATACACCGGCAGTTGGGGGCCAAGACATTCCTGGACGGACGCCTCGATCTCGACGCCTGCGTCATTGCTCCGCTGCTGCGGCCCGCCGGGACCGATCACGTCGCCTTCGTGCACACGGCATACCAGGAACTTCTGGCTGCCAGGTTTCTCGTCGAGGCGGAGAACCGGAATCTGGCAGCGGACCTTCCTGGCGGCGGCTTCCTCACCGAGCAGGTGCGCGCGTTCCTGGCCGGAATGCCCGGCGACCGGGAGAGGGACGACTGCGTGCTGCCCGCCGGGGCGTACCTGGTCGGTCCGGCCGAACGGCTGCTGATCCGCCGCGTCGAGCGTCCCGTACGCTTCGACCGGCATGCCGTGACCGTCGCACGCTACCGCCGCTTCCTCGACGCCCTCGACGCGGACGGCACCTCGCAGTGGGACCATCCCGACCAGCCGGCCGACGTCACACACCGCCCCTGGACCGACCGGCTGCGGCAGCCCGACTACTACGAGAATCCGCGCTACGACGCCCACCCCGCCATCTGCGTCAACTGGTGGAGCGCGTACGCCTTCGCCACGTTCGAAGGCAAGCGGCTGCCAACCTCCCTCGAGTGGGAGGCCGCCGCGCGTGGCACCGGCGGACGCCTTTTCCCCTGGGGCGACGCACCCGACAGCACCCGTGTCAACTGCGCCGACACATGGGTCGGACGTCCTGTCGTGACGTATCAGGCGTGGTACCGGGACTTCGCAGGCGACGCCGTTCGACGGGCGGGGGCGACACCCGTCGACGAACGGCCGGGCAACCGCTCCTCGTTCGGCGTCCTCGACATGGTGGGCAACTGCTGGGAATGGACATCCACCAGCCTGGACGATCCCGGCGAGGCCGTCATCTGCGGTGGCAGCTACGACAACCCGATGCGGGCGGTGCAGACCAGCAGCAAGGGCATCTACCGGAAGCGCGGCGGGAGCAACGCGGTCGGCTTCCGGTGCGTGCAGGACCTCGACACGTCCGGGACAGAGGAGGCGACGGCATGAGCGTCGGCGGGCCGCGTCACGGAACCATTGTGGACAGGCGTCCGAATGGCGGCGGGCTGAGCGGTGCGCTCGGCTCCTATGTCGTTCGGGACGAAGAGGATGAGCGGTACTACAGCTTCGACTACCGACAGATCGTGACCGAGGGGTTCCGGACCATCCGCACGGGCGAACGCGTCCGCTTCCATGTCAGCGTCGAAAGCCCCGACCGGGCGGAGTTCGTCATTCGCCTCGACCAGCCCGACCCAGCCGAGTTCTACCGGTGACCACCTACGGAGTTCCGGCGCTCGAGAACGTCATAGGGGCGCGCCAGGAGCTGACCGTCGTCCTGCCGGTACGGCTGCTACGCGTCCCCCGCTGGCCCGAAGGTCCCTTCCCGTTCGAGCTGGGCAACCGCCGGACCGACGCCCAGACCCGGTCCACCTACTTCGCCCCCGCCTCCGCCCGCGCACTGTACGGGGCACCCGGACGGCCGCGGCGCTGGCACCTCCAGCTGGACGTCAAACACGACGGACTGCACCTGATGGGCCTGGAACTTCTCCGCGCGGCCACCGCCCGCAATCCCGAACACGCCCTCGTTGTCATGCACTTGAGTGTGGAAAGACCGCTGCTGCCCATACTGCGGGCCCTGGCCGGGCGGCGGCCGAACCCCGCCGACGAGCTGCTCACCGGGCCCTTCGACCCGGCCGGCCTTCTCGCCGGCATCGCCGAGGTCCGCGACCCCGACACGCCATTCGCCACAGCCCATCCCTACACCATCGCCTTCATGACCCCCACGGCGCGCCACACTCCCGCCCTCCGAGCCGGCCTCGAAGGAGCACTGCCCGCCACCGCGGACCGCTGGCTGTGGCAACTGGCGTCACGCTCCACACCGGAGGACTTCCCCCTCCCTCCGGAGACCGCCGGAGAACAACTCAAGGACGCCGTAAGAATCTCAGCGGACTGGAGCGCCCTGGTGCTGCGTCAAGGGGCCGCCTTCCTCGGACACCGGCCCGACATCGGTGCGGGCGACTTCTTCGAATTTGGCGCGCTGCACTCGCGAACTGTCTATCTCGACGCCCTACTCCTCGGCTCGCTCCAGCGCGACCACATCGACGAACTCACCGACGAACTCTCCGAAGTGTTCAACTCCCCACAGCTGGCCCGCCGCGTCGCCACGCTGGAGCGGAACATCGCCGTCTTCCGCAGCACCTACTGGCGACAGCACCTCACCGCACACGGCACGGCCAACGACCTGCTGCTCGCCTTCCAGAACCAGCACCGGCTACCCGCACGATTCGACGAAATCCTGGCCGAAGCAGCTGACTACAGCAGGCTCGTACAGACCCAGGACAGCCAGCAGATCAGCGGAGCCCTCGGCGTCCTCACCATTCTCGGCCTGCCACTCGGTACGGCCCTCAGCATCCTGCAAGTCCTCGACGACCACGCCACGGCACACCTGCTCATCTCGCTCGCAGTGTCGGTCGCTGCTACTGCTGCAGCCCTCACCACGCGGTACGGGCGCCTTGTCCTGTCATCCCTGCGGGGCGGGGATGACAAGGCGTAGGACGCTGCGACCGGCGGCCGTATCAACAGCACGTCCGTCGTACGGGCCCGGATCAGACGAGGCTCCGGTCCGCACGTGGGTTCCGCCAATCCCAGCAAAACGCATCAGCTCGAAGCCCTTGACCTGTAAGACCTCTCGTCCACGCCGGGCACACGAAGGCCGACTTCCCGACTCCGGGCATCCCGGTCGCTTTCTCCGACTTGCGCCCCTGGTATATCGGCAATCCGACGGTGCCCTGGGAGATAATGTACGCGTGATCGCGGTCGCCTCGGGGCGCAGCGATGAGTTCACCCTCCGGGACGCAGGCGCCCAAGCGGTCCTCTCAAACCTGAGGGACACCGAGTTGCTCGTCAAACTCGTCCGTGGCGACAACCCGCACTAGCAAGGCGCGCGTCGAGTGGGGCATCAGCTTTGGGCATCGTCACGGTGTCGGGCGAGAGCCTTCCAGCGGCGTTCAAAGTCGTGGGCCTGCTTCGTAATGTCGGTAGCAGCGATGGGGTTGTTGTACTGGGCGGTGATCCCGCGCGTTGCGCAGTCCTGCGCAACGGCGTCGGCCAAGGGGGCCTCATTGCGCATCCGGTGCTCGGCCCAGACGCCGTAGGTACGGAAGGACAGGAGGTATCTGCGCAGCGTGGACGGGCTGATCGGCTTCCCGCCGCGGCCCTTTACTCCCTTCTCGGCGAGGTAGGCAGAGAGTTGCTTGTCTGTGGGCTCGGTGCCGCGCTGTTTGTGGTGTTCCACCCACGCGAGGTAGTAGCGGTCGACGGTGGTGAGGTCGCTTTCCTTGTTCGTCTCCGCGGGCGCGGTCTCCTCATCGGTGATAGCAGCGTTTACCCGGAGGCCTTGTTTCCCCTCTGCGGCCTGTGCTCCCGCAATGGCGGGTGTCTGCTGGGTGTCAGTCTCGGCAGGGGCGGGTGCTGGAGGTGCCTGTTCGCCGGCTTCATGGTC
>LRTP01000368.1 GCA_001550305.1 Streptomyces diastatochromogenes
CGACCCGCTACGACAAGACCGCCGAGTCCTACCAAGCAGCCGTCACCCTCGCCTCGCTCCTGATGTGGGCGTGACATTTGACGACAACTCCTAGCGCGCGGAGTGCCTCCTCGATGTCCTGCCCGCGAGTCTCCACCAGGCCGTCGGTGCACAGCAGGAGGAGGCTGCCGGGGTCCGTGAGCAGTTCCAGGGTGTCGTAGGTGACACTGCCCACTCCGATCGGTGCGCCGACGGGGATCTTCAGCAGATCATTGCTGCCGTCGGGCCCCACGAGGACTGGCGGAAGGTGGCCGGCGCTGGCGAGGGCGGAGCGGCCGGTCGTCGGGTCGTAGACGCAGTACAGGCAGGTGGCCAGCTGGGTGTGGCCCAGGTGCTGTGCGAAGGCGTCGAGCTGGGCCAGTAGCCGCCCGGGGGGCAGGTCCAAAGTGGCGAGGGTCCTGACCGCCGTGCGCAGCTGTCCCATGACGACCGCTGCGTGCAGGCCGTGACCTGCCACGTCGCCGATGACGAGTCCGACTCGGTGGCCCGGCAGGGGGATCACGTCAAACCAGTCGCCTCCGACCTGCGTGGTGTGACTGCTGGGGTGATACCGGTAGGCGATCTCCACCCCTGGCAGGCGAGGAGGCTGCGTGGGAAGCAGGCTGCGCTGCAGCACCGCGGATGCCGTCGCTTCGTCGCTGTGGATCCGGGCGTTGTGCAGGGCCACAGCCGCCCGCTCGGCCACCTCCTCACAGGCTGTCAGGTCCGCGGCGACGAAAGCGGGACGGTCGGGTCTGCGCCCGAACACCAGGAAGCCAAGGGCCCCGCCGTGCGCCACCAGATGCACCAGCAGGACGGAGGAGCCCTTCAGCACCAACCGGGCGGCCGGGCTGTCGAGCTCCGCCGGAAGTTGCTGCAGGACCTCATCTCCTACATGGGGAATGAGGACTGGTTCGATCTCCGCAAGGAATCGGGCCATGGACGTGCCGGTCGTGTAGACGAAGGTCTTCCCTGGGCGAAGTTCCTCCCGGCAGTCCAAGTCCTCATGGTGGACTGCCGCCACGCGGTGCATCACCACCGCACCCTCCAGGCCCTGGGGCACGAAGTCATCTTCCGACGCAACGACCTGATCGCACAGATGAACCGAAGCGAAGTCGGCGAACCCCGGCACCGCCAGGCCGGCAAGTTGGCCGGCCTGGCGCTTGAGATCCAGGGTTGTGCCGATACCGCGCACGGCGTCGCGCAGGAAGGTCAGCCTGACCGTGTCGGTGCTGGTGACCGCACCGGGTGTCGCTCGGCGATCGGAGCCAGGGAGCGTCAGAGCGCATCGTTGTGTCTCTGGCGGCAAAGAGGCCCCCTGACGTGTGCCGGGCGCAGACGCGCCCCAAGGATGACAAGGACAACTGCGCCAGACCCGGCCCTCGAGGCTGCCCAGACCTTCCGTTATGACCCTATCGCCCCAGCTCAGCAGTGGCGTTCACTCACAGGGGTGGTCCGCGCTGGTGGATCGGCGGTGTGGTGACGGGCCCGTGAGGGGTGTGCCCAGTTCGGTGTGCTCGGGAAGCGGCGCAGGGTGGTGGCCTCACTCCGCAGGGTCAGGCCGTGCGCGAGCGGGTGCGCTTGCTCGCCGCCGATGGCTTTACGCGGGGTGAAGAGAACTCAGTGATAGCCAAACGGCTCCGGGGCAGTGTGCGGTCGGGGGACGGTGGCGCCGGTCCTGGTGTGAGGGAAAGCGAGAGGCACTGCGCACGTCGGACCCTCGCGAAGCGACCGAAGGCCGAGGAAAGCGACTTCGCCGCGCACGAGCAGCTCCTGCTGGAACACCTCAGGGCTTTGCACGTACCGCAGGGCGCTGCCGCCATGGCGGAAGTCGCAGATCAGCGGGCTCCATAGGACCGGATCAAGGTGATACGTACCGGGCACGACGATGCGCTCGTCGGTGTGTACACGGATCACCTCGGTCTCGACACTGAAGAACCGCCCCTCCTGCCGGTGTGAGCGCGAACGCCCTGACCTCCATTTGGAGGGCACTTGGCCACCCGAGGCGGCCGTACGACGTCGGAGGCCGTCGGCGTGAACCCGGGCACAGCGAACTTTGTCGCGCTGGTATCGGTACAAGGGCTGCTTGCTCTCCGGGACCGGGGTCGGCCCGGTCAGCGGCGTGAGGCGCGCCCCCTGCGCCCACAGGCCCGGCAGCAGGACGCGATGTCGAGCCAGGTCGTGCAGTACTCGACGCCGAGCAGGTCGGGCGCCCGGCCGCCTACTGTGGGGGCATGGGCGAAATCCTCGTCGTGTACGAGCTCGACAACCCCATGGCCAAACGCTCCTCCCTGGGGATAGCGGCTGGTGAGCAACGGCCCGTCCGCAAGCTGCACGCCGCGCCCTCCGCCCCGGGGGAGCCCTCCGCGACGGGACCGCGGACCCTCTGCGGCAAGGACACCTTCGCCATGCAGACGGCCTGCTGGAAGCCCTCCGAACACCCTGGCGCCCTCTGGTACCCCGTGCAGTACGCATCCGTGGTCTGCTCCGACTGCGATGCCGTGATCGAGACCTGACCGGCGTGCGGAGCATGCGACTCCAAACGGGGTCATTCCATATCCGTCAGATCTCCCGCCCCAACGCGGGCTCCGACAGAACGGCGCGCAGCGGCTACGGCGCCCCGGCCCGCCAGCGGCGGCTTCGAGCGCAGGCTGCCGTCCTCGACAGCCCCCAGCACCCGCTTTCTCTACCGCTCAACCCCCTTGTTCCACGCACTCCTTGAAATGCTCCAGATCGCTGCGAACGAGCCGTTCGATGGCGTTCACCTGGGCGAATCCCTTCTGGCCGCCGAAGGTCTCCCTGATCGCGTCGGGGTCGTACTCGAGCCGTGCCTGGACCCGGGTGCGGTTCTCGTTGATCGGCTGCAGCGAGAAGGAACCCACCAGTTCGGGGTCGCTGGTGGTGTGCCACTCCATCACGCGTTCCCCCTTGCGATCGGAGATCTCGGCCTCGAACACCCGGGCACGGCCGCCGGCCTCGACGTCCAGACGCGCTCGACCACCCGCCTCCGTACGGACCTCGCGCACTCCTTCCACGAACCGCGGATAGTTCTCCACGCGGTGGAGGTCGTCCCAAGCCTTGTCGATCGGCACTCCAACGTCGACGTGTTCTTCGAGGGTGCTCATGGCCCACCTCCATGTTCGACTCATGACGCATGGGCTTTCTGTGTCCAGTGTGCGCCCGGTGGGGGTGCCCGGTGGTGGCGTCGAGTGTGTCGAGTGTTCCGGTGCATGCGGTCCGCAACACGCATCGCTACGAGCACGCTGTCCGATGCTGTCACCACCGGCAGGCACCTATGAGGTGTTCAGCCGACAGGACACACCCCGAAGCCGACAAGATCATGCACGGCATGCGGGAGACCCCGGGCGACTTCACCCTGATGAGCGCGACACCCCACAGGGCATGGAGCACAGCCTGGGCAACAACGTCTCGGTGAGCCTTTGCGACGACGACCGGAAGCTGCGGGCCGGCCGGTCCCGGCGCATGCTGGTGACATGGACGTACGCCCCCCGGTGGTCGTGCTTTCGCCGGAGTCGGACGGGGGTCGCCGCGTGATGATCCGCGGCAAGTGCACGGGCACCGCGTACACCCTGTTCGACGTGCTGGATTTCCTGCACCGTGCCGGCCTGCCCGCCGAGGACCGGGTCGTCGACGACCCAGAGCTGATCGAGTGGCGTGGTGGCGGACCGTACGACTGGGACAACACGGCGCAGACACCGTAACCCCGAATTTCCGCCCCCCACCGCGTATCGCCGTTCCGGCGCGTTAGAGGTCTTCCCTGTCTGACCGCATGCCGAAAGGGCGCCAGGGGCCTCCCCTACTCGTCGCCGATGCGTACGACCGCCAGCGTGATGTTGTCGGGTCCGCCCGCCCCGATGGCGGCCTTCCAGAGTTCGAAGGCCGCCCGGCCGTCGTCGTGCTCCCGCATCACCGCATCGATCTCGTCCGGCGTCACCGGGTCGGTCAGACCGTCTGTGCAGATGAGGTAGCGGTCGCCGGGCGACAGCGACGCGGCCGTCACGTGAGGACTGATGGGGCGGTAACCGGGCGTACCGCCCAGGCACTGGGTGACGAGGGACGTGGTGCGCTCCCCGGGTTCGAGCGGCGGGCTGTCGTCGACGCTCACCTGGCGCAGCCCGTCGCGAGAGGACGCGAACACCCGGCTGTCCCCCACGTTGAACGTCAGCAGCGAGCCGGGCTGTACGACGACGCCGGCGACGGTCGTCCCCATGGTGGCCAGCTCACTTCCGGTGCCGCCGGCGGCCCGGTACAGGGCGCGGTTGCAAGCGTTCAAGGCGTCGCGGACGGCGTCCTCGCTGCTCAGAGTGGGACCGATCGACGCGAGCCGGTGGGCAGCCAGGGCGCTGGCCACGTCGCCGCCGGGATGTCCGCCGAGCCCGTCGGCGACGGCGACGACGAGGGGCGTCCCCAGCGGGAAGACCAGGCTCTGCGGGTTCTCGGTCACGGTGGCGCACAGTGTCCACGGTCCGACGACGAGGCTGTCCTCGTTCCGCCCGCGGAGCAGCCCGGGATGGCTCAGCGCACTCACGGCGACGTACGACATGGAGCGCCACCGCCTTCCCGCACCGACACACCGCCGGAGGCCGGGCCCCCGACCTGCTGACACTCGCACACGAGTCCTCACGGCCGAAAGCCTGAGCCGAGAGATGGACCCTCACGAGACGTCCTGTCCGGGACACCCGGCGAGTTGATGCCCGTCGCTCAGACGTCGGCCAGCCGCGCGCACACGCAGAACTCGCGCGGTTCGGCCCAGCGGGCGCACGGGCGGGCGAAGGCTATGACGTCGCCCGGCCGCAGCGAATCCAGGCACAGTGCGTCGGTCGGTTTCCAGCGCGCGGAGCCACCCGGCCGAGCCTGTGCATCCGACCACCGCCCAACCGACGAGCGGGGCAACAACACCATTCTCCGCTCCGGCGCCCCCTGCGGCCAGCCTCCACGGACGGTCACAGTGGCCTGCCTCACGCCCCTGGCGGGACCTTCCCCGACACCGCCCCACACCGGTGAGGCCCACTACGACACCGGCGCCGCCCACGCCGACGACGTCTTTGAGCACGGCGGCTTCGCGGTGCGCTTCTCACCCACGACCTGGTCGGCATGCTTGCCGACAGCTGGACACTCGCCAAGGTCCACGCTGTCGACCAAGGGGACCTGACCCGCCGCCTCTGGCGCTTCACCCAGCCCCTTTGACGGCCGGTGACCAGTCCGTCGGCAGGATGCCCCGGGGCGCGCCGGTTCGCCGAGCGTAGGGGGCCGAGCCGCCGTAGGCCGGGTTCACGGGGTGATTGACGCGTCTGTGGTCAGCTCGCCGGTGACCAGATAGACCACTCGCCGGGCGATCGACACGGCATGGTCGGCAAACCGCGCGTAGTAGCGGCCGACCAAGGTGACGTCGACGGTCATCTCGACCCCGTGCTTCCAGCGGTCGTCCATCAGAGGCGGGAACAGCATGCGGTGCAGCTCGTCCATGCGGTCGTCGTCCTCCTCCAGCTGGAGAGCCGCATCGACGCCCTTGGTGATGATCACTTCTGCGGCCTGCGCCATCAGGCGCTGCGCGAGCTGGCCCATCTCCAGAATCGTACGGCGCCCCGCCCATGTACCCGTGCACACCAGCGGCGACGTCCTTGCCCGCTTCCTGATCCGCGCCGAGGAAATCGACGCAGCGCCGCGACATCTCACCTGGCTCCGGCGGGCACCCGGGCACTTGAAGATCCACCGGTACGACGTCGGGTACGGCGCCCTCGACGCCGTACCCGCCCGCGAACTCACCGCAGTTGATCGCGCAGTCGCCGACCGCCACCACCAGTCGCGGCTCGGGCATCGCGGCGACCGTGCGGCGCAGCGGCTCGGCCATGTTCCGCGTCACCGGCCCGGTCACCAGCGCCACGTCCGCGTGCCGGGGCGAGGCCACCAGGCGGGCGCCGTACCGCTCCGCGTCGTACACCGGGTTGAAGGCCGCCGCGATCTCGATCTCGCACCCGTTGCAGGAACCGGCGTCGACGCACCTCACCTGCACCGAGCCGCCGAACTCCCGCGCCTGCAGCAGGCCGCCCTCCGGGCGTGGTGGAGCGGGCTCGGCCTCCCGTCCGGTGTCCCGGATCTTGCGCAGCAGGCCCATGAACCCTCCCTGGCACGGTGAGGACTTGTCGGCAGGTGCCCGACAGGCCACCTGCGACCGGAGTTACGTCACTCGGGAGTGAAGCGGCCGCCTCCCGTTACCACAGAGCGCTGTCAGTCGCGGGAAGCGGCCGCCGGTTGAGGGCCGCCGTTACGACGGCGGTTTCGCCTGGGTCTGGGCGGCCTGCAGATCGGCGAGGAGTTCGGCTTGTCCGGCGAGCACGCCGGACAGGATGGTGCGGGCGACCCTGAGCAGCTCGGCGATATACGGGCTGGTCAGCGAGTAATACACCGTCGACCCCTCCTTGCGGGTCACCACCAGGTTCGCTCGGCGCAGCACCGCGAGCTGCTGCGACAGATGCGCTGCTTCGATCCCTACCTCCGGGAGCATCTCCGCGACCGCGTGCTCGCGCTCGCTCAGCAGCTCCAGGACCCGGATGCGCGCCGGGTGGCCGAGCGTCTTGAAGAACTCGGCCTTCAGTTGGTACAGCGGCGTACTCATCGTGTCGTCGCCTCCCCGGTACGGCAGCACGGCCGCACCAGGCCGTCCTCGGCGCATCGCATCAACCCACTCGTCAAACACATGTGGCCCATCCTCGCGTGCGGCAGCGGCCCAGCCGAATCCGCGCACGAGAACCGATCCGCCCGAAACCAGCGGTGACGACCTCAGCAATTGCTAAGATTAGCAACTCCATACGTGATGTGAGGGAGGTTTGCGTGAGAATCATTCCGCTGCGTGGCGCGGGCGTCGCCTGGTTCAAGTGCCCCGCCTGCCGCCTAAAGTGCCGGCCCACCGCCGTCGGCCCGGACGGACAGTGCCCGCGGTGCGGCGAGACCCGCATGCTGAAGCTGTCCTTCGGCGGCCGGGCCACCGCACCGGACGGCGGCCGGAGCTGACCCGCACGCGGCTCCGCAATGGGGATGGACCATGGGTGACTGGACTGTTCAGCGAATTCTTGCGAGGGACCCCGGGCGTTGACACCCGGGAGGAATCGCATCCCCGTGGCTGCGGTGTGGAGCGCCGCAGTATCACTGTGTATGTTCGGCCGCGGAGCGGCCGGATCCCTTCTCGGCGGAGCCGGGTGGTGAGAGCGCATGGCCGGTCGGTTCGCTCAATGTGATGAACGGACTCGAACGTGTGGTGGCGTCTCGCACGGGTGGCTACGATCCGTGATCGTGACGCTGGTCGTGCAGGTGAAACTGCTACCGACGCCTGTGCAGGCGGCGGCACTTGAGGCGACCCTGCCCGCCTGTAACGAGGCCGCGACCTGGGTGAGCGAGACCGCCTTCGCGCGCGGGGAGTTCAAGAACTTCGCCCTGCGCAAGCAGGTCTACGGCGAGGTCAAGTCCCGCTGGAACCTGGGCGCGCAGGCCGCCCAGCACGTCATCAAGAACACGTGCGACGCGTACGCCACGCTGAAGACGAACCTGAAGACCGGGGAACCTCGGCAGGCCCGGCTCACGCCGTTACCGCAAGGCCGCCGAGAAGCCGATCGCCTTCCGCCCGCAGGGCGCGCAGCCCTACGACGACCGCATGCTGTCCTGGCAGATCCCGGACCGGACAGTGTCCATCTGGACCGTGGCGGGCCGGGTAAAGAACGTGGCGTTCACCGCCTCACCCGATCAGCTGGCCACGCTGGCCCTGTACCGCAGGGGCGAGTCCGATCTGCTGGAGCGGGACGGCATGTGATTTTTGAACGCCACCTGTGAGGTGCCCGAAGCACCCTTGAACTCGGACCTGGTGGACTTCCTCGGGATCGACCTGGGCATCGTGAACATCGCCACCACCTCGGACGGCGAGATCATGGCCGGACGCGAGCTGAACCGCACCCGCCTGCGCGAGCGAGGCCTGCGTACCAAGCTGCAGCGCAAGAACACCCCGTCCGCCAAGCGGCGCCTGAAGAAACGGCGGCGCAAGGAAGCGCGGCGGGCGAGGGACATCAACCACAAGATCGCAAAGCATGTGGTGGCCGAGGCAGAACGCACCGGTCGCGGAATCGCCCTGGAAGACCTGACAGGGATCCGCGAGCGGGTACGGCTTCGCAAGCCCCAACGGGCCACCCACTCCTCCTGGGCCTTCCACCAGTTGGGGGCATTCATCGCATACAAGGCTCGCCGGGTAGGAGTGGCGGTGGTGCACGTCGATCCGGCGTACACCTCCCGCACCTGCGCCGAGTGCGGCCACGTAGACAAGGCGAACCGGGTCTCACGGGCCTGGTTCGCGTGCCGGAACTGCGGATTCGTTGATCACGCAGACCGTAACGGCTCCCGCAACATCCGCGCCCGCGCGCGGGAGTTGTGGCGACGCGGGGCCCCGTCAATGGCCCCCGCCCCAATCCGGAAACCGGGAGCGGGGCTGGACGCAAACGCAGCATCACACCCACTGATGCCCGTTGTGTAAGCCCGGCGCCTTTAGCGCCGGGTAGTTGACTTCGCTGTTCTCGGCTATGCGATCACGTCGATGGAATCCGAGACGTACCGTCCTTCGCAGCTCGCTCTGCTGGGTGAGGACGCGTCACCGGAGCTGCGTCGTTCGATCTCGCTCGACGCGCTGGTCACTCCGTCGGCTCCTCCGTTCTTCCTCTGGCACACGGCGGAGGATCCTTATGTTCCGCCGGAACACACCTATCGCCTTGCTGCGGCGTTGGCCGCCGAAAACGTGCCCCACTCGGTGCACGTCTTCCCCCACGGCCCCCACAGCCTGGGCCTTGCTCATGGGGCTGGAGAGGCATCGACATGGACACGCTTCGCCGCGTCATGGATCGGCGAGCAGACCGATACTCGAACGCCTCACGGAGCTTGACAGCGCCGGCCCCATTGCGATGCGGGGGAGCCTGATCGGGAGTTCCTTGGGATGCCGAACATCGAGCGGCCTCACTGTGGCGGCGTCGATGCCCTGCCCGGCGACATCTAGGTCGATCCCGCGCTCGAGCACCTCGGTACGGGGATGACCAGGACAGGTCGGGCCGGGGCGAGCGATCGAACTCCCGCTTCCTGACCTCATGTGGACCTCCGCTTTTCCGGGGGGTGCCTGAGACAGTCTTGCGCTGAGACCCGGCATGGCGATTTGTTGACCGATTGGACCACATCATGTTTCGATAGTGGTCCAATCAGTCAAAAAAACTGGTGGAGGATTTCGATGCATCAGGCTCAGACGGAGCGGAACAAGGCCGTCATCCTCGAGATCCTGACGACCGCGTTCAGTTCCAAGGACTTCACCGCGCTGGACCGGTACCTGCACCCGGCCTACGTGCAGCACAACGCGTTCATCCCGCCGGCCAAGGCCGGGCTGCGCGGGTTCATCGCGGACCTGCCCGACACCACCCGCTACGAGCCGGGGGCGATCATCGCCGAGGGAGACCTGGTCATGGTCCACGGCCGGTACTCTGGCGGATTCGACAAGCCCCTCCTCGGCATCGACATCTTCCGTTTCGAAGACGGCCTGGTGGTGGAGCACTGGGACGTCCTGCAGGACGAGGTGGCCGCGCAGGACACCGTCGCCGGCAACCCCATGTTCACCAACCCTCGGACCGGCCGGGCCGACCGGCAGGCGTGACTCGGAGACGTGATGGCTCAGTAGGAACATCGACACACGGACTGCGTCACTCACCACGGAGGCCTACCCATGACGAACCTGTTGGATCTTGTTCTTGGGGCCCATGGCGGCCTCCAGCGGTGGCGAGAAGCAAGAACCATCCACGCCAAGGGGGCCATGGGCGGACTCCTGTGGACCCTTCGCGGCCGGCAGGGAATCCTTGCCACGGCCGACATGACCGTTGACGTGCAGCAGCAGCGCGTGGTCTTCGGGGGCTTCACCGGCCCGGAACTACGCGGCGTATTCACGCCCGGCCGAGTCGCGATCGAGAGGCGGGACGGCGAGGTCGTGGCCGAGCGGACCTCCCCACGGGAAGCCTTCGCCGGCCACGGCCCGGACACCCCCTGGGACCAGCTCCATGTGCTGTACTTCGCGGGCTATGCCATGTGGAACTACCTCACGGCTCCCTACCTGCTGACGCGCCCCGGCGTTGCGGTGGAGGAACTGGAGCCCTGGCAAGAAGGCGACGAGAGCTGGCGACGGCTGCGGGCGACCTTCCCTGACGGTCTCGCGACACACGCCAGAGAGCAGATCTTCTCCTACAACACCGCCGGGCTGCTGCGCCGTCATGACTACGCAGCCGACGTACTCGGTGGCGCGCCCGCTGCGCATCTGTGCGAGAAGCATGCAACGGTGTCGGGACTGGTCTTCCCGACTCACCGGTACGTCCTGCCCGTTCGGGAGGATGCGCGGGTCCTGCCCGAGCCGGTCCTCGTCGCCATCGACCTCACCGAGATCTCTGTTGCCTGACCACGTTGCCTGACCGCGTTGCCTGACCGCGCCTCGCGCCGACGTCGCCAAAACGGGTGGCCATTCACCGCCGACCTGGCGCGTGCTCCCCGCCCGGGGACTGAGCGGTGTCCGAACGGGAAGTTGTCTGCGCCGCACCCATCGGGCTCCCGGGAGAGTCGACCCGAGCGGGCGAAGACTGCGACCGGTGTCGCCGGTTTGCGTGGTCGGGGTCAGGTGGAGCGGTCGCAGAGTTCGTCGACGTAGGTGCGCGCATCCGTCTCGGGCAGTGTCCAGGGCAGGAAGATGGCTCTGTAGATGATGGGGGCCACCAGTAGGTCGATGACCTGGTCGCCGGTGAAGGTGCTGCCGGGGCGTGCGGCGAAGCCGGCTGCCTCGGTCCGGCGGTCGCGCAGGCAGTCAGACTCGTCCTCGCCGGCGGCGGCGGCTCCGCCGCGCAGGAGGGCGGCGTTCACGGGGACGCTGTAGTGGCTGATCAGCTCCTGTGCCCAGGTGGTCAGATCGGCGCGCAAGTCTCCGGTGTCGGGAAGGCCGCGGTCCGGGTCGAGCCGGTAGGTCGCCAGGTCGTTGATCATGGTCCGGGCGTCGCCCCAGCGCCGGTAGATGCTCGAGTGATTCACTCCCGCACGCTCCGCGACCATCGGGATGGTGACGGCGTCACTGCCCCGTTCGGCGATCAGTTCCTCGACGGCCTTCCTGATGGACGTCAGCACCACGGCGCTGCGGCCTCCGGTGCGCCGCCGCGGGGACGATTCTGCAACCATCCCCCCACTATAACGCACACCACTTTGCTTTAAGCCTCCTCCTCGTTTACGGTGGCGTTAATGCTCAAAGCTTGGCCTTAGGAGGCTCTGAGGTGTCTCTCACCGCATCACGGCATGACCGCAGCCCCGGCGTCGCGGCCTCTGAGCCCGGCCGGTCCCGCAGGCTGCTTCCCCCTGCCGCTGCGTTCGCCGGGTCGGCTGCCGTCTTCGCAACGCTGTACGTGGCCGCAGGCGCCCCCACCCCACTGCTGGTCGTCTTCGAGCAGCAGTGGCACTTCCCCGCCTGGGTGCTGACCGTTGCCTTCGCTTCCTACGCGCTCGGCCTGCTGGCGGCCCTGCTGGTCGCCGGATCGCTGTCCGACCACATCGGACGCCGGCCCGTCCTGGTCGGCTCGCTCCTCGTGGAACTCGGGGCGATGCTCATGTTCGTCTTCGCTCCGGACATCGGTTGGGTCATCGCAGCCCGCACGATCCAGGGCATCGCCACCGGCGCGGCCACGAGCGCCTTCTCCGCCTCGGTCGTGGAACATGCCCCGGAACGCCACAAGAAGCTCGGCACCATCATCACCAGCATCGCTCCGGCGGGCGGGCTCGGCCTGGGCGCCCTGCTGACCGGCGCTGCGGTCCAGTTCAGCACCCATGCGACTGCGATCGTGTTCACGGCCCTCGCGGCGATCATGGTCGTCGGCACGGCCGTCGCCGCGTTCTCCGCGGAGACCGTCTCCAGGCGCCCCGAAACGGCACGCACCCTCATTCCCCGCGTCTCCATCCCCCGGGCCGCACGTGGTGAGTTCCTGGCGAGCATTCCCGTTCACATGGCCGCATGGATGCTGGCCGGCCTCTTCATGGGGCTCGTGCCCACCATCATCCGGGACCTGCTGGGCCTGCACAGTGGTCTCCTGAACGGTGCCACGGCTTTCGTCGAGCCCGCGGCGGCCGCCGTGGCCGGTCTCTTCCTCGGCCGTCTGACAGCACGCCGCACCATCTTCGTCGGCGGCGCGGGTGTGCTGCTGGGAACCGCGGTGATCGAGGCCGGTGTCGCCACTGGATCGCTGTCTCTGCTGTGGGTGGGAGGCATCATCGGCGGCGTGGGCTTCGGCGCCTCGTTCTCCGGCGCCATCCGGACCATCGCCCCGCTCGTACAGCCCCACCAGAGGGCGGGGCTCTTCGCGTCCATCTACCTGGTCGCCCACCTGAGCTTCGGAGTGCCGGCCATCGTCGCAGGACTCCTGATCGCTCCGGTCGGTCTGCAGGGCACCGTCCTCGGCTACGGTGTCGCCGTCCTCGTCGCCGCAACCGTTGGCCTGGTCGCGCAGTACCGCGTCAATGCACGCGGCTGACCCGGCAAGCGCGCAGGTTGCTGGAGGCGGCACGTACGGCGGCAGGCAGGCGGCTGGTCGACGTCCCGCATCGGGATCGGGAGCCCGCCTCACACGGACTCGTACGAGATTCGCTCACCGAGCGGGTCGGCGGACAGGGGCTGCTCGGTCCAGATGCACTTGCCGGACCCCGAGTAGCGGGCGCCCCACCGGCTGGTCACAGCGGAGATCAGCTGGAGCCCGCGGCCGTTCTCGTCGGTGTCAGCCGCTCGACGGATTCTGGGCATCGCGGGGCTGGCGTCTGCGACTTCGCAGACGAGCGTTCGGCCGCGCAGCAGCCGCAGGGTGATCGGTCCTCTTGCATGGCGGACGACATTACCGACGAGCTCGCTGGCGACGAGTTCGGTAGTCATGATCAGCTCATCCAGGTTCCAGGCGGCGAGCTGGGCTCGGACATGTGCGCGGGCCTGCCCGGCGGCTGTGGGGTCGTCTTGCAGCTGCAAGCAGGAGATGTTCTCCGGAGCCAGCGCCTGGGTGCGCGCCACGAGCAGTGCGCTGTCATCGCGGCTGCGCTGGTCGGGCAGCAGAGTGGTGATCAGGCGGTCGCACAGGTCGTCGAGGGTCTCTGTCGCCTGAACGTGGGCGGGGCGAAGCTGGCAGGCGAGGCGGCCCATGCCTTCGGTGATGTCCAGTCCGCCGGATTCGACGAGACCATCGGTGTAGAGCGCGAGGATCGCGCCGTCGGGCAGGCTGAACTCGGCTGTGTCGAAGGGCGGGGTGGCGGCGCCGAGCGGGGGATTGACGGGCATGTCCGGGAAGTAGCTGGTTCCGTCGGGCCGGAGGACGACGGGCGGAGGATGGCCGGCGGTGATGGCCTGGCACATACGGCTGACCGGGTCGTAGACGATGCAGAGGCAGGTGGCGTAAAAGCCGTCCCCTAGGCCGCTGACGATTTCGTTGAGGTGGAAGAAGAGCTCGTCCAGAGGCTGCTCGAGATCGGCGAGCGTACGGCCAGCGGTGCGCAGTCGGCCCATGGTGACGGCCTCGGACACGCCGTGCCCCATGACGTCTCCAATGACGAGAGCAACCTGTTCGGCCGACAGCGGGATGACGTCATACCAGTCGCCGCCGGCACACGTGCCGTCACCGGCGGGCTGGTAACGGGCGCAGGCGGTCACAGCGCTCAGGGCCGGCAGGCGCCGCGGGAGCAAACCGCGCTGGAGTTCCTGGGCACGGCGGTGCTCGGCGTCGTACAACCGGGCGCGCTCCAAGGCCTGGGCGACCATGCCGCTCATGGCGGTGAACAAGGTGCGTTCCACGTGGCTGAAGACGTGCGGATGCTCGTAGATGAGACAGGAAGCGCCCACGGTGCGCCCGGAGGCGATCAGCGGCAGGATCGCCCATGCCTGGGCCCCGCTCGCGGCGGGCAGGTCGGCAAGCGCTGGGAAGCGGCCGATGAACTCCTCCGCGGAGGAGATGAAGTCCAAGCTGCCCTCGATGAAGGCTTGGCTGGAGGTCGGAAGCTCTGCGATGCGGGCGCCTTCGAAGCGGCGGAGGCTCTCCTTGGGGCCGGCACTGCCCATCAGGAACGCTCGGCCGTTTTCGTGAGTCCAGACGCTGACGTCTTTGGCGTCGAACAGGGGAACCATGTGGGTGGCCATCACATCGGCCACGTCATGTCCGGTGACCGCACCGGCAAGGGCTCGGGTCAGCTCCACGATGCGCGCGGTGCGTTCGACGGCAGCGCCTTCGGCGGAGGCCTCGTCGGCTTGCGGATGCTGGGTACTGCTGATGTCGGTGATGCACAGGGTCAGGCCGTCCGGCAGCGGGGTCAGTCGCACATGCAGCCGTCGACCGGTGTATGTGGGTACGTCCAGCTCGGTCGGTCCGCCCTCGGCCGCGGCTTGCCTGCCTGCTTCCTCCATGCCGGGCGAGCACAGCGCCGGAACCGCATCCCACAGCACCTGCCCGAGGAACTGTCGCGACGGGGCAAGCAGGCGCTCGGCCTCCGGATCGGCAAAGATGATCCGCCAGGAGCGGTCGACGGCCAGGAATCCGCCGCGCACAGGCGACGGGGCTTGCTCCGCCGGTTCCTTGGCCAGATGGCCCGTGGTGACGTCACGCACGATCCCCGCCAGACGCGGGCCGGAGCCGTCGCCGGCACTCGATGCCTGGCCCCGGACCTCCACCAGGCGCATGCCGGTATCCGGCTGGCGGACCCGAAATTCCGCCTGGTAAGGCGTGCGGGCGCGGATGGCCTCGTCGGCCCGCGCCAGCATCTGCGGGAGATCCTGCGGGTGGACCAGTCGCCGCCAGGTACGGATCTGACCGTCGAAGCCCTTCGCGTCGATCCCCAGGATGCCGAGCGCGGCATCGTCCCAGATCACCTTGCCGGTACCGAAATCCCAGCCCCAGAATCCGACGGGGAATTCCGTGGTGTCGTAGTCGGCCGGGCGTTCCGCACCCTCAGGTCGAGGAGGTCCCGGACTCTCACGCAGGCAATCGGCGATCCAGCTTGCCACGGACGTCAGTTGCTGGTGCAGAGCCGGCGCCTCCGGCGTACGGGTGAAGACGGACAGTACGCCGAGGGGCTCGTCCGAGGCCGGTACCGGAACCGAGAGCAGCCCGGCTCCTGACGGCACGCCAGGCAAGCACGCGGCCGATTCGGGGCTCGTCGGCGCCGTCCATGCCGGGGCGTTGATGCGTACCGCGTATGCGGGAGCCTCCGGCGAGCGGCGGTCGATCTCTTCCCAGCGTTGCGTTCCCGGCCCCTCGACATTGCTCTCCACCGCCAGGTACAGGCTGCTGCTCCTCAGGGGCCCGAGGTGCACCATGCCGCCCATGGCCTGAGCCACTGCCACCGCGCGGTTCAGTCCGAGCCGTAGCGTGTCGTAAGCGTTCAAATCCGCACTGTGTGCGGGCGGCAAGGGGGAGTGAAGAGCCTGCGCCGGGGCGCCGGAGGAGGCGCCTTCCGCCGCCTGCGGCTGCTGGGTGCACCTGCTCTTGCCTGACATCGTCTCCCACCTGTAATCCGGCAAGGAAAGTTATAGACAAACCTATCCGAATGGGTGGGATGGAGAAGATTCCGGGTGGTGGCCGCACGGCTCAAACTGGCCGAGAAGGCCCCCACCCGGCAAGAGCTCGCTGGAGACCTTGACTCCAAAAGAGTCAATGGGGAGCCTTGGTTTCCTGGTATAGAATGCGGTCATGGTAGAGCGGGAGCGGTCAGCGACCATCGACTCGGACCGACCGATGGACATCCTCGATGCGGCCTGTCCCAGTCGTGATGTCTTTGTGGACCTGGCCGACAAGTGGGCCCTGCTGATGCTGGCGAGCCTGCGGGAGCGTGGTGCCCAGCGGTACTCGGAGCTGCACCGGTCTCTGGGTGGGATCAGCCGGAAGATGCTGTCGCAGACCCTGCGGACGCTGGAACGTGACGGCCTGGTCCTGCGCAGCGTCGACCCCGAGGTCTTGCCGCCTTTGGTGCTGTACGGGCTGACGGACCTCGGCGGTGAGATCGCCGAGGAGACCCGGGCCCTGTGTTCCTGGACCGAGAAGCGGGCCGCGCGCGTGCATGAGGCCCGCGTCGCCTACGACCAGCGCCACGCCTCCGACCAGGGGGCGTGAGCCGACTCCGGCGGTGAGTGGCCGGGGACCGGTCTGCGCGGGCGGCCCGCGTCCGACCGTCCCGCGTGCAGGAGATCCGCCGCGGCACGCTGGGCGTTCAGAGCCTGCGCGGTGTCGGCGAGGCTGCCGTCGAGGAGCGTGACATCGGTGTCGGTGCTCTCGACCTGAGGGGCTGTCAGCCGGACTGAGGGCAGGCGGTGGAGCGCGGCTGTCTCCCGGCTGCGATGCGTCCCCGCGGATGCAGTGGGTCGTGTCGCCATCGTAGGTCGGCGGGGGGTCCGGGTGGAGCGGTGCCGTTCGGTGGGCCCCACCCGGGTGAGAGCCGGTCAGCGTGCGTCGGCAACCGGTTCGAGGACGAAGAGTGGGATGTCGCGGTCGGTTCCGGCCCGGTACTCGACGAAGGGTGGGTAGGCGGCGTCCGCGCGCTTCCACCATTCGGCCTTCTCCTCGCCGTGGAGTTCGCGGGCGATCATGTCCTGCTTGACCGCTCGGTCCCGCACCTCGACAAGGGGGTGGGCGACGACGTTCCGGTACCAGGAAGGGTGTGTGTCGGCGCCTCCGTTGGAGGCGGCCGCCGCGTAGGAGCCGTTGTGCTCGACCCGCATCAGGGGCATCTTGCGGATCTTTCCGGACTTCACGCCCTTGGTGGTCAGGATGATGACCGGCAGGTCCAGGAAGGTCCCGCCTTCCGCGCCGTCGGTGGCCTCGTACTGCGCGACCTGGTCGCGCACCCACGAGGTGGCGCTCGGCTCGTACTCACCGTGCAGAGGCATTGGTCGTGCTCCTAGTCGTTCTTCATGGCACGGACCGTGAGGATCCTCGCGGTCCTGGTAAGGAAAGGGCTTTTCGCCAGAAGGCCCCTGGAGTGCCGGGAATTGGAATACCGGGATGGGTCAGACCGTGACTTCGGGCGGGTCAGACCGTGACTTCGGCCAGGGCGGCCCGGCCGGCGGTGAGGGCTGCGGCCTGTGCGGTGACCCGCGCGCCGAGGTGTTCGGCGGTGGCGATGTCGGCTTCATGCACCGTCTCGATGCCACCGTCCTGAGGGGTCTGGGCGCCCGCACCGACCCAGAAGCCGAGCCGGTTGAGGTCGTTCTCGCTGGCCTGGAGGGCGTTCCAGCCCGGGGCCAGCCCCAGGCCCACCCAGATCATGCGGTGCTGGGCGGCGAAGGCGGCCAGGAAGTTCAGGGTGTTGAGCTTGTCCCCGCTCTTGGAGGCGGAGTTGGTGAAGCCGGCGGCGATCTTGTCGGCCCAGGTGCCGTTGAGGTACCTGCCGCTACTGGCCTCGGCGAACGCGTGGAAGCCCGCGGATGCGCCGCCCATGTAGGTCGGCGCCCCGAAGATCACTGCGTCAGCCCTGTCCAGCTCGTGCCACTGCTCGTCGGTGATGGTGTCCACCGCGACGAACGTCACGTGTGCGCCGGCCTTCTCGGCACCGCGCTGGACGGCCTCGGCGAGGACGGCGGTGTGTCCGTATCCGGAGTGGAAGGCGACAACTACGCGCGGCTGGGGGGCAACAACCTGGGACATCTGGGACTCCTTGGTAAGTCGAACGAAGCTGGGTGGTTTCTAAAGTAGACCAAGCCTCTATTGGTGTTCAAGTAGAAAAGTGAGTTCAGATATCCGGTGAAGTTCATGGAGGTGGTGTTGGGGGCCTTGAGGAGGTGGTGATGGGGGCCCTGAAAGGCCGGTTCGGGTCGAGAGGTGTTCCGTGCCTCGTGGGCGGGGTCGCCTGCCGTTGTGGTCCAGGTGGACCACAACGGCTAGCCTGGCGGTATGGGAAGAAGACGAGGCTTCGACGAGGCCGTTGTACTGAATGTCGTACGCGACCAGTTCTGGACGACTGGATTCGCCGGCACGTCCACCTATGACCTCATGGAAGCAACCGGGCTGGGCAAGGGCAGCATCTACAAGGCGTTCGGCAACAAGCACGACCTGTACGTGCGTGTCTTCTCCGACTACTGCCGGGACCTCGTCGCCCAGGCCCGCGAGCAGCTGCAGGGCGGCCCGAAAGCGGTGCTTCCCTCACCGATGGCGCGACTCGAGCACTACCTCGTCTCCCTCGCCAGCGCCTTCGCCGGCGAGTCGCCCCACCGTGGATGCTTCCTCACCAAGGTCACCGCGGACCGTGCCGGTGAGGACGAGGAGGTGGCGCAGACGGCCCGCCGCGCGTTCGACGATCTCGCCGGCGTCCTCGCGGGCGCGATCCGCGACGCCCAGGACGCCGGGGAAGTGGCCGACCATGTCGACTCCTCGGCTCTGGGGTATCTGCTGCTGAGCGTCATCAGGGGCATCGATTCCATCGCCAAGGCGGATGTCGACGCCGCGACGCTCGAGCAGGCGGCGCGATCCGTCGTGGCCCTGATCCCGAGGGCGGAGCCACCTCGTGCGGAGGTCTGACCCCCGTTGAAGCGCGCGCGGCCTGCTTCCGCAACGGCACGCGGTCCAGGACAGCGGGAACTCGAAGTTCGGGACGAGCGCGGCAGCGACATGGGCGGCGATGAAGACGAGCTGGAAGCCGATCAGAGCGGCGCGGCACCCCGGAGAACATGAGCTGAGAGGTGCCCTGAGCGAAGATGCCCAGCCCGGGGACGTAGATGACGAACGACATGGTCCCGCTGTTCCGTAAGCGGTCGAAGGATGAACCAGGTGGCTTCCGCTCGCGCCCTACCGTCACTGCACGCAGGCGAGGGCTTCGCTTCCAGCCGCACGTCGCTGGTGAGGCGGCGCTGCCATCCCGGTTCACGTGCAGCGTCACGCCCTTCATGCCCTCGCGGACCCCGTGCATGCGCCTCGCTGAACCTAGGTCCGGGTGGTCCACCCTCACCGACTCCGTCACGGCGCTGCGGTGCTCACACTGGATACATGAAACAGAACGGCGAACTGGGTGACTTCCTGCGCTCGCGACGGGCGCGTCTGCGTCCCGAGGACGCGGGGGTGGCCTTCAGCGGCGGCGCGCGCCGGGTGCCGGGGCTGCGCCGCGAGGAGGTCGCGCACCTGGCCGGGGTGAGTACGGACTACTACGCCCGCCTCGAACAGGGCCGGCACCCCCACGTCTCGGAGACCGTGCTGGAGGCTGTGGCCGGCGCTTTGCGCCTGGACGACCTCGAACGTGGCTACCTCTTCGAGCTCGCTCGGCCCAAGACACCCGGTCCGGGCCGGCACCGTCCCGCCCGCGTGCCCCGGGTGCGGCCGGCGGTCCATCGCATGCTGGACGTCCTGGACGACGTCTCACCGGCCCTCGTCATCAACCACCGCAGCGACGTCCTGGCGGGCAACCACCTCGCCCACGCGCTGATCACCGACTTCGACACGCTGCCGTACCGCGAGCGCAACCTCGCTCGCTTCGTCCTGCTCCACCCCGCCGCCCGCGATCTGTACAGGGATTGGGACAAAGTCGCCGAGACGTTCGTCGCAAGCCTGCGCCTGGCGGCCGGCCGCCACCCTGACGACCCCCAGCTGAACGAGCTGATCGGGGAACTGTCCATCAAGGTGCCCCAGTTCCACACCTGGTGGGCAAGCCACCGCGTGGACCAGTGTGCCCACAGCACCCAGCGACTTCATCACCCCGTGGTCGGCGAACTCACGCTTTCCTACGAAACGCTGGCCCTTCCCGCCGATCCCGACCAGACCATCTGCCTCTACACCGCCGAACGCGGCTCCGCCTCCGCGGAGAAGCTCCGGCTGCTCGCCAGCTGGAGCACCCCGACAGGCGCAGAGGCATCCTCCCCTTCCGGGCATGGCACGGTGCACCGGAACGTCGCGTCGTGATCCGCGCCGTGCGTTCTTCATGAGACCGGTGGCCCCGAGATTCTGCGGCTCGAGGAGATCCCCGCCTCGGTTCCCGCGAGTCCGTAGTCGGGAATCATTGGCGACGGCGATCGCCTCCTCTTCGTCCTCGTAGGGGATGACGACAACGACCGGACCGAAGATGTCTTCGAGGGCGATCCGCACGCCGTTGGTGACGTCCCGGCAGAAAGCAGCCGGGTCAACGACCGGCGGATCTGGCCGGTGTTCGGCGAGCAGGCCGTGGCCACAGACGGCCTAGCCCGGCTGCTTCGTACGCACTGCCTTCACCGCTGGCCTGCACGCCCTCGGCGAAGGCTTTCAGCAGCTCGACGAGCCCCTGAACGAGGGGCGCCGCGCTCCCTGAGCTGTCCACGCTCGGCGGCGCCGTCCTTTCGACCCGAGCCAGGGACGACGCCACCAGTTCCTCCAGCCGCTCTGTGGGCAGACATCAGGTGTGACTCCTAGGAGTGACTCCTACGTGAAATCACACCTGATGCACGGCACTCCCCACACCACCGGCGATCAGTCCTGCTCGGCACACCGGAGGCAGTTGCAGAACTATCGCGTGGATCGGGTCCATCGGGGGTCTCTGCCGGTCAGGCCCAGCGCGCGGTCGAACGGAGGCGCGTGGGTCTCTTGCGGCACCTCGTCGGAGAGAAGGCCCAGGCCGCGCATGCGGGGTGCCTCACGTGTGTAGGTGTCGAACGTGGCGTCGGCCAAGGACGCGGGGATGTTGATGGACTGCCCGGTGGCTACTGCCATGTCCCAGGCATGGATGGCGAATTCGGCGATGAGGATCTCACCGAGCGCGGTGGCGGCCATGGGCGGTCCGCCGACGCTCGCCTCTCCTGCCCACGCCGCCGGCGCGGACCAGGCACGCACTGCCGGATCCGCCTTTTCAGCCATCAGCCCAGCCCAGTCGGACTCCGGTCGTCCGGCGAGAAAAGGCATCGGGTCGGCAGTCAGCAGGCTGGGATCCGGTGCCGCCCGGGTGCCCGCGTCCCTCGTCATCAAGAGCATCATGGCGATGTGATTCACAAGGTCTCTCACCGTGAATTCCGAACACGGGGTCGGATCTTGGTACTGGTCCACCGACACACCGCTGACCACGTCAAGAGCCAGATCGATGCTCTGCGCCAACAAGTCCACCCGGGTCGATTGCCTCATGCGGCGTTCCCTCCTTCTCGTGCCCCAGACCGGGGGCGAACGGTCCTGACGAGATGGTCTGTCAGACGATGTTGTATGTGGTGACCGCACGTTGGGCTGTGTATGGCGCTCGTCCCACCGGCCGGCGGGCTCGGCCTCAGGCCTGCCGCGGTCCTGTGCCACTACAGGCGCCACGTCCCCTCACTGCACAGGACGTCGTCCTAGTCGAGGAAGAGGCTCCATGCGACGGCGTTGAGGTTGTCGGCGAGGAAGATGTCGGTCCCTCCCAGGCGCTTGTCATAGTTCGGCATCAGCTCGGCCGCGCGGGCGACGACCGCGTCCATCCAGACCTTCAGTTCGGCCTGCTTGTTGTTCACCGGCACCTTGAGGGCGGCCGCGGCCTCCTTCAGGTCGACCGTCTGCAGCGCCTCGGTCGCGGACTTCCGCAGGTCGTTGATGTAGTCACGGTTCGTCGCCACGTCCTCGGGCGTGCCGAACAGGGACATGTGACCGCTCACGATGGTGTCGAAGTCGTACTCCAGCAGCTGATCCATGGCCTCGAAGTACGCGGGCACGTGGGCGGAGAAGACGAGGCGGAAGAACGGCGGGTTCTTGACGGAGAAGCTGTCGATCGCCGCCATGGCCCTCAGTTCCGGGACGTGGATGAACAGGTTGCCCGCCTGGTGCCAGTCGCCCGTGTAGTCCAGGGTGAACCGGGTCCCGTCGATGTCCAGCGCCTTGTGCGGACCGCTGAAGGTCACGTTCGGCAGCGGACGTCGGTCGTCGTGCGCCTCCTCGATGAACCGGCCGGTCAGCTCGTGGCCGATGATTTGCAGACCGTCCCGGTCGAGCTGGTGAGCCGCACCGATGTGGTCGGCGTGCGAATGGCTGTAGATCAGGTGCGTGAGCGGCTTCGGGGTGACCGACTCGATCGCCGCCAGCAGATTGTCGCCCCCCAGGGCCGGAGGAGCGTCCACCAGGACGACCCCCTTCTTGGTCTCCAGGAACATCGTGTTGACCATGCCCTGGGTGACGCCGTAGGCGCCGCCGCCCAGATCGGTCACGACGAACCCGGACTCCGGGATGTCCGGACCGAGGGCGAAGTCGGGCATGGGCTTGAATGCGGTCATCAGGGATTTCCTTTCCGTGCCACCCGTCCGGCAGACGGGTGGATGGCGTGAGAGTGAGTGGAAGGTGATCGAGAGCCCTGTTCACACCCAGCGTCGCGCCCTTCATGCCCTGGCGGGCCCCCGGCGCGCGCCTTGCTGAACCTAGGTCCAGGTGGTCCACCTTCTGCTCGGAGATGTGCAGGATGCGGGGCGCGCGGCGGGTGGTCGTCCTCGTGCGGGATCCGAGCCTCCCAGTGGGTCAGCGCCGCGCGTTCCAGGCTCGCGGCGGGGGAAATCACGTTCATGCCGGCCAGGGAACGTCGTCGACTTGCCTGTGGAAACCGATCAGTTTACGGTGACCTGAAACCGATCGGTTTCCATCGTGAGAGGAGAAGGCGCATGACCGCAATCGCAGGCTCGACCGTCCTGGTCACCGGGGGCAGCAGGGGCATCGGCAAGGCACTGGTCGAAGACCTGTACACGCGGGGCGCCAAGAAGGTGTACGCCACCGCCCGCGACCCGAGGACCGTCACCCACCCCGACGCCGTCGCGCTGGCCCTCGAGGTCACCGACCCGGCCTCGGTGGCCGCCGCCGCGACGGCCGCGCCGGACGTCACGATCCTGATCAACAACGCGGGCGCGGCCGTCGCCGCCTCCTACCTGACGTCGCCGATCGAGGACGTGCGCCGCGAGTTCGAGACCAACTTCTACGGACCGCTGCTCACCACCAGGGCCTTTGTCCCGATCATCGAGGCCAACGGCGGCGGCCACCTGCTCAATGTGCACTCGGTCGTGTCCTGGATCGCCCTCGGCGGCTCCTACAGCGCGTCCAAGGCCGCGTTCTGGTCCCAGACCAACTCCCTGCGCCTGGACCTCAAGCCCCGCGGCATCAACGTCACCGGCCTGCACGTCGGCTACGTCGACACCGACATGGCCGCCCACATCGACGCCCCCAAGTCCTCCCCCGCAGGCGTCGCCGCGCTGGCCCTGAACGGCGTCGAAACCGACGCTTATGAGGTGCTGGCCGACGAGGTGACCCGCCAGGTCAAGGCCGGCTTGTCCGGCGACCTCGGCGCGCTCTACCCGCAGCTTGCGCACTGATCATTCAGAGCCCGAGTCGGCCTCGAAAACCACTGCGGAGAAGGACGCAAGCCGTGAACTCCGCAACCACCCCAAGGCGTTCGCCGAGGAAACCACCACCGCCGGGATCGTCGCTCGGATGGTCGATCTCTACCCCGGCTGGGAGAACCGCCGCATACTGTGGCACTCGGCCATGGCCGCCATCGCCCGCAAGACCGGCCAGTAGCAGCCGAGCAACACCGGGGCGGCGCCCACGCCGCGGCGTCCCCGACCCTGTGCGCAGATCCCGCCCCCGAGCAGTCACCTGGAGCCGTGACCACGATGACGACGACCGCCACACCTGCTGCGGAGACAGAGCCCGAGGGGCCGCACCCGGTCTGGCGCGTGCTCGCCGAGCGCGCACAGGCCGACAGCCGGCCCGGCGCACGCGCCGACGGGCACCGCGTCGCACTGGCCATCGAGGGCGGCGGGATGCGCGGCATCATCGCCGGTGGGATGGCCATGGCGCTGCACGAACTCGGCCTGACCAACGGCTTCGACGCCGTCTACGGCGCCTCCGCCGGCGCCGCGTCCGGAGCGTGGCTGCTGAGCAGCAGCCCGCAGTCGCTGCGCTTCTGGGCGCATCCCCGCTACGCCAGAACGGCGATCCGGCACTCGAACCCGCTGCGCGGGCGGCCGCTCGTAGACCTGTACGCCTTCTACGAGGTTCTCTACCGCTACGGCGACCAGGACTTCGCTCCGATGGACTTCGCCTCGATCCTGGCCAGCGATATCGAGTACCACCCGCTCGCCACCGACGCCGCAACCGGGGAGTCCACCGACCTGCGGCCCTTCATCGGCGACGCCGCGGAGTTGCGCCTGGCGTTGCGGGCCAGCGCCGCCCTGCCGCTCCTGGCGGGCGACCCCGTGATGCTGGGCGGGCGCCGGTTCTACGACGCGGGCGTCTCCGAATCCGTGCCCTACCGAACCGCGCTGGCCCAGGGCGCGACCCATGTCATGGTGCTGCGATCCCGGCGTGCGATCGACACGGCGCGCCCCTCGCGCTCCGCCCCGGTCATCGCCAAGACTTTGCTGCGCCGTGAATCTGCGGCCTTGCGCAGGGTGTTCCTCGACCGCGAGGCGCGTCTGGCCGAAGACGACGCCTCCCTGGCCCACCACCCGACGATCGTCTCGATCCGCCCCGCCCCGGGCACACCGCCGGTCGGCCGTCTGGCCCGCCAGGGTGACCTCCTCGAAACCGCTCTGGAAGCGGGGCGCGCCGCCGTCCACGACGCTCACAGCCACCTGTACTGCCTTCGACCCCACGAAGGCGCTGTCGGTGGCCAACAGCGTGAGTGCGACGTCGTCGGTGAAGGCGAATGCGAAGTCGTCCGGGGAAGCGGGTGAGGATCGCCATTCACTGCTCGCCGGGCTGACCGCGTGGCGAAGCGCCGACGGTCGGCGGCGGTACAGCCGGCGGCCGTCTGGTCGGCGGTATGCAAGCGATTGCTGACGGCCGGACCGAAGTCCTCGCCGACGAGCCCACCAGGCAGCTCGGGTCTTCACCGAGGCGAGTCTGGCGTGGAAAAAAGAGGTGCGGGACACCTTCAGCAGTCGGCACAGAAAAGCGACACGATGGGTCGTTGTCATCCTTGCCCGGCGGGCAGGCAAGTACCGTAGGTTCAAAGGTTGATCATGTGGCCGGCGAGGCCATGGAGGGCGTCCTGGACCGCCTCGCTCAGAGTCGGATGTGCGTGGACGTTCCTGATGAGCTCGGTCACCGTGAGGTCCCATTTCTGAGCGAGGGTCAGTTCCGGGAGCAGTTCGGTCACATCCGGGCCGATCAGATGGGCGCCGAGCAGTTCGCCGTAGCGCGCGTCACTCACCAGTTTCACGAAACCTACCGTGTCGCCGAACCCGTGTGCCTTGGCGTTGGCCGTGAACGGGAACTTCGCCACCCGGACGTCGAATCCCTCAGCACGGGCCTCGCTCTCCGTCCAGCCGAAGCTGGCGATCTGGGGCTGACAGAAGGTCGCACGGGGAACCATCCGGTAGTCGAGCTCCATCGTCTCCACACCGGCGATGCTCTCCGCGGCGATGACACCCATCGCCTCGGCGGCGTGGGCCAGCATCAACTTCGCGGTGACATCGCCGATGGCGTAGATGTGCGGCTGGCTGGTGCGGCAATGGCCGTCCACGTCGATCGCACCGCGGTCGGTCAGCCGTACGCCCGCGGAGGCCAACCCATAGCCGGCCGTACGCGGCTGGAAACCCGTGGCTTGCAGGACCCTCTCGGCCTCCAGGACCTGTTGTTCGTCGCCCTGCCGGACCACTGTACGGACACTGTCCGCGGCCTCTTCGATGGACTCGACGCGGGCGGAGGTCATGACGCGGATTCCCTGTCGCTTGAACCGCTTGGTGAGCTCAGCCGACACCTCCTCGTCCTCCAGCGGTGCGATCCGGCCGAGGAACTCGACCAGCGTCACCTCGACACCGTAAGACCGCAGCAGATAGGCGAACTCGACGCCGATGGCGCCTGCTCCGGCGATGATCAGGCTCGACGGAAGGCTGTCGGAGAGGATCTGCTCCTCGAACGTCACGACTCGCTTGCCCAATGTCGTGCCGGGCAGCAGCTTCACGGTCGCGCCGGTGGCGATGATGCAGGAGCGGAAGGAGAGCGTCGCCTCGCCGTCGCGCAGGCGCACTTGCATCGTGTGCGGATCGATGAAGGTGCCACGGCCCTCGAACTGGGCGATCCTGTTCTTGCGCATGAGATAGCCGACGCCCTTCGCGCGGCCGTCGGCCACCGTCCGGCTCCGCTCGTAGGCGCTGTGGTAGTCGAGGCTCACGTCCCCGCTGATCTTTACGCCGAACTTCTCCGCGTCGTGCAGGATCAACTGGGCGACCTCGGCGTTGCGCAGCAGCGCCTTGGCCGGAATGCAGCCGATGTTCAGGCACACCCCGCCCCAGAATCGGCCCTCCACGACAGCCGTACGAAGCCCCAGCTGCGCGGAGCGGATGGCAGCCACATATCCGCCGGGGCCCGCACCGAGGACGAGGACATCGAAGTCAGTGTCCATTCCACCTCTCCCTTGGTGTCGGATGGTCTTGGGCCATCCCGCCGTCGCCGTTCACGGCGCCGGATCCAGGAGTTCCACAGGGCCGGACAACGCCGCGCGCACCCGGCGGGAGACCTCGTCGACCAGTACCTCGGGCACGTCGCGGCTGATCGCGTCCATGGTCTGCGCCGCCACCTCCGCAGCCGGCACTTTGGGCACGTCGAGACCCACGGTGGCGTCGGTGTCCACGAAGCCCACATGCACCCCGACGACCAGGGTCCCCTGCTGTCGCAGACCAACGCGCAACGCATTGGTCAGCGACCACTCAGCAGCCTTCGACGCCGCATAACTGGGCCACCGCTTGCTCACCCGCCACGACGCCACCGACAGCATGTTCACCAGAGCTCCGCCGCCGCCCGCCGCGAGCACCGGAGCGAAGGCCCGCGAGACCGCCCAGGTGCCCAGGTAGTTCACCTCCAGCTCGCGTCGCGCGCCCTCCAGAGATCCCTCCAACAGGCTTGGCCCGGCCTGGATGCCGGCGTTGTTGATCACGATGGTCGCGTCGGACGCCGCCACCGCCGCAGCCGCGACCTGGTCCTCGTCGGTGACATCGAGACGCAGCGTCTCGACCCCCGGCTCCCGGACGCTCTCGGGGTCGCGGACGCCCGCATACACCTTGGCTGCGCCCCGGGCGACCAGAGCGCGGGTGAACGCCAGTCCGATACCCCTGTTCGCGCCGGTCACCAGCGCGACCGATCCTTTGACCTCCATGGCCGGACACCTCGCTTTCGTAGGTTGCCGCCGTGCCGACAGAACCGCGGGCCCCGTATCTGGAACATCCAGCCAATCGGTGAAGAGGCGGTCCGCGGCTCGTCTCTGAACTCTGCAAGCCAGTAGCGCCCCTTCCAAGGAGACAGCCGCGCGACCAACACAGCCCGAACACCGCCGCCGCTCGCCGGCTGACGAGCAACCGGGGACTCAACCCAGGGTTTCGCATCAGAAACGGCACCGCATCATGTGGGGCGCGTAATTCCGGCGCGGTTGGTGACCACGAGTAACTGCGTTGGCCAGGCGAGCAGTGCGCGGGGACCGAGCCACCGGTGGCGGAGCACCGCGGTGGCCGGTGAGGACGACGACGTCATGATGACGGGTGGTGCGCATCGGACTGTGCACTCCGGGGGCACGTTGCGGCAGACCGTCAAGACAGCATGCGCACAGGGGTCCCGGCATTCCATGCGGCGATGTCCTCGACCGCGTCCCGATAGAAGACCTCGTACAGATCCCGACTTACGTAGCCGATGTGAGGTGTCACCACAGCATTGCTCAGTGAACGCAGAGGGTGATCGGCCGGCAGGGGCTCGCGATCGAAGACATCCAGCGCCGCTGAACCGATCCTCTTCTCGGCCAACGCCCTGAGCAGCGCCGCCTCGTCCACCACAGGCCCGCGCGAGGTGTTCACGAAAATCGCCGTCGACTTCATGAGGCCCAGTTCACGCTCACCGACGAGGCCGCGAGTGCGCTCGCTGAGTACTACGTGAATACTCAACACATCGGAGCGCGTGAACAATTCGTCTCGCGAAACGTATGCCGTTCCTTTCGCCTGCGCGTCCGCGGGTGTCAGGTTCTTGCTCCAGGCGATGGTCTCCATGCCGAAAGCGCGCCCAATCTCCGCTACCGCAGTCCCCAGTCGCCCGAGGCCCAGAACTCCCAGAGTGGCACCCCTGAGGCTCATCCCCAGCCCCTCCTGCCATCCGCCTCGGCGAACGGAGTCCACCTGTTGTGGGATCAAGCGTGCTGCGGAAAGGATGAGCCCCCAGGTGAGTTCAACCGTCGGGTACGAGAAATACCCCGTACCGCACACGGTGATACCCAAACGGTGTGCGGCATCCAGATCGATTGCCGCGTTGACCGGACCGGTGGTGACGAGCAACTTCAGACGGGGCAATCTTTTGAGGGTTGAGGGCGGGAAAGGGGTCCGCTCTCGCATGGCCACCACTACCTCGTACTCGGCGAGCGCCATCACCACCGCCTCCTCGTTTTCGAAGGCTTCAGCGAAGACATGCACCTCTGCGTGGAGCGAATCCCAGTCGGCCAGACCCAGCGCAACGCCTTGATAGTCGTCCAGAATCGCGATTCTCATGCGGAATCCTCCCATTGTTACCGATTGGGCCGAAGTGTCGGTGGGCGGGGATATATTCACACGCTACGGACCATCGCGGGCGGAGCGTGAGCGGCAGTCAGCCGCTGAGCTTGCTCGAGGTGAACGCCGGGTGCCGTGTGGTGCCGTTGGCTGGTGCGGAGTGTCCTTCTTCGGTGTCGGCCCAGTGGGCTATGGGTGTGTCGTCGGTTGTGGCCCGGTGTGGTGTGGGGGCTGCCGGGCGCTGTTCGGTGGTGCGGAAGGCCAGCAGGACTGCGGAACCCGCGGCCCACAGGATGAGTGTCGCCAGCGGGGCGAGGACGTGGGAGCTCTGGAAGTAGCTGAGGTCGGCTATGGCGCGGACGGCGGCGCCGGGGGGCAGCAGTGCCGACACGGTCCGGGCTCCGCTGGGCATCAGGTCGGCACCGACGGTCGCGCCGCTGGTGGAGTTGCCGACGGTCAGCAGCAGCAGGGTGGCGAGGGGGATACCGAGGGGGCCGACGTAGGTGGCCAGCATCTTCGTGGTGAAGGCCGCGGCGGCGGCCAGCAGGGCCAGGACGAAGGCCAGGGGGAGATACGGTGCGGGGACGGCGTTGAGGACGGGGCCGGCGATGGCGGCCGCGACAAGGCCCGACGCCGCGGCGAACACGGCCATGAGGGTGAAGCGGTGCCGCAGGTGGAGCAGGCCGCTGAGTCCCACGACGTTCTGGGCGAGGGCGAAGCCGGAGAGGGTCACCCCGAAGGAGACGTAGAACCCGGCCAGGCCGCGGGCGTCGTACCGGTCGAGCGGCACGACGTCGGAGACGCTGAGATGCTGGTCGGCGCCGTGTGCGTAGGCGGTGACGAGTTTGGTGACGGCGGTGGTCGTGGACAGGCCGTTCGCGCTCGCGACGTCGAGTTTGAGGTCTTTGCCGTGAGGGCCGGTGCCGAGCACGGCCACGGTGTCCCGGTGGCGCAGCGCGTCGCGTGCCTCGGTGGTGGAGTCGGCGCGCCGGACGTCGATCGAGTCGCCCAAGGCCTGCTGGACCTTGTTCGCCAGCTGTGATCCCGTGACCGCCACGGGGATCCGGTGGGGCTGGGGGTCGCGCATGAGCCCGACATAGCAGCTGACGAACGCCGAGACGATGACCAGGCCGATCAGGAACGGCTGCAACCAGATACGGATGGGAAGGCGGCGCCTGTGATGCGGGGGGCGGGGCTGGGGATGCACTCCGGGTTTCTCCATGACTGGTGGTGGATCGATGGCGCCGGGGGTGTAGGCGAGGGACAGGTCGTCGCTGTCGCGCAGTGGCACGGTCGATGTGCGCGTAGTGGCATGGTCGATGTGATCGCCGTCTTGCCGCGGCGGTGCAGCGCGAAGACCGGCTTGCTGTCCCGGCCGACGGCTTCGCGGTGCTCGCCTGACGTGGCGCTTTCTGCGTTCATGACTGCGGCTCCTTCGTGCGCGTCGCGTTTGCCTGCCCAGGGCGGGCAAACGCGACGGCTGCGGTGGAGGTCCGTTCCCCCCGGGCTGGTGCCGTGCGATGGTGAAGGTGGGCCCTGGACCGGTCAGCGGCCCTGGAAGTCGACGGAGGGCCGGGGCTGCTTTGCCTTGAAGGCCTTGACGGCTGAGGCGAGGCCCTTGTTGACGTCGTCGGTTTCGAACAGCGGCATGGCGATGTCGAACATCGCCTCGTCCGCGGCGGAGACGCCGCCGACGGCCCAGGCGCGCAGCAGGGCCTTGTGTGCGGCGTGGGCGCGGGTGGGTCCCTTGGCCGCCTTGCGAGCGAAGGCGGTCGCTTCGGCCAGAAGGCTGTCGTCGGCGACGACCCGGTTGACGACACCGGCGTCGGCCATGACCCTGGCGGGCACCTGCTCGGAGGTGAGCGCCCACTCCGCGGCGCGTGCCCGGCCCGCACGTTCGGCGACCCGGTAGATCCCGCCGAGCAGGGTGACGATGCCGAGGGTCTGCTCGGGGTGGCCGAAGCGGGCCGTCTCGCCGGCGAAGATCACGTCGGCGCGGAGCGCGAGTTCCAGACCGCCGCCGAAGCACAGCCCGTGGACGGCGGCGACCACCGGCAGCGGGAGCCGCTCGAGCTGGTTGAAGACCTGCATGTAGCGCTCGAAGAGGGTCCGCAGTTCACGTACGTCCGCATCCGGCCAGTCGACGATGTCGCCGCCGAAGCTGAAGTCCGGGCCCTCCGCGCGCACCAGTACCGCCCGGGCGTCGCTGTGGCCGATCGCCTCCAGCGCCTCGGCGAGCTCGGCGGCCATCCGCGGGTCGATGCGGTTCTGCGGCGGGTTGGTCAGGACCAGCGTGGCGAGGCCATCGTCGATGGAGTAGGTCAGATGGGGCATGGTTCGTCCTTGCACTCTGTCGGGGCGCTCGTCAGGAGAGGTGCCGGCGGAACCAGTCGAGGGCGCCGGTGCTCGCCTGGTCGAACTCGGTGGTGTACGGGTCGAAGTGGCCGCCGGGGATCATCTGCAGCCGCTTGGGCTCCAGGGCCTGCTCGAAGGCGGCGAGCCCCGTGTCGGTGAGGGTCACGGTGTCGTTCGCGGCGACCACCATGAGCAGCGGCGTGGGGGAGACCCGAGTGACCCAGGTCCCGGGCTCGTACATGCGGGCCAGCCGGTTGGAGCGGACCGTGACCTCGTTGCTCCACACACCCTCCGGTACGGGCTGGAGGTAGAAGTCGATGGCTTCCTGCGTGCGGTAGGAGGCGGGCACGGCCGGGTCGTCACCGACGACGGCCTGGGTGCGGGGGGCCTCGCCGCGGGCCTGGGCGCGCTCGTCCTCGTCGAAGGCCGCCTCCAGCTTCGAGACCGCTTCCGGCGCGATGCGGCGCCGCCCCTGCTCGAAACCGCTGATGGTCGGCACCTGGGAGACCACGGCGCGCAGCCGGCGGTCGGTGGCGCCCAGCACGATCGCGTGGCCGCCGGCATAGCTGGTGCCCCACAGGCCGATCCGGTCGGCGTCGACCTCGGACCGGCTCTCCAGGTAGGAGATGGCGCGGCGCCAGTCCGCGATCTGCCGCCAGGGGTCGATGTCCTGCCGGGGAAGGCCGTCGCTGGCGCCGAAGTTGCGGTGGTCGTGCAGCAGGACGGCGAAGCCCGCCTCGGCGAAGGCCCGCGCGAAGGGCTCCAGGCCGTGGTCCCTGACCCCCGCGTAGCCGTGGGCCATGGTGATCGCCGGGTGGGGGCCGGGACCGTCCGGCAGGAAGAGCCAGCCGCGCAGCGTGACCCCGCCGTCGGCGCCGAATGCGACATCCTCGCGCTGGACCATGGAACAACCTCCTCGGTGCGACCAGGGCCGGGCTCTGGCCGGAATGACGGAAATGACGGGAACGGGGGCTCAGCCCCGGTGGAAGTACTCGGCGTCGAGCACGCCGTTCAGCCTGCGGCCCAGTTCGGCGGAGAACCGGTGGACGACGCCGAGCGGCCGGTGGTGGATGGCGGCCCGGACGATCTGCCCGTCCGCGTTCTTCGTCAGGATCGTCAGGCCGTCGATCTGCGTGCCGCCGAACGCGGTGGCCCGCCACTCCAGGTAGGAGCGCTCCCCGCTGACGGTCGCCTGGGTGAAGACGAGCGATTCGTAGATCGTGCTCGCCGCTGCCATCACGTTCTTGACCTGGTCGCGGCCCTCGACCGTGCGGGTGAGGGCGCTCGCCTCCAGCGTCACGTCGGCGGCGAAAGGGTCACTGAACGCGTTGGCCGACTTCTCCTCGAAGGCGTTGGTCCAGGCCGACACCTGCACGGCGGGCAACGCGCGGGCCAGGAAGCGATCGAGGTGGCCCGCGACGCGGGTCGGCTGCTCCAGGTGGGCCCAGTGCCCGGCCTGGCCGACCGCCACCGTCTCGGGCGCGGCGAACCGCGGCGCGACCCCCTGCGCGACCGACTCGTCGGTGACGAATCCGTCGTCCTCGCCGCGCACGATGAGCACGGGTCCGGTGTACCGGCTGGGCTGCTCGCCCGCCGGGTGCCCGTTGTTCCAGCAGTCGGCGGCCTCCCGCACGGTCTCGGGACGCATCCGCGTGCCGCTCACCACCAGCCGGTCGAGGTCCGCCTCCGCCAGCGCGGCCGACAGCTGTGTCCTGACTGCGCGCTGCGCGTCGCCGTCGCCGCCCAAGGAATGGAAGGTGTCCATCTCCTCGTCGGGCTGCCGGGTGCCGCCCAGCGGGACCGGGGTGACCAGGACCAGACCGAGAGCTCGGTCAGGGCGCTGTGCGGCCACCAGCTCGGCCACCGCCGATCCCAGGCTCTGCCCGACGATCACGAAGGGCTTGCCGAGGGCGTCGGCCACGGCGCCCACCTCGTCGGCGAACCGGTCGTAGGTGAACGGCCCACTCGCCTGCGTGCGGTCCCCGCTCCCGGCCAGGTCCAGGGTGACGCATTCGATGCCAGGGGTGGTGAGTTCGCCGATCAGGCGGTCCCAGACGTACTGGTCGTCCAGGAAGCCGTGGACGAACACCACAGCGAAGTCTCCCTCGCCCTGCCGCCGGAATCGCACATCACTCGTTCCGACCCGCTCTGTCCTCATCGCCGCGCTCACTTTCCGGGGGCGACCCTGACCTCGCCCGAGGCGGACCATTCCTTGGTGTTGATCGGGGACCAGTCGGCGGGCCGTCCGTCCAGACGCTGCATCCGCTGGTCGTGCCGGGCTTCGAGCAGTTCCTTGTCCAGGGGGGTGGTGAAGACGTTCTCGACCAGCGTGTACTCGGCGGCCAGGCGTCCCACGGCCGGGAGGGCGGCGGTGTCGATCCGGCCCCGCTCCAGGTAGAGGTCGTCCCGGACGTGGAAGCGCACCACCCGGCCCCACACCACGTGGTCCACCATGTCGTCCCCGACGGGGATGATCCGGTCGACGACGCACTCGAAGGAGATCGGCGCGTCCTTGACCCGGGGTGCGCGCACGACCTCGGACGGCTCCTTGCCCAGGTCGAGCGCCTCGAACTCGTCCACGTCCGGCTCGAACCCGTAGGCCGAACCGTGCATGGCGTCCGCCTGCGGCAGCGTCACCAGGTTGGTGACGAACTCGCCGGTGTCACGGATGTTGATGAAGGTGTCCTTCAGAGTGACGCCGTCCGCCTGCGGCTGCAGGGTGATCGAGACCATGGGCGGCTTCCTGCCGACGGCGGTGAAGAAGGAGATGGGCGCGAGATTGGCCACGCCCTCGGTCGACACCGTGCTGACCCAGGCCACGGCGCGCGGAATGATGCTTCCGATCAGCAGTTTGTACGCGTGGGCGGCGTCGAGTTCTGCAGCGTCAATGATCATCGTCAGACCTCCATCGGTGGGAACGCGGCATGGGAACAGCGCTGCACGCCGTACGACCACTGCCGGGAGAGCGACTCATGGGGGGCGCCGAGGGGAGGGGCGCTGCACCCTGGGCTCTCATTGAAATAAGCGTATGCCTTTTGACTATGTCACGCAAGTCGGACATTACGTCATCTCATCACTGCACCGGGAGAATGCCGGAACATAGCTGTACCGCGGTTGCCTCTGGCGGATTGCGCCATCGCCCGCTGTGGTGACGCCCATAGAGGTGTTGGCCGACGAGGATCCTGGTGGTGGGCGTCGGCGGGAAAGGTGGACCGTCGTCCTGTGTCCCTGCGTGATCAGGGCCCGGGACATCGTCCGCCTCCCCCCGTTACTTCCGCATGGATTCCGCGAGGTCGCTGACCTGCTGAAGCTGACTCGCGGCGAGACGTCGCACGTCCCAGATGAGCTCGGCCACACCAGCGGTGGCCGGTCCGGGTGACGCGCCGGGAGGCTCGATCCCCGTCACGGCCGCCAAGTCGCCGGAGGCCACGCCGAGTACGGCGGAGAAATCAAGCAGGAGCTCAGGGGTGAGCTGTATGCGACCGTGGCCCACCCCGCCATAGGTGGCAGCGGACCAATACCGGCCGGTGACCGCCTGGAACGTCTTGGCTGTGGCCGTCCAGTTGAGATTTCTGTTCCGCGCCATGCGCATGAGCAGGGCACCGGGACCTGGAGAGTATTGCTCGTACACCGGCAACCTGGGAACGGGCTCCGTGCTCTCCTCCCGTGGCAGGGATGCCACGAACTTTCGCAATGCGTCCTTCTTCTCCGGAGGCAGGGCGACGGTGCGTCGGACCAGGTCGGGAACAAGCGATCCGGCCGTCGTGTCCGCGGGGGCGAGGGCGTCGGGTACGTCGGCGCCGACCATGGCAAAGAGGTCCGCCGTATGCAGACCGAGCACGGGAGCGAGCCGCCGAAGCAAAGATGGGTTCGGCGCTCCGCTGTTGAACACTGTGCGCAGTTCGAGCTCGGCGACGTCGGCGAGTTGGGCCAAGGCACCGATGTCCAGCTGCCTGAGACCCGCTAGTCGCTCCAGTACACCCATGTCCGCATCCCGCGCCATCCGGCCAGCCTAGCCTCGTGACAACACCCGCATCAGCAGCCGAACGCGCGCTGCTGCGGCCGGACCACGACGTATCCAGCCCTCTGGCCAGCGAAGTGACTCCGACGTGTGCCAGACGCGACCTAGACCGTACTGAGGATGTGGAGCGCGTTTGAGGTCTACTGCCGCGCCAGATCTGGTTGGGTAGCTTGATCGGCATGGATCAGGGGCGGGTAGTTGAAGCGTTTCGGCTTGAGGCGGGGCAGCTCGCGCAGGAGATGACCTGGGTTTCGGCGGCCGAGTGGCGTCTGCCGACGCGGTGTGCACCGTGGAACGTGAGCGACTTGCTGGCTCATGTCCGGGTGGTGATTGCCTGGCTGCCGGGCATGCTGGCCGCGCCGGCGCCGATCCGTGCCGAGGTCTCGGCAGTGGAGTACTACCGGCCCGACGCCCGTTTCGCTCCGGGCACCAACGCGGCTCGGATCGCTCTGGCCCAAGATCATGCGGCTGAACAGCTCAGCGGTGCCGCACTTGCCGACGACTTCAACGCCACTTGGCAAGAGGTGGACCGATTGTGCCGGGCCGAGCCCGAAGGGCGTGTGGTTCGCACGCGGCACGGCGATCCGATGCTCCTGTCGGAGTTCCTGCTGACACGCGTGGTTGAGGTCGCCGTGCACGGCCTGGACCTGGCCGACGCCCTGGGGCGCGAGACGTGGCTGACTTCCGCGGCCGCAGATTTGGTGCAGGGACTTCTGCTCGGACCGGACGGGGCAGCGGCACTGGAGAAGCTGGGGTGGAGGCAGCTTCGTTTTCTGCGCAAGGCGACGGGGCGCGAGCCGATGACCAGGGAGGAGGCATCGGACGTCAGCCGCCTGGGCATCCGCTGGCTCACGTTGGGTTGAGAAGTCGCCAACTGACGCCAGCCAACGCTGCGGAACGGTTGCTGGATGCTGTCGACGATCCCTCCGGGTAGGTCGATCTGGCCGGAGGGCTTCAGTGCAATGAGCGCAGTGTGCGCCTTGGCCACAGCAATTCGGCTGGTCATAGGCATACCACCGTCGTCTCGCCGCAGGACGATCACCTCTCAGGCAACGTCTCACTTTCCCAGTAGTCCGACCGCTCCGTACCACACCGGACCCGGGTTGAGCAGATCCGGGTAGAGCCCTGTCATCCGGTCGAAGAACTCGCGGGCAGTCGGGTCTTCGTCGAGCAGCCGGATGGCGTCCAGAAGGTACTGCCGGGTTCGGTCGAGAATGGCGGGATCATCCGGTAGGTCTTTGTTCTTGTGGCCGGCCACAACCGCGCGCGGCTCGAGCGCGGCGACGCGATCGATGGCCGTAAGCCATTTCTGCAGGCCGCCATTGCCGCCTTCGAGGATGTACTGGTGCACCCCGTTGTAGGCGACGTCGCCGGCCACCACGAGGCCGATGGACGGCACGTGCAGGACGGACGTCTCGTCGGTGTCCGTGTGCCCGACCTCGATGGCCTGGACGAGGTTGCGCTCCAGCTGGAAGCCGTCGGCGGGAACGGGCTGGGCAAGAACCGGGCTGTCGGGGATCAGGCCGGGGAAGCGCTTGTCCCACATTTGTTCGCGCCCGGCGGTGGTCTGCTGGTGCATGACCTCGATGGTGCCGCGGGTCGCGTAGACGGTGACGCCGTGGAATCGCTTCACGAGTTCCGCGGTGCCGAACCAGTGATCGCCGTGCCCGTGGGTGGAGTAGATGTGGGTCAGGCGCCTGCCGGACCGCTCGACCCAGTCGCCGACCTGTTCGGTCTGTTCTCGGGTGAAAGGCGGATCGACCAGGACGGCGTCCTCTTCCCCGAAGATCAGTGTCGAGGTCAGCGGTGAGGAAACGAGCCGGTCACCGTTGGGCAGGCGTTCCTCCCCGGCCCTGGGTGTGCCGTCCGAAACGAAGGTCTCGTACTCCAGAGAGCTGGGCGCTGATGCGGTCATGATGGCTCCTCCCTGAGGGGCAACGTGCGGCCCGCGCGGTCTTCTGGTCACCTACCTGCGGCGGCGGACCGCTTGCGCAGCGGAATTCAGTGCCTACACAACGACGACTGTACGACATAATCATACCCGCATTGACTATGTCGTTGAGTCGAGTTACTTTCGGCTGGAGAAGTACGACAGGCCAGGCAGCATCCACAGGTATCGACATGGCTGATCGGCTACAGCTCTCTCGTGGCTGCCTCTGAGTCCCAAGGAAGCGATCATGCCCGGAGCGCAACTGAGCTGGAGTGTCCACGTGGCGCCGTCGATCCCCACCGAGATCGCGGACCTGCCGCCCGACGTCCCCCGGCGCCTGTGGTCGCCCATCACGGCCACACTGATCGCAGGCGAGCGCGATGCGGTGCTGGTCGACGCGCTGATGACCGCCGAGCAGGCCGACCGGTTGGCCGACTGGGTCGCGGCGAGCGGCATGAACCTCACCACGGTCTTCGTGACCCACGGGCACGGTGACCACTGGTTCGGGCTGGGCACCCTTCTTGAGCGCTTCCCGGGGGCGCGCGCGGTGGCGACGCCGGCGGTGGTGGAGCAGATGAAGAAGCAGATGGCACCGGAGTTCGTCGCGTCGTTCTGGGGCAAGCGCTTCCCGGGCCAGATCCCGGACAGGCTCGTGGCAGCGGAGCCGCTGGCCGGCGATCGGCTGGAGCTGGAGGGCCAGGACCTTGTCGTCGTGGGACTCGGGCACACGGACACCGATGACACCACCTGTCTGCACGTGCCGTCGATCGGCCTGGTCGTGGCCGGAGACGCCGTCTACAACGATGTTCACCTCTATCTCGCCGAATCGCCCGCCGAGGGCCGCCGAGCCTGGCTGGACGCCCTCGACACCATCGCCGCGCTGGAGCCAGAAGCGGTGGTCGCGGGGCACAAGAACCCCGACCGTCCCGACGACCCGAAGGCAATCGCCGAAACCCGGCGCTACATCCACGACTTTGAGGCGGTCGCAGAGCACACCAAGACCACTCTCGACCTCTACCGCCGCATGTTGGAACTGCATCCTGGCCGGGTCAACCAGGGCGCACTGTGGGGCTCGGCGAGGTCCGCCAAGGGCTGAGCGGCCGGGCCGTGGCCGCCCGGTCGCACCATGGTCGGGGCGCCCGGGGCAGGGAGGCGTCAGCCGAGTGCGTGTTCGACGTGCAGATGCTTCTGTCCGCGACTCACCCGAGCGGCACAGCCTGCAAGGGCGAACCCACCGGGCCCTACGCGGAACTCCGGGAAGCCGACACTCGTCATTCGGAGAGTTACACTTCCAGACGTAATAAGTAAATAGGCTATGGACATGTTGCTGTAGCTGCCGTCACCGAAAGAGATGCGCGAATGTCCTGGACTGCGACAGCCCGATATGGCCTGGAGCCCGCCCCGGGCGGGCTGGCCCTCGTACAGGACCTGCTCAACACGCTGTCCGCCGGCAAGCCCCGGAAGTCCGACCTTCTGCAGACCGCCGAGGGCGCCCGTGCTTGGCTCGACCAGGCATTGAAGAGCTGGAGTGGGGTGTCCCACCGGCCCGCACCCGGCATCGAACTGACAGCCGAGGACGTGCAGGGCCTGCGCGACTTCCGTCATGACCTGGGGCAGAGCCTCCACGCCCAGCTCGGTGACTCGGCGACGGAGCCCGGCCCGGCGGCTTCACTGATGACCTTGCCCACCGCACTGCGGCTCGACGAGCACGGGGCCGTCCACGCCGAGCCCCGCGGTACGGGATGGCGGCAGGTGGCGTCACTCGCCCTCATCGAGGTCTACCAGGCGCAGTGCACCGACACCCTGCGCCGCCTGAAGGCCTGCCGAAACACGCGCTGCCTGGTTGCCTTCTACGACCGCTCCCGCAACAACAGCGGCGTCTGGCACGACGTCCACGTCTGCGGCAACGCGGCCAACCTGCGCAACTATCGTGCGCGCAAGCGGGCCGGCGCCGACCAGGTCTGACAGTCGGCCCTCCGGCGCGGTCCTCGCCGTTGTGCCTCGCTCGCCGGCACCTGAGCCGCCCGCCGCAGCAGGGCCTGCCGTCATGCGGATGCGCTCCCCGGCGAGGGGCCAGGGCTCCCGCTTGGCTGGTGCCGTCAGGAGTAGTGGACATCACGCAGGTCGATACTGACCATGAGGTGATCGTGGTCGGGACGTCCGTCGGACCGGCGGAGGTAGGCGCGACGCCTGGTCGGGAACTTGATTCCGTCTGCTTCATCGATGTCGTAGACGTACTGTGCGGCCGCGAAGCCGCCGGCGATGTCAACGTGGTAGTCGTGGCGCCGGAGCAGATAGTCGTCCCCGAAGTAGAAGTCCTGCACCGTGCTGTGGCTTGCGATGTCGTCCGGGAAAGTGACCCGCAGATGACGCCATCGCTCAGTTGGCGACTCGTTCCACGGTTCCGCCTCCTCCACGCCCATGCCGTTCATGATCGCGAAGAACGGCGTGGTCAGGTACGTCCACAGGGCGTAGCCGTTGAAGTAGGCGCGGTCCAATGGATCCCAAGGCGTTTCCAGGGTGTGTCCCCGGAATGACGCTCGTGGATGGGAACGCTCGGCTACGACGGTGCCGTCGGCGCGTTCGATCGCGATGCGGTCGGGTGTGAAGTCTGAGCGCTGTTCGGGAGCCCCGAAGGGGCGCACTGAAGCGTGTTCCTTGTGCATGTCGACAGTCATGCGGCGTGGCTGGAGGTCCTGGGGCAAGCCCTTGGCCGCAAAGAGCTCTCCGTCACTGACGATGGTGGCAGTCACGGTTGTGTGCCGGCCCCACCGCTCGGTGCCGCCATGAGCCTTGAGAACTGCTGAGAGCAGGTTGGTCACGTCTCCTCCAACAGCCGGCGAGCAGGGTGCTCGGTATGCGCCTTACGGAGTCTGGAAGGGCTCGGGGACTTTGATGCCGAAGGCCTCGCGGCCTAGCGGTGGCGGACTGGTTTGTCGCAGAGCCGGGGTTGCCCGGACGAGCCGTTTGCTCTTCATGCGGATCAGCTTCACCGACGCCAGGATGCCCAGGAAGGTGCTTGTTGCTTTCCGGCCCTGCCTGTCAGGTGAAGTATGCGTCTTCGATGTCGATCGCGAGAGAGATGGAATCGCGAGCCCGGGTTCCGTCCGGGTTGCGTACGTCGAGCCGGTGCCCGTTGATGTCGTCGCGCAGCAGGTGTGGATCGGGCGGCTTGGGCGGCTGGGTCGGGTGCGGTCACCCCTACGCGCACATCCGCACGGGCTACGTGCGCCACAGGATCCCTGGACCCCTGCGACGGGCCCGACTGCCGACTACCCACGGCAGGGGGGCGCCCTTGGAGCACAGATATTTGCTTTAGGGCGGATGAGTGCTACGGTCGAGCTAAAGCACATTTCCGGGCCTTAATGAGCCGGTGCCACATGTCACCGGTCGCCTCCCGAGATCTTCCTGGCCCCGTTCCAACATCAGGAGTCACATATGAGCTCGACACAGTCCTTGCTTCTGCCGTACCAGATGCGCGACGTCTCTCTGGCGAACCGCGTGGTCATGGCCCCGTTGACGCGGAGTCGTGCACGCAATCGCGATCTCCTGCCCACTGATCTCCACGTCGAGTACTACGCCCAGCGGGCTTCAGCCGGTCTGATCGTCTCCGAGGGTGTGTGGATCAGCCGCGACGCGGTCGGATGGCATGACGTTCCGGGGCTGTTCACCGATGAGCAGGTCGCCCGCTGGAAGCAGGTGACAGATGCGGTCCACCACGCAGGTGGTGTCATTTTCGCTCAGCTGTGGCACACCGGGTCCGCTTCTCACCCCGACTTCTTCGACGGCCGCCCGCCCCTTGCGCCTTCAGCCGTCAACCCGGGGCTACTGGCTCCGACTTCGGCCGGCCGCAAGCCCACCGTGGAGCCCCGGGCGATGTCGGCGTACGACCTCCGCCGTACGGTCGCCGACTATGCGGCGGCGGCTCGCAACGCCATGGCGGCGGGATTCGACGGTGTGCAGCTGCAGGCAGGCTTCAACTACCTGATCAGTCAGTTCCTGAATCCCCGCACCAATCTGCGCACGGACCGCTACGGCGGCACGATCGAGAACCGTGCCCGCTTCCTCTTCGAGATCATCGAGGCCGTCGGCGAGTTCGTCGACCTGCGGCGTGTCGGTGTGAAAGCCGGACCCGCCTGGTCCGAGACGGGAGAGTTCATCTCCGGGGTCGAGGCGCTGGCTGACAGCGAGTACGTGCTCGGACGGCTCAACGACTATGAACTGTCACATCTCCTGCTCATGGGGATGATGGCCGACCCCACCGGAGGACCGTTGGAGGAGCTGGCCGGCGATGGCATGTTCCGGCACTTCCGGAAGGTCTATGAAGGCACGATCATGGCGAACGTCGGGTTCGACCAGGACCGAGGGAACTCGATTCTGAGCGACGGCCTGGCGGATCTGGTCGCCTACGGGCAGCCGTTCATCGCCAATCCGGATCTGCCGGCCCGGATCGCCTCCCACGCGCCGCTCGCCGAACCGAAGAAGGACCTCTTCTACGGTCCGGATGCGGCCGGCTACACCGATTACCCACTACTGGAAGCGTGAAGCGGGACGGAACCACGGCCGGGCCGGGTGGCCCTGGAAGCGAGCGACTCGGTCTGATCGACAAGGCGACTGGGTGCCGTACTGGAGTGGCGCCCGCCACCTCCTCAACGCAGCGTTCGGTTTGCCTGCTCGTGAGATGTGCCGCTCCCGCTCGATCACGTCCCCCTGCTCCACCAGGATGCCGTCCTCAATGCGGACGAGGAAGTTCCCCGGAACTGGGCGGCCCAGTGGACCTCGGAATGGTTCGAGCCGACCGCGGTCACCGTGAGGCGAGCGGTGAAGTCCCGTACCGGGACCGGGAAGTTCGTCGACACCGGCACCGCCGGCCGCATCGTCGTCGAGCGAGCCGGCTCGGTCCGAACCGAAGGTCGACCGCCCAACGGTCCGGCGATGTGTACTTGATCAGGTGAGACCGAGTTGACGGAGCATGCCGAGCTCATCACTGCTGCCCCAGCGCTCGACCATCTTCCCGTCGGCGAACCGGCTGATCTGCATGCCTCGGTAACTCACCGTCTTTCCCGTCGGACTGTGCCCCATCAGTTCACCGAGATGTGTGCCCGTGATGGTGTAGGCGAACGCGATTTCGTCGTCGGTGGCCATGACGTGCTCGACCTCGATGTGCAGATCGGGGAAGGCTCGCCGCATCGTGGCGAACATCTCTTCATAGCCTTCCGGTCCCGGAACCTGGCCTGGGGCCGGGTCGTGGTCCACAGAGTCGGGCGCCACGTATTCCTCGAGCTCGCCGAGGTGGTCAGTGTTCACCGCTGATCCGAAGCCCTCCAGGACGGCGGCGTTGCTGCTGCGCGACATGACGCGCTCCTTGACGTTGCAGCCCTGGGCCTACACATCGACGATGTGCAGTAGCCCCTTCCTCCCATCCACGATAGGTGTGGCGGCCTGAGGTGGCCTGCTGACGCCGGGGAGGGCGGCCAGGGCGTCGGCGGCTGGGTTCTTCACTTGAGGCCGCTGAGCATGACGCCGCGGATGTAGTACTTCTGGAGCAGCAGGAAGAGGACCAGGACCGGCAGGATGCTCAGGACGAGGCCGGCCATGACGATGGGCATCGTGCGGGTCGGATCGACGTAGTCCTGCAGGAGCTGGATGCCGACGGGCAGGGTCATCACGTCCGGGTTGGCGGTCGAGACGAGCAGCGCCCAGATGTACTCGTTCCAGGCGTCGACGAAGGTCAGCAGCCCGAGCGTCACCATGACCGGCTTGGTCTGCGGCACCACGATCCGCCACCACACGGCGAACTCGCCGGCCCCGTCGATGCGTGCGGCCTCGAGGACCTCGTCCGGGATCGAGACCATGAACTGGCGCATCAGGAAGATCCCGAAGCCGTTGACGAGAAACGGCATGGCGAGTGCGGTGATGCTGACGGTCAGGCCCGCGCCGCCGCGCCCGAACAGGTCGTTGCCGCCCGCGAGCGGCCAGTGCACCAGGATCAGGAAGTGCGGGATGAAGAAGAGGAACGGGGGGAACATCATCGTCGACAGCACAAGGCGGAAGATGAAGTTCCGTCCGGGGAAGTGGAGTTTGGCGAGCGCGTAGCCGGCGAGTGACGACGTGAGCAGCACCGATCCGGTGATCACGGCGGTGGCGATGACGCTGTTGCGGAAGAGCACCGGCAGATCGAGCTGGTCGATCGCCGCCCGGTAGTTGGACAGGTCGAACGCCTCGGGCAGGAACCGGTACGGCAGCGTGCCGGACTCGCCGGGCCCCTTGAAGGACGTCATCACCATGTCGAGGAACGGCACCACCGTGAGCACGGCGCCGGTCACGACCACCAGATACGAGAACCACGGGAAGCGGCGGCGGATCATGTGTCCTCTCCCTTGCGCCGGAAGATCCACAACTGCACGAGGGTGACCACGAGGACCACCAGGAACAGCACGAAGGCCGCGGCGCTCGCAGTGCCCCAGTCGCCGTACGAGAAGGCCTGTCGGTACATCTCCAGCGCGGCGACATTGGTCGCGTCACCCGGGCCGCCCTTGGTCATCACGATGATCAGCGCGAACGACTGCAGGCCGGTGATGAACTGGGTGATGCACACGAACAGCAGGGACGGCCGCAGCAGCGGCAGCGTGATCTTCCAGAAGACGGTGACGGGCCCGGCACCGTCGAGCGCGGCGGCCTCGTAGTACGACTCGGGAATGGACTTCAGCCCGGCGGTCAGGATGAGGATCGCCGTGCCGACCGAGGCCCAGGCCTGTACGACCACGACTGAGGGCAGCGCGGTGTCCGGGTCCTGGAGGAACGCCACCGAGCCGAGCCCGAGGGCGTTGAGGACGCCGTTGACGAGGCCGCCCGGCTCATACATGTACTTCCATACGTTGCCGATGGCGACGACGGTCGTGACGATCGGCAGGAAGTACAGGGTGCGCCACAGCCCCTGGAACCGCAGCTTGTCGATGCAGTTGGCGACGAGCACGGAGCCGGCGAGCGCGAGAGCCACGGTGCCCAGGGCGAACAGCAGCGTATTGGTGAGAATCGGCGTCAGGAACGTCGAACCGTCCACGAAGAGGTCGGTGAAGTTGTCCAGGCCGACCGGATCGATGTCGCCGAGATCGAACCCGGCCCAGCGGGACATCGACAGCAGCAGAGCGAAGCCGAGCGGCAGGATCAGGAAGACCGCGAAGAAGAGCAACGTCGGCGCCAGGAAGAGATAGGCGACGACGGCCTGGCGTCGTCGGGGCCGGGTCCGGCGGCGGCCGTCGACGGCGGGCCCGGTGGACCCGGCGTGCCGGGGGCTGTGTACCCGCTCGGTCGTCTCCGGTGCCAAGGCGTTCACCATGAGCGCGACACCTCCTGATCGACCTGACGGCGGATGGTGCGCAGTGACTCGTCGACCGACTGCTGACCGGTCCACAGCGCCTCGATGTTCTTGCGCAGCAGCGACTTGGCCTGCTGCGCGCCCGCCACGTTCGGCTCCGGCACCGCGTACGCCAGCGCGTCCAGGAAGGGGCTCAGGTTCGGATCGCTGCCTTCGCTCAGGAGTGTCCGCATGTCCTCGGCGCGGCCGGTCAGGGAGCCGACCGACACCTGCAGGGAGCTCATCCGGGTCGCTGTCGCACCCTTCTTGGCGCTCTTGACGCTCACCTTCTCGGTGTTGAGCCAGCGCAGGAACTCCCAGGCCTCGCGCGGGTGTTCACTGGCCGTGTTGACCCCCAGCATGAAGCCGGTGGAGAGCGTGGCGCGCCTGCCGTCCGCCTCGGGGACGGGCAGCGGCGCGACGCCGACATCGCGATAGGCCTGGCCCATCTCGGTCTTCAGGCTTCCGGTCCACCAGCCGGCGCTGACCACCATGGCCACCTGTCCGGACTGGAACGCCTTGTAGACGTTGACGCCAGGGGCGCTCGCACCTTTGACGACGAGGCGGTGCTCCAGATCGAACACGGCCCGGCCGGCCGGCGAGTCGATGGCGGTGCCCCTGCCGTCCGCGGAGACGAACGTTCCGCCGGCGGCGTTGAGCAGGGCGAGCGTCTGGCCGACGGTGGTGGAGTCGTCGTAGGTCGACAGCCCGAACCCCTGGACCAGCGTGTTGCCATACCGGTCCCGCTTGGCGGTGCGGTAGGCCGCCTCCTCCAACTCACGCCAGGTGCCCGGAGGACGCTCGATGCCGGCCTCGCGCAGCAGCCGCTTGTTGTAGTAGAGGGCGTACGTCTGCACCTCGGTGGGGTAGCCGTAGATCCTGCCCTCCACTGACGAGGCGCCGACCGCGGCCCCGCCGTAGCCGCGCCTGATCTCCTCGGCGTGCTCGGCGGGGGCGGGCCGCAGGACGCCGGCCTGGACGAGTTGGCCGTTCCACAGACAGTACGGATGGAGGATGTCGGCGCCCTGGTCCGCGGCCTGCCGGACCATGAACGTGGTCAGCAGGTCCGTGAACTCGACGGCCTTCGTCCGCACCTTGACCCGGTCATGAGTGGCGTTCCACTCGTCGACCGGGCGCTGCAGGGCCTCCTTGAGCGCCCCGCTCGCGTAGTGGGAGAGCAGGGTGAGGACGATCGGATCCCCGGGCCGCCCGGTGCCCTGGTACGGCGCGGCGCATCCGGAGGCGAGCAGCGCCGGGGGCAGCAGCGCCGAGGGGAGCGCGAGCGCGAAGTGACGGCGGCTCAGGCCACCGATTCGGTGTGACGGCGTCATCGGGCGGCCTCCCGGCGCATCACGCGAAACACCCGGGTCGTGGTGAAACCGCTCTTGCGGTACAGGTGGCCCGCCGGGGACTGCTCGCCGGTCCACAGGAACCACGCGGAGTGCGCGCGGCGCGCCCGCATCCGCTCCAGGACCAGGTGGAGCAGGACCTTGCCGAGTCCGGTGCCGCGCATCTCCTCCAGCACGCCGAACGGCCCGAACCGCTCGTCCACCGAGTCGAACGTGCCGTGCATCGCCCAGCCGACCAGGCGGCCCGAAGGGTCCCGGGCGACGACGATCCGGTCGAGCGGTGTGCCCGCGGCCAGACACTGCCGGATCGTGCACGCCCAGTCCGGGCCGAAGTGGTTCCCGGCGAGCGCGAACAGGTCCACCAGGTCGTCGTCGTACGGAGTGTCGAACCGGTAGCCCTGCGCCGTCAGTTCGTCCAAGCGGCACGCGACATCCTCCGGGATGCGATAGCCGACCAGGCCGCGGTCCATCGCCGCCGCCTCGTACAGCGTGCGAAAGCCCAGGGACTCAAGGAGTCCGGCCGCTTCGGGGTACGCCTCGGCGTCCAGGCCGGGGAGGACGTAGTTCGGGGTGTACGAGGAGAAGTCCACCCGGGTGCGGCCGTGGCTGTGCAGCCAGTCGAGGGCGTCGGTCAGCAGTCGGCGGCCGAGGCCGCGCCCGCGGACGGCCGGGTCGACGAAGAAGAACGGGATCCAGCCCTGCTCCGGCTCCAGGTCGGTGCCGGTCATCGGCGTCAGACGGCGCACCGCGTAGGCCGCGCCGAGGACACGGTCGCCGTCGACGGCGACCCGAAGGCCCTCCGGATCGAAGTTGGGGTCGAGCAGCACCAGGGAGCGGAAGCGGTCCGGGGTGATGGAGTCGGCCGGCGCACTCCGGCGCCACGACTCCACCAACCGCGGGCCGTCGCCCGGGCCAAAGCCACGCGTCTCGACCCGGGATGTCGTCGTGCGATCGGTCGTCGACGGGGTTGTCGTCATCAATGGGGTTGTCCTTCCATACGCAGATCACGGACGGCGGGGAACGTCGCCCGCGGCGTCGGCGTCGGCGACGGGGCTGGGCGTGGCGTTGGTGATGACAGCGGGCAACGCGTCGCGGCGGCGGCCCAGGAGGTCTCAGGAGTAGAGCAACACGTCGTCGCCGGCCCACCGGCCGGGCGGCGCCGGTGGATCGCAGAGCGGCAGCGGGTCTTCGCCCGCGTCGACGGCGCGCCGCAACCGGTCGGACCCCCACAGCAGGTCGATGAAGTGACGGTGGCCGGTCCCCTCCACGCCGCCGTCCGAGGTGCGCCAGTCGAAGTCTCCCGGGTACAGCCGCCGCAGCGTGGCCAGCATCGCGACAGCGGTACGCACGGGCGCGAACACCTCGCGATCGGTGATGTGGAGTTGGACCCCGCGCAGCGTCCGTCCGGCGTGTTTGTGAAAGGTCGGTACGTACCGCAGATCACGGAAGTGCACTCCAGGCAGGGCGAGCTCGGCGAGCGAGGGCGCGAACCGCGCGTCGATGTACGGGGCCCCGACGATCTCGAAGGGCTGCGTCGTACCACGGCCCTCCGAGAGATTCGTCCCCTCGAACAGACAGGTGCCGGGGTAGAACGTGGCAGTGGTCGACGTCGGGATGTTCGGCGAGGGCGCGACCCACGGCAGGCCGGTGGCCCCCGCGTCCATGGCGCGCCGCCAGCCGACGGCCTCGATCACCGTCAAGTCAGCCGCACTGCCCGCCACGTGGGGTACGGCCGAGGCGTTGAGATGCCGGGCGAGTTCACCGCAGGTGAGACCGTGGCGGACGGGTACCGCCGCGCGCCCGACGAAGCTGGCCCACGCCGGGTCGAGCAGCGGGCCCTCGCTGACGAGTCCACCGAGGGGATTCGGCCGGTCGGCGACCACGAACCGTACGCCCGTACGAGCCGCCGAGACCATCAGGTCGAACATGGTCCACAGGTAGGTGTAGAACCTGGCCCCGATGTCCTGCAGGTCGTACACGAGGGCGTCGACGCCGCTGTCGATCAGCAGTGTGTCGAGGCGCTCGCCACTGCTCCGGTGGGTGTCGTGGACCGGCAGGCCGGTGGTGGGGTCCGCCTGAGCGGCCTCGCTCTCACCGGCCTGTTCGGTCCCGTGCAGCCCGTGTTCGGGACCGAACAGGGCGACCAGCCGCGCGCCGGCCTCGAGCAGCGCGGGCGCGGCCGGGCGCAGGTCGGGGAGGACGCCGGTGTGGTTGGTCACCAGCCCGAGCCGTCCGGGCCCGGCAAGTCCGGGCGACGCGTGCAGCCGTGCGATCCCGGGCGTCACCGCGACGCGGTCGGCCGTGCTCATCCCTTGGCCCGTCTGCCGGTGCGATCGCGAAGCAGTGGACGGAAATGTACTTGCATGTCCCGGAATGTTGCCACGATCTACCACCAGTTCGCGCCAAGGACGGCCGCGGGAATCTCTTGCGGCGGCCGGGGCGGCGCGCCGGTGCGCGGACCGTCGGAACGCCACTGAGGGGAAGCAGCGAGCGGCGCCCCTCACCTCGGGCCCGAACCGAGGGGCGCACGTCGAGCCGGACGCGACTTGATTGAACTGGCCGAGGGATTGACGGTCCGCTACGGACGGAGAACGCCGCCGCGGACTCGGCGCGCAGCCCACGGCTACGGGGAATCCCGTCCGGGAACGGGGAGCGCCACGCGGCTTCGACGTCGCAGTCCGCGAAGCATGCGACAGCGACCTGTGCGGCGCCAGGTCTGTAACAATCATGCGGTCCAACGCATGATTCTTCATGTGTTGATCGGTTTAGGAGATGGGTGTGGGATGGACCTGAGGCACCTGAAGTACTTCCTCGCCGTTGCCGAGACGCGCAACTTCACCCAGGCCGCGGCGAACTGCTACGTCGCGCAGTCCGCGCTGAGCCAGCAGATCGCACGGCTGGAGAAGGAGGTCGGCGCCCAGCTGTTCAGCCGTACGAGCCGCTCGGTACGGCTGACCGCCGCCGGTGAACTGCTCGAACCCTTGGCCCGGCGCATCCTGGCCGACGTGGACAACGCCCAGGCGGCACTCGACGCGCTGGCGGGCCTGCGACGCGGGCGGCTGCACCTGGGACTCATGCAGACGCGCGCCTCCTCGTTCGACCTGGTCGAGGTGATGGCCGAGTACCACTCCCGGCATCCGGGAATCGACTTCCACGTGGTCAACGCACCGAGTTCCGAGATGGCCGCCGCAGTCCTGTCCGGCGCACTCGACCTCGCCGTGGTGGGCCTCGGTCCCCGGCAGGTACCGGAAGGGCTCGACCATCGCATCCTGGCCGGCGACCCGCTCGTCCTGATCGTGCCCGCCGACCACCCCCTGGGCGACCGTGACGTGGTGCACCTGGCCGACCTGCCGGAGAGTCACCAACTCATCCAGTTCACGACGGGCACCGGGTTGCGCCGCCAGGTCGAGGCCGCCTTCGCGCGCGCCGGAGTGGAACCCGGCCGACACTTCCAGGTCGGCCAGATCCACGACATGATCCGGCTGGCCGCGCGAGGCATCGGCGTGACGGTCGTACCCCGCTCGACGGTCTTCGGAGCCGGCTCCCTTCTGGGCTGCAACCCCGGCGACGCGCTGCCGTACGGCGCCCGGGCGCTCCGTCTCGCGGACGACGCGGCGGTGCACAACGTCTGTGCGGTCTACGACAGCAAGCGGCTGGCACCGGCTGCCGCCGCGTTCCTCGAGGTGATGGAACGGCACGCCGCAAAGGGACAGGGGGAGGCCTATTGATCGGTGGGACCGATTGCTGCGCCCACATCCATATGTTGGACGAAACGCTCGTCGCGCCAGAGGCTGAACGGGAACCGCCCGCCTCACGAATCGGAGCGTTGTCATGCTGGTCGTCCTGCGCGACGCATGGGCCACCGTCGTCCCCGACGGAAAGGACCGGCACGGCCCTCTTCCGCCGCTGATGCTCGCGCTGACGGTGGTGACCGGCCTCGTGGATGCCTTCAGCTACCTCGGCCTGGGGCATGTCTTCGTCGCCAACATGACCGGCAACGTGGTCTTCTCCGGCTTCGCGATCGCCGGTGCCGCGGGCTTCTCCCTGGCCGCGTCGCTCGCCGCGCTCGCCGCGTTCGCGGTGGGCGCCCTGCTGGGCGGCCGCGTGGTCCATGGAGCACGTGCGCACCGCGGACGCGTACTGCACCTGGCCCTCGTCGTGGAGACGGTTCTGGTCCTGGCGGCGTACGTCATCGCCCAGGCCGCCGCCACCCCCTACACGGGCACCAGCCAGTACGCCCTGATCGCGCTGCTCGGCCTCGCCATGGGCGTGCAGAACGCCGCCGCACGCGCGCTGGCCGTACCCGATCTGACCACGACCGTATTGACGCTCACCATCACCGGCATCGCCTCCGACAGTCGTGCCGCCGGAGGCAGGGGCGGCAAGGCCGGTCGACGTCTGCTCTCGACGGCGGCGATGTTCTCCGGCGGCCTCATCGGCGCCGTCACCGTCCTGCACGGGGGCCCGGCGCTGCCCCTGCTGTTCGCCGCGATACTCCTCGCGGCCGCGACCGTCGCCGCGTTCACGCTGACCCGGTCCGACGCCGCCTGGACCGACCCGCTGTGACCGACACCGAGCGCCAAGACACCGAACGCCCGGACCCCGAGTAGTCCACCGCATCGAACGCTCGTAAGGCAGTGGATGGAGGCGGCTATGCCCTGCCGGTGCCAGACGTGTCGACGCTGGTGTTGCCTGCGGTGGCGGGGAAGAGGCGCTGGACAGCGGTGACGACGGCGGCGCGTCGGGCTGCCGGGGAGGGGTCGCGGACCTGGTCGGCGGCCGCGTCCACGAGATCGAGCTGGCCGGCCCAGGCCATGGCGATCTGGTTGACGAAGACGAGGATGTCGATGGGCTCCCAGGCGGGATCCAGGTGGCCGGCTTCCTGGGCCTTGCGGAGCTGCTCGACCTTGCGGCGTACGGTTTCCTGGGTGGCGGTGTCGGCGTCGTCGCCCGCGAGTTCCAGTCGACCCCAGCTCATCAGCCGGAAGCGGTCGGGGTGGCGGATGAAGTAGTCGTGCACCCGCCCGGCGTACTCGGGCAGGTCGGTGGGGTCCAGGCGGGTCGCCTCGGCCACCGCGGCCATCTCCTGTTCGGCCACGAACCCGTAGAGAGCTTCCTTGCTGCGGAAGTACGCGTAGAGGCGTTCCGAACTGGTCTTCGCGGCCTTGGCGATGCGCGTGATCCGCGCGCCCGCGATCCCGTACCGGGCGAACTCGGCCCTGGCCGCGGTGACGATGCGGTCACGGGTCGAGTCTGCGCTGGTCGAAGAGGCCATGTCTGAAGACTACCTAACCAAAAAGGTCTGTTTGGCAAAGGCTGCCCACAGGGCGTACGGTCAAAGCAAACATTTTGGTTTGACCTGAGGAGCGCGTCATGCAGCACCGGACACTCGGCGGCCAGGGCCTGGAGGTCTCGGCGATCGGCTACGGCTCGATGGGCCTGACGATGGCCTACGGCCCCGGCGACGAGCAGGAGGGCGTCGCCGCCATCCGGCGCGCCCACGACCTGGGCGTCACCTTCTTCGACACCGCCGAGCTCTACGGCTGGGGCACCGGCTCCAACGAGATCCTGGTCGGCAAGGCGGTCAAGGACTTCCGCGACGAGGTGGTCCTGGCCACCAAGTTCGGCTTCGACCTGTCCAACCTGTCCGAGGGATTCGGCCTCGACAGCCGCCCCGACAACATCCGCAAGGTCACCGACAACAGCCTGCGCTACCTCGACACCGACCGCATCGACGTCCTCTACCAGCACCGTGTCGACCCGGACGTGCCCATTGAGGACGTCGCCGGCACCGTCAAGGAACTCATCGACGCGGGCAAGGTGAAGTACTTCGGCCTGAGCGAGGCCGGACCGGAGACCATCCGTCGCGCGCACGCGGTGCAGCCGGTCTCCGTCCTGCAGACCGAGTACTCCCTGTTCGAGCGGGAGGTCGAGCAGCTCTTCCCGGTCCTCGACGAACTCGACATCGGCTTCGTCGCCTACTCCCCACTGGGCCGCGGCTTCATCACCGGCACCGCCAAGCCCGCCGGAGAATACGACGCCACGGACATGCGCAACTCCGATCCGCGCTGGGCTCCCGGCAACTTCGAGAAGAACGTCGAGGCCGTCAACCGCCTGGGTGACCTGGCCGCGACCAAGGGCATCACCGTCTCCCAACTGGCCCTGGCCTGGCTGCTCACCCGCGGCGAGCACGTCGTGCCCATCCCCGGCACCCGCAGTCCCAGGCGCATCGAGGAGAACGCCGGCGCCGCCGACGTCACTCTGACCGGGGCCGAACTCGCCGCGATCGACGAGATCCTGCCCCACGGCGGCTTCGGCGCCCGTTATGCCGAGGGGCACGTGCCCACCTGGATCTGACCCCGCCCCGGGGCACAAACCGCCCCATAAGACTCCGCAGGGGACGGCCGGGCGGGCCTGCGCCCGCGTGGGGCCGGTTCCCGGGCTCATGCCCGGGAACCGGCCCGAACGCGTCGGCGCGTGCCGAGCTCTTACTGGCCGAAGCCGTAGGCGAACAGGTGGTCGGTGCCCGTCGAGCCCGTCACCGGCAGCGTGATCGACGCCACCTGCTTGGACGCGTCGAGCGGCACCTTCGTGGCGAAGACGTAGGTCTTCACGTTGTCCCGTCCCCCGCTCCCGGTGTTTCGGTAGGCCGTCGTGACGGCCGTCGTGTCACCCGCCAGCGGCTTGCTCGACCCGCCGTTGAGCGTCCAGTCCGAGAAGCCGACGGTCGCCTGGGAGGTGGTGCCGTCGGTGTAGGTGACGGTCACTGTGCCCGACACCCCGCTGCCGTCGGTCGGTGCGTTGGCCGCCGAGCCCAGCAGGCCCAGTGACGCACCCGACGTGCCGGCCGGCATCGGGATGGTCTGACCGGCCATCTCCAGGTTGTCGAGCTGACCGGATGTCACCGTCGGCCAGGTGTAGGAGACGCCGTCGACCGTGAGGGTGGAGCCGCTGGTGACGCCCGCCGCCGACAGCGCGTTCTGCGAGAAGGCCCAGCCGCCGCCGTCGAAGCCGCCCGAGTAGCTGGTGCCGTCGGGGTAGACGCCCTTGTTGGTGGCGTACGGCCACAGCGCACCGGCCTTGGCCACGGCCACGCGGAGGGTGGCCCCGTTGAGCGCCGCGCCGGTGCTGTGGTCGGTCAGCGCGAAGGTGACCGGGAAGGTTCCCTCGCTCGTGCCCGCCGTCACATGGACCTTCGCCTCGGCGCTGCCCGAGGCGGGCACTGGCGCCGAGCCGGACGCCGTGTCCAGCGTGATGCCGGAGGGCGTCGTCGCCTTCCAGTCGACCGTGACGGCCTTGCCGCCGAGGTTGGTCAGGTCGAGCGTGCCGTCACCGGACGCGCCCGGCTGGAGCACCAGGCCGTCGCTGGAGGGGCCGGTCGCCGCCAGGACCCGGTCGCCGCCCGTGGTGTCGGACGGTGGTGCCGCCGACGGGTCGGACGCCCAGGACTTGTCGGGTTCGGTGCCGAGCGTGAAGTCGACCGTGCCCGCGCCCGCGAATTGCTGGTACGTCAGCCAGGAGGTGTTCCACTCCGTGCCCTTGACGCCGAGCGACTGCACGTACGGCGCGTCGGGCGCGGCCTGCGGAGCGTTGATCCGCACCGTCTTGCCGTTGCCGAAGGTCACCTTGGCCACCGGGAACGCCGGGCTGCCGAGCGCCAGGGTGTCCGTGCCCGGGGTCTCCGGGTACATGCCGAGCTCGGACCAGACGTACCAGGAGCTCATAGCGCCGAGGTCGTCGTTGCCGAACGAGCCGACCGGAGCGTTGAAGTACAGGTTCTGCTGGGCCTTGCGGACGGCCGCCTGGGTCTTCCACGGCTCGCCGGTGTAGTTGTACTCCCAGGGGATCTCCACGCTGGGCTCGTTGCTCAGGTCGGCGTCGGTATTGCCCGGGTGTGTGATGTTGTCGAGCAGGCTGTCCAGGTAGGACGAGTACGCCTTGGCACCGCCGCGTGCCTGGATGAGCTGCTGCAGGTTGAACGGGACCATCGGTGTGTACTGGGCCGAGGTGCCCTCCACGAAGCCGTTGGAGGTGCCGGGGGTGAAACCGGTCGCGAACTGGCCGTCCTTGTTCTTGCCCTGGATGTAGCCGGTCTGCGGGTTGAAGACGTTCATCCAGTCCTGGGCGCGAGTGGCGAACTTCTCGTAGACGGCCGTCTTGCCCAGCGACTTCGCGAAGGCGGCGACGGCGTAGTCGGCGGAGTCGTACTCCAACTGCGTCGAGACCGGGCCGTAGAAGTTGCAGCAGCCGTAGTCGTTCTCGTCCAGCGGGAGATAGCCCTTCGCGTCCCGCACCGACTCGCCTGGGCGGTCGTTGTTCGAGGCGGTGGCCTCGTGCTGCAGGGCGGCGATCGCCTTGTCGGTGTCGAAGCTCCGGGCGCCGAAGGCGTATGCGTCGGCGATGATGCCGGCTGCGGGGTCGCCGACCATCACATAGCTCTCGCCGTTGTTCGAGGCCCACTTGGGCAGCAGGCCCGTCTGGTCGTAGCCGTTGAGCATCGAGGTGACGACGTCGCTGGTGACCTTGGGCTCGACCATCGCCATCAGCTGGGTCTGGGAGCGGTAGGTGTCCCACCCCGAGTAGTTGGCGTACTGGGCCTGCTGGCCCTTCGCCAGTTTGTGGACCTGGTTGTCCATGCCCATGTACTGGCCGTTGTCGTCGGAGAAGACGTTGGGGTGCAGCAGCGCGTGGTAGAGCGCGGTGTAGAACTGCACCTGCTGGTCCGAGGATCCACCGCCGGTCTGGATCTTGTTCAGCACCGTGTTCCAGGCGTCGTGGTTCGCCTGCTCGACAGCACCGAGGTTCCAATTCCTGATCTCGGTGGTGAGGTTGTCCGCGGCGTTGGCGTCATTCGTGTACGAGATGCCGACCTTCGCGCTCACCGTCGGGGTGGAGGAGGTGTCGAAGGTCAGGTACATGCCGTTGGCACCCGTGGTGGGGGGCTGGACGGCCTTGCTCGCGGCGGACTTCCGGGGCGCGGCGTCGGCGCTGGGTGCCGGGGACGGCGTGCTCGTGGTGCCGCTCCCGTGCACGGTCGGGGAGGGAGCCGCGGGAACGGTGAAGTGCTTCTCCTTGAGCGGTTTCGACGGGTGCGTCTGCAGGGTCTGCTGGGCCCTGCCCGCCTTCAGCGACGTCGCGCCGGAGTTGATGGTGCTGCCGACCCAGGTGCCGCTCGCGGTGAACGGCTGGTCGAACTTGATGTCGAAGTGCAGCGTGTACCTGTTGCTCGCGCCGCAGAAGTGACCGCTGTCGATCGAGCCGCGGATCTCCTTGTCGTTCACCACCTGGACGCGGGTCCCGTCCACCTGTGTGGCGCCCCCGCTGAGCTTGAACAGCAGGTTCGCCTGCCGGCCCGCGGGGAAGGTGAAGGTGCCCAGGCCGGCGCGGGTGGTGTCGCTCAGCTGGGTCTTGACGCCGTTCGCGTCCGTGACTTTGTAGTACCCGATGCCCGCCTGCTCGTCGTCGTGGCTGAAGCCGACGGACGCATCGCCGAGGTTGCCCGACAGTGCGCCGGTCACCGGCAGGATGGGCAGGTCGCCCGCGACGCCGCAGCCGGGTCCCGAGACATGGGTGAGGCTGAAGCCGGAGATCTTGTTGTCGTTGTACTCGTAGCCGCCGCCCGAGGGACGGTCGGGCGTCGTGTCGGGACCCCACTGCACCATGCCGGCCGGCATGTCGGGGCCGGGGAAGGTGTCCACCGCGCCGGAGGTGCCGATGAGGGGGTTGACGAGGGACGCGGGGTCCTTCACCAGGGCAGGCGTCGAGGCGCTGGCGGCATGGGCGCCTCCGATCGCCGGGAGTGGGAGTACGGCGATGCCCAGGACGGACACCACCGCCAGGCGTTGGCGGAATCTCATTCGGTCACGTGGCGCCGTAGAACGTCGAGGTCTGACCATCGGTTGCCTCCGCAGCGGTTCACGATTCGCACATCGGTGCTGACGCCCTCGGGGAACGGGGAACGCCGGCGGGGGGCAACGGTGTCGGTCGCTCCGACGGCCTGACAACGTTGCCATGCACGAGTGTTGAGTGAAACGCGAGTGCTTGCGGCATGTCAACGAGGCCAACAGGACTTTCTGAGCGCGAAGTTCACAGACGACCCCTCTGAGTGTCGTGATTCCGAGGCCAGGCGAGTGGTTACGCCTCCCTGCACCGACGAGCGGCCCCGGGCCTCCGGCGTGTCGGGCGGTCAGTCGCGACAGGCCTTCACGCGCGGGTCCCCGCGGTCGAGGATGCGTACCTGCTCCCTCCGCCGGACCAGCCAGGATCCGGGCCGAGCCTTGGGGGAGTTGCCGTCTCTCGGCGAAGGCTCCTTGCGCCCGCAGCCACGAGCACGCATCACCAAAGACACTGGCAACGCAGGGTTGTTCCCGTTGCGACGGGCATCATTCACAGCCTGTCCCGCCCTGCCCTGCTCGGCGCACGCCCACCCTCCGGCGTTTCACTCCTTCGCAAACGCGTCGGGTGGACGGCGCCTTGTCCAGGACGGTCGCAAGGGGGGCGTGTGCAGACAAACGGTACGAACGTCGTCGTCCATGCTCCGCGGTGCTCCTCCGCGGCGCTTCCGTACCGCCAGTCGTCCGGTGGGCCCGGCCGTGTGCCGGAGAGGGGAGTCCACGCCGCACGCATGCATCGTCCACAGCGCTGGAGACAGTTCGGCATGCTGTGAGCGGCGCCCCGACGGCCTCTCCCCGGCAACTGCCTGCGCGGGGGCGTGGCCCTGTCTCTTTGGTCAAGATGGTGGGTTGTTGTGGGCCGGAGGCCGCCTGGCACTCTGTCCTCGATCCGTCCGGCCAACAGCTTGCGCTGATCAAGGACGGCTGTCAGTGAGCCGGCAAGACTCGGGACCATCAGAGCGGCCGCCTCGGTTCCCGGAACGGTGACGGTCTGCTCGTCCTGGGCGGTGAAGATGTCCTCGACCAGCCGCTCGGTCATCCTCGGGGCCTTCGGTCGTAACGGGGTGACCAGTCGGCGCCGGCCGGCCTTGCGGATCTGGGTCGGGGAGCCGAACCTCTCCAACAGCGTCAGGACGCCAGGGTGCTGCAACCGCGGCCCCAGGACGCGTTCCGGCGTCGGATGAATCTGGGTGAGCAGGCCGTGGAGCCGGTTGGCGATCCGGGTGGCCTCGCCCGCCGGGTCGTCGTCGAAGCCCACGATCATCTCTGGTTCGGCGATCGCCTCGTCCGCGCCGTCGATCGACCGCAGGCTGTGGGGCATCGCGCGGGCAGCGTCCGCGATGATGAACGCGTCCCTCGCGTCGGTCTGGGCCTCCCCCGGGTAGAGGTCGGCGAACCGCCTGCGGGACCCGAAGGCCAGAGGCCTCATTGCGGAACCACGAAGTCGGTAACGGGGGGGCGGCACTTGCGGTCGGCGGCGGGGTGGACCTTGCTGGTCAACCCGCCCGGAGCTTCCGAGAACAGTGGCCATCAGTCGCAGCCTGCGCCGAGGCCGGATGCGTCGTCGCACCTCCCACTCGAGAGCGAGAGTCGCGTTCGGCGAGTTCGCGGTGAGCCGGAACAGCCCCTCGGTGGCCGCCGACGGCTTCGACGCCGCTGTGTCAGTCGCTTCCTCTACGGTCTGCCCATGACTCCTGAGATGTGGGACCTGTTACGTCCGTTCCGTGACGAGGCGATCGCGCGGGACATACCCGTCGACGACGTAGAGCGGTGGCTGGGCATCGCTCGCCCTTGCGCGACGCTGACGCGGGACGGGGACGGCCCGGTCATGGGCCGGTTCGGCGGTCCGCTCCTGCTTCCGGCCGATGTCCCGGACCCCGCCCACCCGTTCGTCGCCTCCATCGACCTCGCGGCCCTGCCCGCCGACGCGACAGACCTGCCCCTGCCTCCGGACGGCCATCTGCTGCTGTTCGCCTTCCCCGAGACCGCCGACGATGACGACACGATGGGCAGCGTGGTGTACGTCCCCGCCGGCACGGCCGTGACGGAACGGGACAGGAACGCCTGGAACACCTTCGACTTCGAGGATGAAGAGGCGATGTTCGAGGCGTTCCCACAGGGCCCGCTGCGGGCGACGGCCAGCGTGTCGCTGCCCTACCACCACGCGGTCGAATTCCTCGGGGAGCTGGGGAGTGGTCCCCTTCCGGGGCATCCCCGCTCCGAGGAACTCGTCGAGGTCTGGGACAGCACCCAGGACGCCATCGCCCCCGCGGGGCCGCTGCAGATCGGGGGATACGCCTGGGAGGAGGCCATCTACACCGATCCGGTCGCCATCGCCGCGCTCCGTGCCGTGAAAGCGGCGGAAGCGGGCCGGTGGGACGGGCCGGTTTCGGGTGACGTCTCGGACTGGGTGCTCCTGGCCGACTGGCAGGCCGGCATGGACGTGGAAGGCTGGGAGAGCGCCACCGTCCACTGGGTGATCCAACGCGAGGACCTGGCCGCGTGGCGCTTCGACCGTGCGTTCACCTCCGTTTTCTGGAACCCCTGACCTTTTCCTGGCCAGTTGGGCTTGCTTCCAAGCTCCAAACAGGAGACGTTGCGCTCTGCCCGCGCTGCAGGCTTTGGCTGCCGAGCCAAGACTGACTGCTGAAGCCGGACTGGAGCCGCATCGCCGACTACGCGGATCAAGCCCCTCCGAGCGTGCCGAGCGGGGCAACTCCCGCGCCTTGCCGATGGAGAGCTTGTCACTTGTCGGTCCGTCACGGATCGTCGCCGCTGGTGTTCGCGCGGCGGATGGCGCCCGCGGGTCAGATCTGGTTCTCGCCGCCGTCGACGTACAGATTGGCTCCGAGGATGAAGCCGCTCTGCCCGGAAGCCAGGAAAGCCACCACCTCGGCGACCTCGTCCGGGCGCCCGATCCGGCCCAGTGGGACACCCGCGGCGAACTGTGACTTGGCGAGGGGGGTGTCTCCCGCGGCCACTGCGTCGAGTCCAGGAGTGTCGATGGTGCCCGGGGAGATCGCGTTGACCCGGATACCGCGGCCCTTGAGCTCGTTGGCCCAGGTCCGGGCGAAGGACCGTATCGCCGCCTTGGAGGCCGCGTATGTGCCGAAGGCCGCGACACTGTCATCGGCGCGCACCGAGGAGTTCAGGATCACCGACGCGTCGTCGTTCAGCAGCGGCAGAGCCTTCTGCACCGTGAACAACGTGCCCCGGACGTTGACGCCGAAGGTCTCCTCGTAGTGCTCCTCGGTGACCTGCTCCAGCGTCGCGAACGACGCGGTACCGGCGTTGGCGAACAGCACGTCCAGGCCTTGGCCCCGGGCGCGGACCGTGTCGTACGGCCGGTCCAGGTCGGCCAGGTCGGGACGCGGCAGAAGGCACCGATCGGCCGACCGAGGGGTTTCGATACCGACGAGGCCCTTGAACATGCCATGAGGGTCTTCTGGGGACAGGGCTACGAAGGTGCCAGCCTCACCGATCTGACCCACGCCATGGGCATCACCCGCACCAGCATGTACGCGGCCTTCGGCAACAAGGAGGACCTGTTCCGCAAGGCCTTGGACCGCTACACCGAAGGCCCCGCCTCGTACGGGGCCCGGGCCCTGCAAGAACCGACCGCCCGACAGGTGGCCGCCGCGTTCCTCGACGGCTCCGTCCGGGCCACCACCCGCCCCGGCTGCCCCGCCGGGTGCCTCGGTGTCCAAGGTGCCCTCGCCGCCGGCGACCCGGGAAGCGATGCCCGCGACGCCCTCATCGCCTGGCGCAACGAGCACACCTCCCTGCTCCGCGACCGGTTCCGGCAAGCGGTCGACAAAGGCGACCTCCCTCCCGACGCCGATCCCGAACTACTCGCCCGCTACCTCATGACCGTGGCAAATGGCATCGCCGTCCAAGCCGCCGGCGGCACCGCCCGCGACGACCTCCAGCAGGTGGCCGACATGGCCCTGCGAAGCTGGCCACCTGCCTGATGGTCCTGATGGTCCTGACGGCCCTGACGGCCCTGACGGACCGAGGGTGCCGGCGGAGGATCCACAGAGGTGAAGTGGAGATCGGTTGTAAGCGCGCGTGATGAGGGAGCGCGTGGCCCGGGGGACAGGAGGACCTCTCCGGAGGCCACGGTGCGGTTGACGTCGAGGAGCGCGTCGGCGGTGGTGTTTTTGAGGATGGGGAGTTCGGCGGTGACGGCGAAGCCACCTGCGGGGCGGTGGCCCGCCTTCAGGCGGTCGCCGGGCGGAGTGGGCGCGCTCCCGCATGCCGATGAGGCCGAACTGGAGCTGCCTCGCGAACGGCCCCGGACCGCATCGCCCCGATGCCTGGCAGGGCGAGTGCGAGCACCCGGGCCGTGGGGCGGACGCAAGGTCCATCTCCGCTGCGCCGTCCGACGACCGGGCCCACCCGCTGCCCCGGCGGACCTCGCCCAGAGCACCCGGCAGCTTGAGGATCCAGCGGCGCGGACCCGGCCGACCGCGCCGCCGTCAGGATCGCCTCCGTGTGGCGAAAACCGCGCCTGTCTGCGGAGTGGGGGGATCGAGCGAGTGGGGAATTTCGGCGAGCGTCGCGCCGGAGACGAGCCGGGGCCGCCCGCTCGTTCAGTGTCCGGGCCGCGCCGACCAGGGCAAGAGCGCCTTCGGCGTGACGGTCGGACCTGGTGTCCGGCGCTCACGGCCGTGGGGTGCCGCAGGCGCGGTAGGGGTGCCGTCTGTCGGCGCGAGCGCCAGGGCGCGATGCGGTGTATCCAGGACATATGGTTTCTCGGCGACTCGGTAAGGATCAGGGTTTGTCAGGGGAACCACGTCGTGCCCTGCTGGCGGTACCGATCGCGTTGATCGCGATTGTCACGGTGGTCGACGTACTCGCTCCGCCCAGCGTCCACCTCGGGCCCTTCCTGGTCGCCGCACCCGCTCTCACAGCGTCGTTCGCCGGGCCCTGGGCGACCGGCTTCGTCGGCGCGCTGGCCGTCCTGGCCCAGACCGTGGTCGCGGTGACGCGCACCAGCCTCCTTGATCTGAACCACATCTTCCAGCTCATCGTCCTGATCCTGATGTCAGCGCTCGTGACCGTCTTCGCTCACCTGCGAGGACGCCATGAAAGGGAACTGAGCCGGCTGCGCTCGGTGGCGATGGCCGCACAAGAAGTGGTGCTCAAGCCGATTCCCCACCGGATCGGCCCGTTGCGCATCGCCTCCGTCTACCTGGCCGCGGAGACCGAGGCGCAGATCGGCGGCGACCTGTATGCCGCCGCCCGCACGGCCAAAGGAACCCGGATCGTCATCGGCGATGTCAGGGGCAAGGGCCTCGAGGCGGTCGGGGATGCCGCCCTCCTTCTCGGCGCATTCCGGGCTGCGGCCCACAAACAGGCCGACCTGCCCGAGTTGGTCGCCTTCCTGGAGGGAACCGTCTCCTCGGACCTGGACGACCCCGCGGCCCCCGAAGGTGAGGCCGAGGATCGTGGCGAGGCATTCATCACCGCCGCCGTACTGGACGTTCCGGACCATGATCCGGCCATACACATGATCAACTGTGGGCACCCCCCGCCCCTGCTGCTGCGCGGCGGCCAGGTCGGCCTGCTCGAGGTGCGCCACCCAGCACCGCCTCTGGGTCTCACCGAATTCGTGCAATCCCGACCCTCCCCGGAAACGTTCGCCTTCGAGCCCGGCGACATCGCCCTTCTCTACACGGACGGCGTCATCGAGGCCCGCGACCCGAACGGCACGTTCTACCCGCTTGTGGAACGGGTGGCTGGCAAGTCCGGCAAGGGTCCCGACGCTCTCCTGGCCCACCTGTGCGCGGACCTGTTGCACCACGCCGGCGGATACCTGGATGACGACGCCGCCATGGTGGCGATCGAGCGCATGCCGGGGTCATTGTGAGCAGCGGCAGGAGCAACTCGCCCTTCCCGCGGCAGAAGCGCCCGCTGCCCGGCGTGGTCGTGTCCGATCATGAGGGCTGGTAGGTGCCTGCCCCACGCTGATCCACCAAGTGGCTGTGCACGAATCGGGGTGGCGGATCCGCTGGTCGCCAAGGACTTCGCGGTCGGCTCCGCGCCGCAGGGACTGGTCTCCGGTGCCGCGATCGTCGGTGCGATGTGGTGCGCCGCGCTGCTGGGGCCGTCGGTGCCCGGGTTGTCGCAAGCAGGCCGCACGGGGGCACGGGTCGTACCAACGGATGCTGGACGAGCGGCCGTTGGGCGGCCGTCGGGTCATGATCCCGCTCCGGGCACGGCGGGCTTACGGGGTGGCTACGGTCGGTCGCGGCTGTGCCGGAGGTTACGCCTGGCGGCGGGCCGGACCCGCTGCGCGGACTCCTTACGGCACCGTCGGTGCCGGACCGTGGCCCTCGGTCGCCGACGCCGGGGAGGAGCTGGAACACGTCGCGACGTCCGGGGGCTTCCTCGTCCTTCCCTTGTCCAGCGCTGATGCCCTGGGGGTATCGCCGCTGACGGAAGAGGTCTTGGACGCCGGCCGCGGCACGGAGGAAGGGTGGAGGAGCGGCGGAATCTCCCGCCGCCGACCACAAGGACCGTGAGAGCGATGCAGATCTTCATCACAGGCGGCTCCGGCTACATCGGCCGCTCCACCATCCGGGCACTGACCGGGCACGGCATCGGCGTGACAGCGCTGGCACGCAGTGAGCACGCGGCGCGCACCGTGTCGGACCTCGGTGCCACCCCGGTCGCGGGGGCGCTCACCGACACCGATGTCCTCCATGAGGCGGCCCGCAGAGCCGACGGGGTCATCCACCTCGGCGTGGACTACGCCGAGGGCACCGCGGACGTCGACCGCGCGGCGGCGGAGGTACTGCAGGACGGTGTGGGAAGCGGACCCTATGTGCACACGGGCGGGGTGTGGGTGTACGGCGACACCGACGGGGTCGCAGACGAGGACGCCCCGCTGAGCCCGCCGCGCATCACCGCCTGGCGGCTGGAGAACGAGAAGCGGGTGCTCGCCCGGGCCGCCACCGGAGCGCGCCCGGTGGTGGTGATGCCAGGGCTGGTCTACGGCCGCTCGGGCGGACTGGCGCAGTCGTTCTTCGTCGAGCCGGGGCGCGCCGCGGGAGCCGTGCCCTGCATCGGGGACGGCTCCAACCACTGGGCGCTGGTCCACGTCGACGACATCGCCGAGCTGTACGTCCTGGCCCTGGGCGCCCCGGCCGGTTCCGCCTACGCCGGCGTCGGCGGTCAGAACCTTCCGCTGGCGGACGTCACCCGGGCCCTCAGCCACGCCGCCGGATGCCCGGACCGGATCGAGTCGCTGACCGTCGAGGAGGCCGTACGACGGATGGGCCCGATCGCCGAGGCGTTCGCCCTCGACCAGCAGTTCAGCGGCGCCCGGGCGCGCCGCGAGCTCGGCTGGACGCCCACCCGTCTCGACGCCCTGGCGGAACTCGCCCAGGGCTGAACAACCAGGGAAGCGGGTGCCTGACCCATCGGGAAGGAGGTGCCGCATGCGGAGCCTGGAAGTCACCACGGCCATTCTCGCGACCGTGCTGGCCATGACGTGGCTGGCTCGCCGCCTGCGCTGGAACGAGCCGGTCCTGCTGGTGGCGGGTGGCTGCCTGATCGGTCTCACTCCCGGGTTCCGCACGCTGGTCCTGCCGCCCCCGGTCGTGCTGCTGCTCTTCTTGCCACCCCTGCTCTACTGGGAGTCGCTGACCACCTCGCTCCGCGAGATCCGGACGAATCTGCGCGGGATCGTGCTGCTCGCGACCGGCCTGGTGCTGGCCACCGCTGCCGCCGTGGCCGGGGTGGGGCACGCGCTGGGCCTCTCCTGGCCGCTCGCCTTCGTCCTGGGCGCCGTCGTGGCCCCCACGGACGCCATCGCTGTGCAGGCGGTCGCCCGGCTCCTGCCCCGCCGGATCCAGACCGTCCTCCGGGCGGAGAGCCTGATCAACGACGGCACCGCACTTGCCCTCTACGCGGTGGTCGTCGGGGTCGCCGTTCAGGGACAGGCCGTCACCTGGTCGGGCACCGCCGCACGCTTCCTACTGGCCTACGCGGGCGGTGTCGCGATCGGCGCCGCCTGCGCCGCCGCCGTGGTGGCACTGCGCAGACGGTTGCGCGACCGCGTGTTGGAGAGCGCCCTGGCCGTGCTCACCCCGTTCGCCACCTACCTGCCCGCGCAACTGCTGGGCGTCTCCGGCGTCCTGGCGGTGGTCACCTGCGGTCTCGTCCTCAGCCAGGCAGGCCCCAGGGTGACCAGCGCGGGGGCCAGAGTGCAGATCACCGGCTTCTGGGAGGTGAGCACCTTCATCCTCAACAGCGCCCTGTTCGTTCTGGTGGGCATCCAGACACCCGCCATCGTGAGCGCGATCGGCTCCGCCTCCCTGGGACACGCCGTGGTCACCGCCTTGCTGGTCGGCGGCGTGGTGATCGCCACGCGCCTGCTGTGGCTGTACTCGGTGCCGTACCTTCTCCGTGCCGTCGACCGCCGCCCGGTCCAGCGCACGCTGCGCTCCGGCGCCCGGGAAAGGTTCCCTGTGGCCTGGAGCGGGGTGCGCGGGGCCGTGTCGCTGGCGGCCGCCCTTGGTGTCCCGGCCACCACGGCAGCGGGTCGGCCGCTCGAAGGACATGGCCTGGTCGTCTTCACCGCCGTGGCGGTTATCCTGGTCACGCTGGTCGTCCAGGGCACGACCATGCCCGCGGTGATCCGCTGGGCCGGACTGCGCGGAGATCCCGACGAGACCAGTGAGGAACGCCGCGCCCATCGCCAGATCGTCAATGCCGCGCTGGAAGTCCTTCCTGACTACGCCGACCGCCTGGATACGCCGTCGGCGACCACCGACGCCATCCGGAGCGAACTGCGCCAGTACGCCGCCGAGGACGCAGGACCGCCCGACACCGGGCCCGGCGTGCGCACCGGGCTTGAACTGCGCCGCGCCCTGATCGGCGTCAAACGCAGCGCCCTGATCCGCCTGCGCGACCAGCGCATCATCGACGACATCGTCCTGCGCAGGCTGCAGGCGGTCCTGGACAGCGAGGAGATCAGGATCGAGCTGGCCCTGCGTGCCTTCACCGGCCGACCGCTCTCACCGCCGGTCGGCGACACGGCCGATGCGCGCGGCAGGGCGGCCGGGGAGTGAGCGACCGCGTCCGGCGTCGACGCCGTCCGGGGCGAGCTTGCGGATCTCGGCGGCCGGGTCGCCCTCGCGGTGGTTGAGCACGTGGTGGGCCCCGGCGGCGGTGGCCGGCCGGGCCTTCCCCGGGCCGCTGATCGTGCTGATCATGGTGGCGTCGGCGTCGGCCCAGCGGACGGGCTGGATCACCGCGTGCCCGACCGCCCCGAGCCGCCCGGGGCAAGCACCATCCTGTTGACGAGCGCCCCGGTTCGCAGACGGCGCGGCCCGTCCTCGGCGACCATGAGCGCGCGGTGCGCGGGGACGCCGAGTGCGGCGTCGACGTCGAAACCGGCCTTGTCGGGCGGCGGCACGGCCCGCTCGGCGGGCAAGACGGTGAACTCGGCGGCGGTACCGGTGGGCCGCCCGGCGGCGGCCATGAGCACCCAGACCCGACACGAACCTCGCCAGGGCCGGGGAGGGTTTCCCAGTGCGGCCGGGAGTTGGGTCAAGGTGTCCGGCGTGTGCTCGCGACTCGCGTCCTGTCCGTTCTGGTCAGCCGATGGGGACCTCGTTGGAGCGGGACTCGATGGCATCCAGGGTGGCGAGGGTCTCGGCGTCGAAGGTGATCTTGCCGGCCGCCAGGTTGGCCTCGAGGTGGGCGGCGTCGGCGGTGCCGGGAATGAGCAACACGTTCGGGGCGTGGTGCAGTAGCCAGGCGAGGCCGACCTGGGAGGGCGCGACGCCCAGGGACTCTGCCACGGCGTGCACCACCGGCTCCTCGGTGACCTTGGGCAGCCCCGGGAAGGCCCCGCCGAGTGGGAAGAACGGCACCCAGGCCACGCCCTCGGCCGCACACAGCTGCAGCATGTCCTCATCGTCGCGGGAGACGAGACTGTACGCGTTCTGCACGCAGGCGATGCCCGCCGGCAGAGCGCGGCGCAGGCCGTCGAGGGTGACGCTGCTCAGACCGATCGCACCGATCTTGCCCTCGTCGCGCAGGGCGGTCATCACCGCCAGCTGGTCGTCGAGGCCGACCACTTGGTCGCCCTCGGGACGCAGACCGGGGCCGGTGTCCAGGCGGCGGAGGTTGACCACCGGGAGCCGGTCGACGCCGAGGCTGCGCAGGTTGTCCTCGACGCTGGCGCGCAACTGCTCGGGCCGCTGCGCCAGACGCAGTGGCAACCGCCCGCCCGGGTTGGGGTCGGCGCCGACCTTCGTGACCACCAGGACGCCGTCCTCGGGGCGCAGCGTCTCGCGGATCACGTCGTTGGCGAAACCGAAACCGTAGAACTCGGCGGTGTCCACGTGGTTGACGCCCAACTCGATCGCGTGGCGCAGCAGTTGGATCGCCTCGTCGCGGCGGTCATGCAGGCGTTCGAGCTGTAATGCGCCGTAGCCCACCCGTAAAACGGTGCGGTCGGCGAACGAAGCGGTCAGGGCGGTCATGAAGCTGGCTCCTCGGTTGGTGATCGCAAGGCGGCGTAAAGCAGTTCGGCCAGGTACTGCGCCGAGATCCGGTGAGCGATCGGGGTGGCGCGCTCCCGGGCCTCGGCCGGCTCGTGGTGCTCGACCTTGACCAGCCAGGCCGTGACGCAGTCGTGCAGCAGTGCGCGCATCCGGTCCGTCATGTCGACGACGATGTCGCGGATGGCCGGGTCGGTGGTCGCCTCACCCCAGGTCTGCACCCCGACCCGGGCGTCGACGGCGTCGATGGCGGCGATCAGACGGGCCAGCAGTTCCTCGGGGTCGGGCGGGGTGTCGCCGGCGGCGTACTCGCCGAGGACCGCGGCGCGCTGGGCGAGCACCTCGCGGGCGGCGGCTTGGACCAGGTCGGCCTTGTTGTTGTAGTGGGCGTAGATCGAGCCGGTCGAGAGGCCGGACTCGGCGGTGATGTCGGCGATCGAGGTCCGCTCCAGACCGTTGCGGCCGAAGCAGCGTACGGCGGCCTCGGTGATCTGGGCGCGCCGGAGTTCCTTGCGCGCGTCGGTGAGTCGCGGCACCACACCCCCCACAAAAAGAATCCGCATTCTGCTTGTGGAGCACACTAACAGCACAGCCATTCTGTTTGAGGTACAAGCTCGATGATCTCGTGGACGGAAGCAACTGAAGTCTTCTGCGTTGGATTTGACGCCGGATCAGCTGCAACGCCGAACGCGGGGGGCCGCCTGGCGTCCATGGGCAGACTTCCTTGTGCGAACTGGAACCGCAGGGTGGCACCAGGTGGTGGGCACCGTTCCCTGTGGTGGTTGGTCACAGCCGGGTCAGTGAGTCCAGGAGTTCACGGCCGTGCGGCCACGGGCCCAGGCCGCCGGCGGAGTTGATGTGTCCGCACGCGCCCGCCGGATGCCATCGCGCCGCCCATCGCTCCGCGAAGTCCACGGCTGCCTCGGGGGTGCAGTACGGGTCGTTGGTGCTGCCCACCACCAGGGCCGAGCACGGCAACGGGTGGGCGGACAGCTCGATGAACGTCGGGGCCGCCCGTCGTGGGAACGCCGGCCCCTGTGGGTCGGGCGGCGCGACCAGGAACGCGCCGTGGATCGGGCTCGCCGGGTTCTTGTTCAGCCAGGTGGAGGCCGCCCAACAGCCCAGGCTGTGGGCTACCAGCACAACGCGGCTGTCCTGACGGCAAGCATCGTCGTACGCCGTCTGGACAGCGTTGACCCAGTCATCCAGGTCGGGGGCGGACCACGAGGCAGGGGAGATCCTCACCGCTGAGGTTCCCCACTGGTGCTCCCACAAGGTCTGCCAGTGCTGCTCGTCGGAGCCGTCGATGCCGGGGATGATGACGTACGCGACCACTGCTTGCCACCGTTTCACTCGTCGCCTCCTGCGATCCTGGGGGCGTCTGGCGCTGATTCTGTTGGAAGCAACAGAACAGCGACAGCGACGCAAGCGATCTCAAAGAAGATGGTGCGGACAACGATGGAATCACTTGACCGGATCGACCGGGACATCCTCGCCTTGCTCCAGACCGAAGGCCGGTTGACCGGAGCGGAGGTGGGACGCCGCGTAGGACTGTCGCAGCCCGCGGCCAGTGCGCGCATCCAGCGGTTGGAGAAGAACGGCGTCATCACCGGCTACCGGGCCGATGTCGACCCAGCGGCACTCGGTCTCAACATTCACGCGATCATTCGCTTGCGCACGACGCATGCCCAGCTCTCTCGCGCCCTGGACTTGGCTTCCAAGATCCCCGAGGTCGTCTCCACCCTGAGAGTCACCGGGGAGGACTGCCTCATCTTTGACGTGCGTTGCCCGCAAGCAGGACGACTCGAAGAAGTCGTCGACGCACTTGCCCGCTACGGCCCTGCCACCACGTCACTCGTGCTCCGCGCCTACCCCCCGAAGCCGCTGACCGACGCCACCTCAACAACGTCGTGACCCGCTCCGACCTTCTTCAGGAAGGCGTAGGCTGCCTTCAACAAGGTGCCGGCCGCGTCGAACTCGCGCAGGCCGCCGACAGCGATCTCGGCTGTTGTGCGCGGCGTACAGTTGCCCCATGGCTCGGCCTCGACAGTTCGACGAAGAAGAGGTTGTGCGGGCTGCCCGCGATCAGTTCTGGTCCGTGGGCTACAACGGCACTTCCATCGACGACCTGAGCGCTGTGACAGGCTTGGGTCGGGGAAGTCTGTATGGAGCGTTCGGCGACAAGCACGCGTTGTTCCTGCGGGCTCTCGACAGCTACAACAGTGACGCGCTGGAGTCCTGGCGCTCGGCTCTGGGCGGCCCCGGACCGGCCCTGCCCATGCTGGAGTGGCATGTACGTGATGTCGCGGAAGGCATCATCGGGGACGTGGAACGGCGCGGCTGCATGATGGCCAAGATCGCAGCGGAACTGTCGGCCGTCGATGAGGGCGTTGCCGAGCGAATCGCCGAGGTTGTCCGCGGACTGCATGGCGCGCTGCGGGGCTGCGTCGCGCGGGCCCAAGCGGAAGGCTCTCTGGATGCCGACGCGGATGCGGGCAGCCTTGCCGGACTCCTGCTTGCCGTGCTTCGGGGGCTCGAGGCCCTGGGCAAGGCGGGAGCCACTCCCGAGGTGGTCAACGGGGCCGCAGAACAGGCCTTGGCGCTCCTTCCCCGCGTTGCGACGGACGAGCATGCGCCGGGTGCCAGGTCCTCGACCGGTGCCTGATCGTCGCAACGGCCCCACACGGCGGGCGTCACCGGCGTGCAGCCGACCAGGTGTCACAGGGGGACACAGGAGCGAGCGACACGCGGGTGTCCGATCCCTGTCTGAAGCCGCACGACATGTGTGGCGTCGGGGCATCAACGTCCGTCTCCTGCCGACGGCTTGCCGACCGTCACCAGGACTCGTGTACGGGCGGCGGCTACCAGGGGCGGACGAGGACAGTGCCGATCTTGCCGGGCCGTACCGCATGCTCCAGTGCGTTGCCCAGCTCGTCAAGGCCGTACGTTGCCGCCACGTCGAACTGGTCCTTGAGCGCGAGCGCGATCACCTTCGCGGTGGCGACATCGGATGCCCGTCTCTCGGCGGAGGCCTCGGACAGCCACCGGCCGATGCTCTTGCCCCGTAGCGTCAGCGACTTGTGCAGCAGCGTCGACGCGTGTACCGAGATCGGCTCCTCGGCGATCTGCCCGTAGCTGACCAGCTTCCCGCCCGGAGCCAACAGGTCCAGAAGGCTCTCCGTCAGCTTCCCGCCGATCGGGTCCAGGGCCACACTGACCGGGCGGCCGTCGGCTGCTCGGCGTATCTCGTCCTCCCAGCCAGGATGCTCCGTCGCGACGACCGGCACGCCCGGGAATCGCTTGCGCAGTTCGGCAGCACCGCGGTCGCTGCGGACGATGTCGACGAGTGCCAGGTTGTGCATCAGGGACACGCCCGTCAGCAGCCGCCCGACCGACGAGCCCGCGGCGGTCTGCACCAGAAGACCGTCGTATCCGAAGGCCGGGTGCTCCTGCGCCTCACGGCGCAGCATCACCGTGGTGAGCGGGTTCACCAGCATCTGCGCCGCGACCTCGTCCGACAGCTCGTCCGGTACGGCGACGACCGCCCCGGCATCCGTCACGATCCACTGGGACCAGGCCCCCGGCTGAGGGAAGACCGTGACGCGGCCGCCGACCGTGACGCCCGGCGCCACGTGTGTTCCCGGACCGATCGCCTCCAGCACGCCGGTGGCCTCCACGCCGGCGGGAACCGGCTTCGCGGCCTCCTCGGGGTAGGCCTCAACGGCCTGGAGATCGCCGGGGTGCACCGGGAAGGCGGTGATGCGGATGAGGACCTGACCGGGTCCGGGCGTCGGCTCCGGTTCCTCGATGACGGTCAGGACGCCGGCCGGCGGCCCGCCACGGGTGTGGACGACACGACGGTTCATGTTGCTCCTCCTGCGCGCTGGGGTGTGTGGGGGCGTCAGTCGACGTCCTGCAGCAGCAGGTGCTTTGCGCTGAGCGCACCATCCAGCTGCATCAGGCGCCCGCCCTCCCGCAGGCCGCCAAGGTCCAGGGCGGCGAATCCGAATGCGTCCAGCAGGCCGGCCACGGCCGCCTTCGCGTCGACGTCGTCACCCGCGTAGAAGGCCACTTGTCGTCCTTCGGCATGCCGGGGGTCCGCGGCGATGAACGGGGCGTACAGGGTGTTGAGAGCCTTCACGATCCGGGCGCCGGGAAGGTGGCGGGCAACCCACTCGCTGCCCGTGAGGTCACCGACGTCGTACCGCCCCCGCCAGGGGTTGGCCGTGGCGAACTGATTCGTCGTGTCGACGACGATCTTCCCGGCCCAGGTGGTGAGGCCTGTCAGTTCCGGCACGGCGAAGAACGGCACCGAGAGGAATACGAGCTCTGGCTTCGCCGCCTCCTCGGCCGTTACCGCGCGAGCCCTCGGCCCCAGCCTGCCCACGAGAGCTTCGAGAGTCCCGGGGCCCCGGCTGTTGCCGATGAGGACGTCATGACCGTGGCGGACGGCCTTGTCGGCGACCGCCTGTCCCACCTCTCCTGCGCCGAGTACGCCAATGGTGCGGTGTGTGCTCATGGTGCTCGTCCTCGATGGTGTGCAGCCAGAGGGGGTTCGTGACGACGGCTACCGCGGTGGGGGTTGAAGTCCAGGAGGACCTTGCCGTTCTTCTCCATGTAAGCGAGGGCCTCGGTGAAGTCCTTGGCCTTGTAGACGGGGGCGGACGGCAGCGTGAGCTTTCCCGCCGCGACCAGCCGTGCCGACTCCGCGGCGAGGTCCGGATGACGGGGCAGGTACTCGTCCTGGTACATCCAGAACTCCGTTGTGGTGATGTTCTTCGCCTCCAGCACGTTCGGGTCGGGCGTGAAGGGCTCGCCGCTCATGTAGCCGTAGATCATCAGCAGGGCGCCTGCGGTCAGCACGTCCAGCAGGAGCGAGGTGGCCTTGCCGCTGACGCCGTCCAGTCCCAGCGGCACGGGATCGTTGCCGATGGCCGCACGCACACGCACGGCCACGTCGGGAGATCCGGTCAGCACGATGTCGGCGCCGAGTTCCTCCAGCTCGGTCACGAACTCCTCGCGGCGCACGATGTTGATCGTGCGGAGCCCGCGCTCCTTGGCGAAGGTGATGACGGACCGGCCGACCCCGCTGTTCGCCGCGTTCTGCACCACCCAAGAACCGGCCGGAAGGTCACGCGACTCCAGCAGCAGGCCCGCGGTGGTGGGGTTGATGGTGAGCATCGCCGCTTGTTCGAGGCTGATGGACCTGTCCACGGCGGTCAGTTTCGCGGCTTCCGCCAGGACCCGTTCGGACCAGGCGAAGGTGCCGAAGGGAAGCAGGACCGTGTCGCCGGGGCGGATGCGGGTGACGCCCGGTCCGACCGCCAGGACCGTGCCGGCTCCCTCGTTGCCGATGACGCTCGGCAGCTCGGGGCGGACCGGATAGACGCCCCTCGCCAGCAGCAGGTCGTGGTGGTCGAGCGGGGCGTATTCGACCTGGACCAGCGCCTGCCCGGCGCCCGGAGCCGACGGCTCGGGAACGTCCACGACCTTCAGGCTCCGCTCCGGCTCCCCGAACTGGGTGAGGTGAATGGCGAGCATGGAACTCGTCTCCTTGCAGGAGTGCGGACGAAGAACGGGGCGAGCGGCATCCTTGGCCTCCGCGCCGCGGGCTCTTGCCGTTGGAGGGTCCCGGGGCGCGGTCCGTCTCGGGCGCCTGAAGTGACCGCCCACATGGAGACGCTGCCGAGCGGGCGACGAGCACGCGGGCTGCCCGGCACCGGCTCAAGCGATCCACAGCCACCTGCCGACACCCTCGGCACGGGAGTCACAGCACTTCGACCCCGCGGAACTGCTTCGCGTATCCGGTTTTGTACCTACTAGTAAATAACTCGGATCCGGGTACCGCAACCGGCGAGGGTGTCCACCTGCCATACGCCCCGCCCGCAAGGGGTGCGGGGATTCCCCAAGAAGGGGGACTGCCCAGAGATCCGTGGCCGTGACTACCTTCAGAGCGCGTCGTCGCCAACTCGGCGACCAATGCGTGGTGGTGGGTGCTCGACGGCGAGGTCGCACTGGACGCGGCGTCGTCCCTGGTCAAGGTGGGTCGGAGACCCGTGAGGCGGCGCGTGAGCCGGCGGAGGCCAGGCGTGATGTTCTGCTGCACAGGCAGGGTGGCGCCTGATCACCACACTGCTGGCCACGGTGGCTGTGGTGGGCTGGGTATCGGCCGACTACTGCAGTGCCAGAGCGTCGAGGAACGTACCGGAGCTCCGCCCGGCTCGGGGAAGTCCCCTCCTCTAGTGGGCCGCTCGCTTGAACACGAGATCGCAAGTGACCTTGCGTGCTCGACCGCCGGTCGGCGACACAGAGGAAGTAGCCGACGCCAAATCCAGAAGAAAGGCCCCGGGGGATGAACCAACAAGTCACCGCGTGTGGGAACTCTTCCCGGGTGGTGCCTCCGGCGCCGGCCCGCCCGCAGGGCGGGCGGAGGCCGTCGTCGGTCTCACGGTGGCCGGGAGGCCTTGGCCGCGATTGCGTTCGTGGACAAGGCCGGCTGCACATGGAACGCACTGTCGCGGCCCCACTCAGCTGCTACCGCAGACTCCCCGAATGAAATGGCCTGTGACTCAAGCCAGTTCGGGTTGCGGTTCCGGATGCCGCGCCGGTGCGGCCTTCGGGTCCCACAGTTTGGCGGTCTGTACGTAGCCGTGGACCACTGAGGCCATCGCCAGAATGAGAAGTGGCCCAAACACCGACGGATGGTTGGCCATCTGCACCGGCAGATAGCGATATGACACCAAGAGCGCGGCGAAGACCGTGGCACTGTAGATGACCAGCTGGATTCCTGACCGGTCCCAGCCACGGTCGAGCGAGCGCAGCGCTGCCTCGATCGTGAGTGCGAACACCACGCCGGCAACGAGATCCACGCCGTAGTGGTAGCCGAATCCCAGCGTTGCGCCGAGTGTGGCAATCAGCCAGAACGTGCCTGCGAATCGCAGAATTCGTGGGCCCTTACGGGAATGAATGAAAATCGCGGTAGCCCACGCTGTGTGCAGGCTGGGCATGCAGTTGCGTGGGGTGATCTCGTCGAATGGCAGATGGTGCGGGGCATTGATCGGCGGCGGCGTGTTCGGCCACACGTCGGCCACCGCCCAGTGCCCGCCGTCCGCGCCGTAGGCGAAGACCGGTCCGACCACCGGGAAGATCATGTAGATGGCCGGCCCGACGAGGCCGATGACCAGAAAGGTGCGCACCAGATGATGGCGCGGGAAGCGGCGCTCGATCGCCACGTTGCGCAGCTGGTACAGCGCCACGATGACCGCGGCCACCGCAAGCTGAACGTAGACGGTGCCGAGAACATGGGCGCCGATCGGGCCGGTGGCCGTGACGATCCGGCCCACCAGCCACGACGGGTTGGCCAGCGCGTGATCGGCGGTTGCCACGTGCTGGTCGAGCGTTGTCGGGCGGATTTTCGACGTGATGAGGAGCCAGGTATCGCCAGTCTTGCGGCCGGTCACCAGCAGCAGGCCTAGGCCGACGCCCTTCAGCAGCAGGACGCGTTCCCGGCCGGTGCGGCGCGTGATGGCGATTACCGCATGGCCCAAAATCACCCACAACGCGCCGTTGCCGAAGGGGTGGCCGTCGGTCACCTTGGCGTCGACCGCCCACCGCACCAGGAAGAAGGCGACGTCGATACCGATCGCGGCGCCGGCCGCGATGAACCGTTGCCGCCGGGTGAGCACGACCATCATCAACGCCATACCGGCGTACAACAGGAAACCCGACTTGGGAGCGAATATCACCTCTCGCGCCTGATTGGTGATCGGCCCCGGCAGGCCGTAACGACGCGCGGCGATCTCCAGCGCGATGAGGAACCCGAACCCCGTCACGCCCGCCATGCCCCACAGCATCGCCCGCGGTTGGCGCCACGCAGCGAACGCAATTCTGCAGTTTATTCGCGAAAACACCCGCGATGATCTCGATATCAACTGTTTTGGCCGATTTGTTAGATGTTGGCTAAGTAGATCGATCATGATATCGGAGTGATGCGGGTGGGTTCCGCTGGTTAACGGATGGCGCGAAGGTCGGTTGAACCCGTGCTCGACGGTCCAGCGCCTCGGGAACGACCATGAAACTCTCGACGCCCGGCGGACATCGATGGCGTCATGGGTTGCCCAGCGGCTCCGGCGCCGTGAGACCCGTTCACTTGTTCCGCGAGGATGAGGTTGTGCAGGCGGGCGCTGTCGAGCATGGCGTGGTGGACGCCGTCGCTCCTGAGGCGGCAGTCGCGGAGGATCTTCCAGGTCTTCGTGCGGGCGAGGTTCGCTCAACGCGAGCGCGGACCTGTATGTGCGAGCGGTTGTGCTCTTACTTCCAGGCAATGACCTTCGGGATGCCGACGCAATGCTTTCCGCGATCCCGTACTGCACCCCGACATCGTCCGGACGTTGGCTCCGGCAGATGATCCGGTCTGCAGAACCTAGTCGTCCGAGCCGGCAGCCGACGGTGGTACCTCGACGACGAAGAACAGGAAGCAGGTTTTGGTCGAAAGGTCGTCGAAGTCGTCGGGGAACGGCAGACGGTCGCTCAGGTCGACCAGGTGCAGGGCCGCATCGGCACCGAGCCGCCGCCTCGCCAACGCCGGCATCCCGGCGCTGGCGTCGATGCCGGTGACGACCGCACCGCGGTCGCGCAGTGCGGCGGACAGGGGGCCCGAGCCGCAGCCGGCGTCCAGGATTCGACGGCCGGCCACGTCTCCGGCGAGGGCCAACATCGCGGGCCGCGCGTAGTACGCGTTCAGGAGGTTGTTCTCGTTTTCCGCCGAGTACGCCTCGGTGAAACTGTCGTAGTCCACCTGGGCCGGACCTTCAGGCTGGGCGAAGCTCTCGGGCACGTCGGTTAAGTGGTCCATCGTCGCAGCCTAGGCCCTGTCGTCAAATGATGATCTTGAGTGGTGGATCATGGTCGGGTGATACGTCGTCATGAACTGTCCGATGCCGAGTGGGAGTTCGTCC
>LRTP01000369.1 GCA_001550305.1 Streptomyces diastatochromogenes
CGGGGCGCCGCGACCTTGGCGGGGCCGGCCCGGCCCGCCGGGCCCTCGGCGTCCTTGAGGTCCGTGGTGGCGTGGGTGGCGGTCATGAGTCGGCCTCCCGGAAGGCACGCACGAGGTAGCTCGCGATGACGCCGAAGGCCAGCACGAAGATGACGACGGCGAGTGCGGAGCCGTATCCCAGACGCAGCGACTGGAACGCGGTGGAGTACATGTAGGTGCTCAGCAGTTCGGAGGAGTGGTACGGGCCGCCGCGGGTGAGCGCCCACACCACGTCGAACGAGCGCAGCGAGTCGATGACGATCACCGAAAGGACGACCGCGTTGACACTGCGCAGCTGCGGCAGGGTGATGTGCCGGAACTGCTGCAGGCGGGTGGCGCCGTCGACCTTCGCCGCCTCGTACAGCACGGGGTCGATGCCCTTGAGGCCGGCCAGGTACAGCACCATCACGTAGCCGACCTGGCGCCACAGCGCGGGCACGATCACCGCGTAGAAGGCGGTGTCCTGGTCGGCGAGCCACGCGTGCTTCCAGCCACCCAGGCCGATGGCTCCCAGCACGTTGTTGATCAGGCCGTCCGGCTGGTACATGGCCTGCCACACCAGCGCGGTCGCGACCAGTGAGAAGACCACCGGCAGGAAGAGCGCCGCCCGGTAGAACCCGATGCCGCGCCGCTCCTGCTGGAGCAGCAGCGCGGCGCCGAGCCCAAGGGCGGCGGACAGCCCGCCGAAGAGCAGCAGCCACAGCACCGTGTTGATCGCGGCGGTGCGGAAGACCTCGTCGTGCACCATCTCGCTGAAGTTGCCGAGGCCGACGAACTTCGGGGCCGACAGACCGTCCCAAGAGGTCAGGGACAGGTAGAAGCCCTGGAGGGCCGGCCAGAAGACCCAGAACGCCTCGACGAGCAGCGGGACGAGGACGAAGGCCAGGACCACCGGGGGCACCCGCGTGGCCCTGGACCGTCGTGTGGAGCCGATCAAAGCCATTGTCACTGGCTCCAGATCTTCTGTGCGCTGCGCTGCCACGTGGTGAGGATGGAGCCGACCTCCTTGGGCTTGGCCAGGTAGTGCACGAGCGCCGTGTCGGCGGTCGGCTGGAGCGCGTCGCTGGAGTCCCGGTTGAAGAACTGCGTCACGTCGGTGGCGCTCGCGATGAGTTTGCGGCCCTTGAGGACGAGCGGGGTACCGGCGTCCTTGGCGTCCGGGTGCGTGGGCAGCGCGGTGCCGGAGGAGTTCTTGAGGTACAGCTCCTGCGCCTCGGCGGAGGCCAGGTAGCGCAGCAGTTCCTTGACGCCGTCGGCGCGCTTGGTGCGGGCGCTGGCGAAGTAGCCGTCCGTGGGCGCCTCCTCGGCGACCGGCACCTTCGGGTCGATGATGGGGAACTGGAAGAAGTCCAGGTCGCCCAGGGCGTCCTTGGGTGCGGCGTCGGCGAAGAAGGTACCGATGAGCATCATGCCGGTGCGGCCCTGGAGGAGGGCGGTGGTGGCGTCTTGGAAGGGGATGGCCGTGCCGTTCGGGTCGAAGAACGGGTGGGCCTCGTCCCACTTGTCGAAGACCTTGCGCACCTCGGGGTCGTCGAAGCGGTGCTTGCCCGCCAGGAGTTCGCGGTGGTACGCGGCGCCGTTGACGCGGATGTTGAGGTAGTCGAACCAGGTGGAGGCGACCCAGGGGGTGTCACCGCCGGCGCCGAGGCCGATCGGGGCGACGCCCTTGCTCTTGAGCTTGTCGCACAGGCCGAGGAACTCGTCCCAGGTCTTGGGCTCCTTGACGCCCCACTTGGCGAAGTTCGACTTCCGGTAGAACACGCCCCACCAGTAGTAGCTGGTGGGCACGAAGACCTTCTTGCCGCTGGAGGCCGAGGTGCACAGCTTCTTCAGCGCGTCGGAGTAGCCGGCGAGTTCGGGCTTCTCCCATATGTCGTCGAGACCGAGGAGCAGGTCCTTCTTGGCGTACGACTCGGCCACGGAGCCGGGGTACCAGGTGTAGGCGTCCGGCGGGTTGGCCGACGTGAGGTAGGTCGGCAGCTGGGTGCGGAAGGTCTCGGACGCGACGGTGTTGAGCTGCGCCCCGGCTCCGCCGCGCTTGTCGAAGGCGGCGACGATCGCCTGCATCGCGGTCTTGGCCTGCGGAGAGGAGAGGTTGGACTGCAGGGTCACCGGGCCGCCGGACTTTCCTCCGGAGGCGGACGGGCTCTGGGTGACGCAGCCGCTGAGCAGCGCGCCGGCACCGACTGCGCCGGCTCCTACGAGGAATCTGCGGCGGTTGGTGTTGAAGGCGGTCATCTATGTACTCCCTAAGTGCCCACGGAACGGAGCTGAGGCCCCCTGACGGCCCGGCCCTGCCTGCAGCAGGAACAGCCTGTCGCAGGGGTCCGGACACCGTCAAGATTAATTACTAATTTATTTCTCGGAGGGTGGGCCTCCGGGCCGAAACAAGGCCCGGAGGCCCACCAAAGTGAGCGCGCGGAGCTCAGAGCTCGGTCTGGTGGACGCGGCCGTCCACCCCGCGGTAGGCGGCCAGTACGCCGCCCTCCGGCCCGGCTACGGCACCGAGCGCGCCGTCGAAGGCACCGCTGACGAAGTCGGTGTCCTTGCTCCAGCCGGCCCAGCCGCCGTCGGCGGTCCAACTGCGCGTCCAGAGCGTGTAGTCCCCGGCCCGCGCGTACAGGTGGACGGTGCCGCCGGAGGCCACCAACGTCGGGCTGCCACTGGTCGTGCCGCCGAGGGCCGTCCAGTCCGACCAGGTGCCGGAGGTGTCGCGGGTACGCGACCACACCGAGTCGTCGGGGGTGCGCACGGCCACGTGCAGCCGTCCGGCGTCGTCGACGACGGCCGACGGTCGTCCGTAGAACGGCCGGCCCTGTGGGGCGCCGAGCGAGGTCCAGGCGGAGGCCGAGCCACGCGACCACACATGGCCGTCCGCACCGCGCGCGAACAGGGTCCAGTCGTCCGGTCCAGCGAAGGCCGCGGTCGGCGCGTCCGTCAGCGTCCCGCCGAGGTTCTGCCAGCGCCCCCAGTGCCCGTTCGCGTACACGCGCCGGTAGGCGGTGTCGTCGGCGCCGCGCACGAAGACGTCGATCCGTCCCCCGGCCGAGGCGTACGCCGCGGGCTGACCCAGGATGCGGCCGCGCGTCGGGCCACCCAGATCGGTGGTCCGGGACGTGGCCCAGTCACCACCGTGCGCGGTCTGCGCGCGCAGCGCGCCGTCCGTGCCGCGGGTGAAGACAGTGAGCGTGTCACCGTCGCGCACCAGGGCCGGGCTCGCCGACGAGCGGCCGGGAAGCTGCGTGCCGGGGGCCTCGTCGGTGCCGGTCAGCTTGAGGAAGGCCGTGCCGTGGGCGGGGACGCGCACCGTGTACGAGCCGGTGAAGGTGCCACGCGAGGCACGGGCCCGCAGGTCACGCACCGCGACCTTGCCCGCGAGGCCGGCGTCCGCGAAGGTCACCGTGCGGTCCTGCGCCTGATCGGAACGGTTGAGCAGGACGACCGCCCGCTTGCCCGCGCCCTGCAGCACCTTGCTGTAGACGTCCCCGACCGAGTCGGTCGCCACGCGGGCGCCCTGGATGCCCAGCGGGTCCTGGTCGACGGCGATGATCTCGGGGTTGCGCAGGGTGTCGATCATCGACTGCGCCAGGGTGCGCGGGTCACTGCCGAGCATGAGCGGCGAGGCCATCTCGGCCCACATCACGAACTGAGTGGTGGACTCCTCCTCCGTCAGCTCGTAGCCACCCTCGGCGAGCTTGCGCATCGGGATCAGGTAGTCGGGGTCGTTCCAGTGCCCGGGCCCCTGGGCCTCGGGATGCCAGGCGTTGGCATCCATGTTGCGCAGGATGTTCGGCCACTCCCCCGCGGTCGGGGTGCCCCAGGCGATGTCGGTGCCGGTGCGCCAGGAGTCGGCTGCCGTCGGACCGTAGACGAAGGTGTTGTGCGCGTCCTGTTCCGGGGTGTGCGGCATCCCCCAGTCATCGGTGAGCGGGTTGCACAGGTTGAGCAGCATCTTCCGCCCGGACTTGGCGACGGCGTCGCTGAACTCCTTGAAGGCCGGGCCCGGATCGAGCCCCGCGCCGATGCCGCACAGGAAGTCCACCTTGATGGCGTCGACCTTCCACCCGGCGAACTGGCGGGCGTCCTGCTCGTAGTGACCGCGACTGCCCAGGCCGCACCACTTCCCGCCGTCGTACTCACCCGCGTCGGTGTAGATGCCGACCTTGAGGCCCCGCTTGTGAAGGTACGTCACCAGCGCGGGGATGCCGGAGGGAAAGCGGGTCGGGTTGGCCACGAGCCGGCCGGTCTGCGGATCGCGCGGCTGGTCAGCCTGCCAACCGCCGTCCAGCCAGACGATGTTGTAACCGCTGTCGCGCAGCCCGCTGCTGACGAGGTGATCGGCGACCTTCTTGACCTGGTCCTCCGTCGGGGCGCCGAGCCCGTAGTAGGTGTTCCATCCCATGTACGGCGTGGAGGCGAGACCGCTGTCGTAGTACTGCGGCGCGCCCTGGTCGTCCGCGGCGTGTGCCGCCGGAACCGCCGACCCGACCAGCACCACGGCACCGAGCACCACCGCGGTCCGCCGCGGTCGTGCCATCCCTGCACGATGCGAAGCCACTGAATTCTCCCGAGAGTTGGGGGTACGGGGCACCCCGCTCCGGTCGTGCCTGGGCGTCGGTGCCACGGCGGAAACTGTGCCCAGGCCCCCCAGGCCTGTCAATATTAATTGCTAATTAACTTAAAAACGGGATCCCGCGGTGACGTAGGCACCGCCCCCCGGACGGTTTCCGCAGGCTGCGGCGGTGCCCCACGCCCGGTTGATCGCCGGCGGGGTGGGCGGGCGCGGAATTGTTTGGAACCCTCACGCGCTGATGAAGCCAGAGGGCATGGGATGCCGCCGGTGGGCGAGCCGAGCAGCCCGAGTGACCGAGGCGACAGACATTGGAGGGGCCGACATGGCAGCGCAGACGCAGAGGGCCGTACTGGCGGGCGGATGCTTCTGGGGGATGGAGGACCTGATCCGCCGGCTCCCGGGCGTGACAGCGACCCGGGTCGGATACACCGGGGGTGACGTGCCGAACGCGACGTACCGCAACCACGGCACCCACGCGGAGGCCATTGAGATCCTCTTCGACCCCGAGAAGACCGACTTCCGCACGATCTTGGAGTTCTTCTTCCAGATCCACGACCCGAGCACCAAGAACCGTCAGGGCAACGACATCGGTCTCAGCTACCGCTCGGCGATCTACTACGTGGACGACGAGCAGAAGCGGATCGCGGAGGACACCATCGCGGACGTGGACGCCTCCGGACTGTGGCCGGGCAAGGTCGTCACCGAGGTCGAGCCGGTCGGCCCCTTCTGGGAGGCCGAGCCCGAGCACCAGGACTACCTGGAGCGTTACCCCGATGGCTACACCTGCCACTTCCCGCGTCCGGGATGGCGGCTGCCCGCCCGCGCGGAGGGCTGACGGCGCGGAGGAGTGACGCTGAGGGCCGACCGCGTGAGGCGGCAACCAGCTCATCCGGCGTGAGGAAGAAAGGCGAGTGCGTCGGCGACCGGACCGGTCGCCGATGTCCGGGAAGCACGTCAAGGCATGGCGTGTCCTGGCGTTACGGTCCGGTCGCCGGCCGGCCGCGTACCGCCGACGTGGTCGGGGGCGTGCATGCCGGCGAGCAGACGCAGGCGTTCTTCGGAGGCGCTGCCCGGCTGTGCGTGGTAGGTGACCAGCGTCTGCCCGCCGGTGCCCGGGACCAGCAGCTTCTCGTAGCGCAGTTCCAGAGGGCCGGCCTCGGGGTGACGAAGCAGGCTGGTGCCGGTCGTCTTGTGCTTGACGTCCTGCCGGGCCCAGAGCGTGCGGAAGCGCTCGCTGCGCAGAGAGAGCTCTCCGACGATCTCGACAAGGCGCGGATCATCGATGTCCGCGCCGGCGACCGAGCGCAGGTACGGGACGACCCGGGCGGTCATGTCTTCCCAGTCCTGATGGAGTTCCCGCATCTCCGGCTCCAGGAACGCGGCCAGAATGCCGTTGCGCCCCGGCGCGTTGAACGGTGAGAGCGCGACGGCGAGGCAGTTGGCGGCCAGGACGTCCATGTATGTGCCGTGGATGTACGCCGGGGTGAGTGGCCAGGAGTCGATGAGCGTGCGCAGGCCGTCACCGACCTGTTCCGGCCTTCGGGGCCGCTTGCGCCGCGGGCTCTTGCGTGTGGCGATCTCCAGCAGGTACGTCGTCGCCTCCTCGTCCAGTCGCAGGGCGCGGGCGATGCTGCGCAGGACCTGCTCCGAGGGGTTTCTGTCGCGGCCCTGCTCCAAGCGGTTGTAGTAGTCGGAGCTGATGCCCGCGAGGAACGCGACCTCCTCGCGGCGCAGCCCCGGGACACGCCGGTTGCCCTGATCCCGGGCCTCATCGGGCTGGACCAGTGCCCTGCGGGCGCGCAGATACCGGCCCAGTGGGTTCGCGTCTCCGGCGGCTGTCATGTTTCCAGCGTACGAACGCGTTCCGGGTTCATGGGTGGCCCTGCCAGTCCCAGTCTCACCCCGTCCTGGTTCGCCCCACAGCCTTCGGCGCAGGATGACGGCGCAGTTCGAACGACCGGAGGAATGCATCACATGTCCCAGCTCTTCACGACCCCGTTCGGCCGCGACAGCACCGCCTCGGAGGTGATCGAAGGCGTCGACCTGTCAGGCAGGCGGGCGATCGTCACGGGCGCGGGCTCGGGCATCGGAGTCGAGACCGCCCGTGCTCTGGCGGCCAACGGTGCCGAGGTCACGCTCGCCGTGCGCCGTCCGGAAGCCGGCGAGCAGGTCGCGGCCGACCTGCGCAAGGCCACCGGGAACGACGCGATCCACGTCGCCCGCCTGGACGTGGCCGACCTGGAATCGGTGCGGGCGTTCACCGCCGGCTGGCAGGGTCCGCTGCACATCCTGATCAACAACGCCGGCATCATGATGCCTCCGGACCTCGAGCGGGGCATCGGCGGCCACGAGCAGCAGTTCGCCACCAACTACCTGGGGCACTTCGCCCTGGCCCTGGGGCTGCACCGGGCCCTCGCCGACGGCGAGGGAGCGCGCCTGGTCTCGGTCTCCTCCAGCGGGCATCTCTTCTCCCCCGTCGTCTTCGACGACATCGCCTTCCGCTTCCGCCCGTACGACGCGCTCGTCGCCTACGGCCAGTCCAAGACCGCCGTCATCCTCCTGGCCGTCGAGGCGCAGCGCCGCTGGTCGGGCGACGGCATCACGGCCAACTCCCTGCATCCCGGTGCGATCGCCACCAACCTCCAGCGGCACACCGGGGGCCTGCGGACCCCGGAGCCCTACCGCAAGACGATCGAGCAGGGCGCCGCGACCACCGTGTTCCTCGCCGCCTCCCCGCTCGTCGAAGGCATCGGCGGCCGCTACTTCGAAGACGTCAACGAGGCCCCTCTCGTCCACGCCCGGCCCACCCGGCTGGGCGTCCCCGGCGTGGCCCCCTACGCACTGGACCCGGCGAACGCCGAGCACCTGTGGGAACTGGCAAGCGAGATCGTCCGCTGACCGGCATCAAGCCCGACCAGGGTCGGTTTCCTCGGTCCCGATGACCGCGGCGGCCCCATGGCAGAAGCCTGGATGTTCTGGACAGCCACAGACCGGGCAGCGACACCGTCACACTGATGGGCGCGTCTGTGCTCGCGGGATCGTTCATGTCCCGGCAAGCGGTGAACGCGCCGCCCCGCATCAGGTCAGGGCGCCTTCTACGGCGAGAGGGGCTTCATCAGGCATTTGAACGCAAAGCCTGCGTGCTATTACCCATCCCGATCACCTTCATGCAGCAGCCTCGGGTTCCCTCTCAAAGGCCCCGCTGAAAGGCGGAGAGTTCAGCTGAGACCAGCGGTGCGCCCGGGATTCCATGCCGTGAGGCGGCGTGGAATCCCGGGCTTGCGGCTCGTGCGGCGCTGCCTAGTTGCAGTTCGTCGAGTCTCGAACAGCGTTGACGAGGTACGAGCTTGAACTTGAGGTGTTCTTCATCAGTGCGGTGACCGTGCCGCAACCGCCATGGGCGCGGTAGACAGGTCCTGCGTACTGGCTGAAGTTGCCCTCGTCACTCGCACAGCCCTCAGCCGTGTAGTTCGAACAGAGCTTGAGCTTCATCCACTTCGCGCCACTCGTGTTGTTATCGAAGATGGCACACGTAGGAGCGTCATTACTCGCGGGGTTGGATCCCTTGACGTAGACGAAGAGAGTCCCCAGGCGCGAGGCGTCGGGCAACTGTTCGGCCCTGTAGAGATTGTATCCCGTACCACAGACAGTTGCGGCTGCTACGACCGCAACCGGATTCTCGGCTGCAATTTTCCTGGCGTTCATGTCAGCCTTGGCCGAAATGCTGGGAACCGGCCGATCGGCCGCCGCGACCTGCGGAGCAGTCACGCCGAGTACACCCAGGGTGGCTGCGGCCGCTGAAAAGACGATTCTTGCTGCGTGCCGGCTTCGCACGGTCATGAGATCCCCCTCTGGAAACCATTCAAGTAGCCGCCCAAGAAACTCAAGAAACATGGATGGGCGAAGCGAATAACAGCGGCGAGAGCCAATCAGATCGCCCGTCCTGTTGTCCACGTGGATTTCCGCGAGAAAACGGATGCTGTTGTTCCGCTGTGACCCTATGCGCGTGGACCTTCCTCTCTCGAGGGGAAGAATCAGGCAATCGTCCGGCCGCCTAGTTACCCGTAGTCCCGATCCCGGGGTGAGTTGAGTGGTGCACGTCACGCCATGGGCGAAGCTGCCGACCTGCCTGTTTTTGGCCATTGGCCGAAGATTGGCGGGAGTCCCCCCACTGATGCCAGGCGTGGATGTCGGGATTCAGCCTGCTGGCAGTACTGATAATGGAGAGGCGACGACACCTGCGGGTTCGTGATCACGGTAAGCAATTGATTGTGGCGTCGAGCAGGGCATGATCAATGTTCCCTTCACCCGGAGGTCCGACGCCCCCTACGGGTATTACCTCGACACCGGCTCGCCATCTTGATCCAGCGACTCGCACCAGGGTCGTCAGAGCACCCGCCCCGACCTACGAACATCAGGTGGACGGCGACCTAGGTGTTTGCTGGCGGTGCCAGGGCGTGTCCGACGGGCCGCGTGCGATTCAGACATCCAACGGCCGTCTCAGCATGCAGCCCGTTGACGTTTCGTCAGTCCGCTAGTGTGCGGCCATGTTGCAGACGAGATTCACCGATATGTTCGGGCTTGCTCATCCGGTGATGTCGGCCCCCATGGCCCTGCACAGTGGTGGAACACTCGCCGCCGCGGTCTCCGCCGCCGGCGGCCTCGGCTGTTTCGGGGGTACGCATCCCTGGAAGGGACCCGACTGGATCCGTGCGGAGATCGCGACCATCCGTGCCTCGACGGACCGGCCGTTCGGAGTCGGCTTCATCACGCCGTTCCTCCCCTTCACCGAGCCGCTGTTCGACGCAACGTTGGAGGAGCGGCCAGAGGTCGTCGCATTGTCGTTCGCCGATCCCCAGCCGTGGCTTGCCCGGGCCAAGGACGCGGGAGCCCGGGTGATGTGCCAGGTCCAGAACTACGAGGACGCCGAGGCGGCGGTTGCCGCGGGGGCCGATGTCCTCGTGGCGCAGGGCAACGAGGCCGGCGGTCACACCGGGACGATGGGTCTGCTGCCGTTCCTGAGCGGGATCGTGCGCAGGTATCCCGATGTCCCGGTGCTGGCCGCAGGCGGCATTGGCGACGGACGAACGCTCGCGGCCGTCCTCACCGCCGGTGCGGACGGTGCCTGGCTGGGCACGGCATTCCTTGCCACACCCGAGGCGGTCGAGGTGCACGACATCCACAAGCGCCTGATCGTCGAGAGCGACGGCGGCGACACCGTGTGGACACAGGCCTACGACATCGTGTCAGGACTGCCGTGGCCGACCGGTATCGGTGAACGCGTCCGCCGCAACCGGTTCACCGACGAGTGGGCGGAGCGCGCATCGACCCTGCGGGACCGCGCGGAGGAATTCAGGCCTGCCGAAGGTGCCAACCCCTTCGGGGCCCCGCCCGACCCCGACACGGGTGAGATCATCTACGGCCAGTCGGCGTCCTTCGTCGATGGCGTGCGCCCGGCCGCTGACGTGGTCCGCGCCATCAGCGACGAGGCCGAAGCGATCCTGGACTCGCGGCCTCGCTCGCTGCTCGGCCACCATGCTCCAGGACGGTCTGCTTGATCCGCCGACGCCGCAGGTAACGACGACTGCCGCGTGATGAGAACGCTTTGTCACCCCTCAGATGGTCCGGCCGGGTATGGAGAGGGCCGCCGGCCGGACGGTGCACCCGCATGTGTTCCACGACCGCGATCATCTGCGAAACGATCCCCCGTTCCCGCCGCTGACCTAGGGATTCACGGAACTGCCGACAGAGCCGACGTGGGTGAGGGGTTCCGCTGCCGACGTGAGCGTCGGCAACGCGTCTGTCCGATCTTCCCGGTCGCCGGTCAGGGCTGGATGTTTTCCAGGTCCTCCAGAAGGCGCGGGTGCTTCGGCTCCCAGCCGAGTGCCTGACGGGTGTGGGTGCTGGACGAGGGCTGGTCGGTCGCGAAGATCGGGCCCAGAGGGCCGTAGGTCTCCGATGGGACCGACTCGACCGGCAGGCCCAGCCGTCGGCCGATGACCGCGGCGATGTCCCGCACCTCGTCTCCCTCGTCGGCCACGGCGTGCCAGGAGGTACCGGCCGGCGCCTGCTCCAGGGCGAGCCGGAAGAGGACCGCCGCGTCGAGCGCGTGCACGGCCGGCCAACGCTGTGCGCCGTCGCCCGGGTAGCCGGACACTCCTGTCTGGCGTGCGATGCCGGTCAGCAGACCGGCGAACCCGCCCGTGCCCTGGTTGTGAACCGTGCGCGGCATGCGTACGGCCGTGCTCCGCACTCCGCGTGAGGCCAAGCCCAGGACCGCCGTGACCGCGCGACCGCGACCACCGACCGGCCCGTCGGTCGGGAGCGGGTCGACCTCGGTTGAGGCGCGGCCCGGCGCATGGGGCGTACCCGAGACGGTGACGAAGGGGCGGTCACTGCCGACGAGTTCCTCGCCGAGGGCAGCGAGGGCGGCACTTTCCTCGGCGACCGCCCGTGCGAGGGCGTCGGGGCTGCTGAAGTCGTTGGCGAATGCCAGGTGGATCACGCCGTCGGCCTGAGCGACGCCGGCGCGAAGGATGTCCAGATCGGCGAGACCTCCCCGGATCGGTTCGGCGCCGGCCGCCTCGGCGACCAGCGCGGACGCGTCGGAGCGGGCGAGGGCGAGGACGGTGTGGCCGTTGCCGAGCAGTTCGGCGACGACGGCGGAACCGATCAGACCGGTGCCACCGGTGACAAAGACGCGCATGAAACTCTCCCCCAAGTGATGGGACTCTTGTCCCATCACGATAGCAGGATGATGGGACAAGAGTCCCATCACGTACGATGGCCCCATGGGTCGATGGGAACCAGGCGCACGCGAACGCCTCGTCATGGCCGCCGTCGACCTGTTCACCGAGCAGGGATACGACGCCACGACGGTCGCGCAGATCGCCGAGCGCGCAGGAGTCACCAAAAGCACCTTCTTCCGGCACTTCCCCGACAAGCGCGAGCTACTGGTGGCCGGACAGGAGACGTTGAGCCGGCTGCTGGCCGAGGGGATCGCCGAGGCGCCCCGTGATGCCAGCCCGCTCGAGGCGGTCGCTGCCGGCCTTGAGCGCGCCTCGAGCGCGATGGGCCCCATGAATCGCGAGCTCGCCCCTCGTCTGAAGGCGGCCGTCGCCGCCAGCGCCGAACTTCAAGAGCGTGACGCACTCAAGAGCGTCAGCCTCGCGGCCGCGATGACAACCGCTCTGGTCGCCCGCGGCGTACCCGATCCGACCGCCGCTCTCGCGGGCGAGCTGGGCGTCCTCGCGTTCAAACGGGGGTACGCCGAATGGTCCGAGGGCGACCGCGACGCCAAGGACGGGCTCGCCGAGTACACCCTGGCGGCCCTGGACGACCTGCGTGCGGCGAGCGCATCGCTGGGCTGACCGGACAAACCTCTCCCGTCGTTCACAGAACTGCGGTCACGGCTGCTCGCGTTGATGGACGGGCGAGCCGAAGTCGTCCGAGGCGACGCCGCCACCCGCCGCACGGCCCTGAAGCGCAAGGTGGCACAGCCTGAACGGGGTCGCTGCTGCCGGTTCGAACTGGGCCATCGCGGTGCCGAGAAACTGCCACGGCTCGGGACTGAGGGTGTAGAGGCTGACGAGCAGCGGCGCTACAGGATGCCGCAGTGGTCCCAGTTGTCGTTCTCGGCGGTGTCGGCATGGGCGTCGAGCGCCCGGACCAAAACCCGGTGGGCGGCATCGACATCGCCCTCGTCGTGGGTGAGGAGGTGGGCGGTGGCGGCGAAGACCAGCCCGGTCGGCGTGTCGGGGTCCTGTCCGTGATCGGCCAACAAGCGTGGCACTTCGAGGTGACCGGCGATGCTCGCGAGGTAGGCGGCCTCGACCAGTCGGCGGGATCGCCCGCCCGGATGCGGGCTGAGTTCATCGGCCCCTATGAGCCCGGCAACCGCGGCGGACGCGGCGACGCGCCGCCGGTCGATGACGGCCGTCTCGTCCGCCGCCCGGGCCCTGGCCCCGGACGATGCGCCGCGCCGCCAAGCGGGGAGGGCCGCATCGTCCGCCGCCCGGGCCACCGCCTCGTCCGGTTCGGTCGCGGACTCGACCAGATGCCACACCCGAGGCTCAGGGGAGTCGGCCAGCGCCGCGACCGGGGAGTGGTGCGCGCTCCTGCGTTCACTCAGGGATGCCCGGTGCACGATCACGGCGCGGACCAGCAGATGGCGAAACGACACGTGTCCGACGGCCTCATCGACATGTGCCAGGTGAGCTTGGTGCGCCGGAGCGAGGTCGTCGACGCTCGCGGAGTCCGACGCCGCCTTCCGCATCGTGGTCAGGCCGGCGTCGGCGTCGAGCGCGGCCAGGAGCAGCACCCGTCGGGTCGGCGCAGACAGCCTTTCGACAGCAGAGGCGAGGCCGCCTCCAGCCGCACGGAAAGGGGCTGGAGCGCGGGCAGCTGGTCCCGGCCCGAGCGCTGTCGGCCGCTCGGCGCCGACGGCGGCTCCCGCAGCGCGAGCGG
>LRTP01000037.1 GCA_001550305.1 Streptomyces diastatochromogenes
CACCGCACCGCCCGCCGTGGGACCGGACGCGACCGCGTTACAGGCGGCGCTGGACCGGGTGACGGCAACCGAAGCGGTCGGCGCGGTCGCCGAGGTCCGGCAGGGTGGCGCCGTATGGCGCGGCAGCAGCGGCAAGTCCAGGCTCAACGGCCGGCAGGCCGCCCCTGTCGATGGCCGCTTCCGCGCCGGAAGCGTCACCAAGACGTTCACCGCCACTGTCGTGCTCCAACTGGTGGGCGAGGGGCGGCTGCGCCTGTCCGACACCGCCGAGCGGTGGCTTCCCGGCCTCGTCCCTGCCCCCGGAGGCGACAAGATCACGGTCCGGGAACTGCTCCAGCACGCCAGCGGCCTGCCCGAATACACCGACGGACTGCTCGACGGCGACGCCCCCCACGACCGCTTCCGCACCTGGACACCCGCCGAGCTGGTCCGACGGGCCGTCAAGGACGGCGACCGCAACCGCCCTCTGCTGTTCCCGCCGGACACCGATCACCACTACTCGAATACGGACTACATCGTGCTCGGGATGATCATCGAAAAGGTCACCGGCCGCTCCTACCGCACCGAAATCGACCAGCGCATCATCCGGCCCCTCGCACTCCGGGACACCCGCCTGCCGGGCTCCTCTCCCTTCCTCACCGGGCCCCACTCCCACGGCTACGAACCAGTGGAGAAAGAGGACGGGACACTTGTCCCGGTCGACTACACCACCGTCAACATGTCCATCGCCGGCGCTGCCGGCGAGATCATCTCCACCACCGCCGACCTCGACCACTTCTTCCGCACCCTGCTCAGCGGCGGCCTCCTGCACCCGGCCGAGCTGCACGAGATGACCGCCGACACCAGCGGCGACGGCTGGGGCCTCGGCCTGGAGATGACCACCCTCCCCTGCGGCACCATCGTGGGCCACGGCGGCGGCACTCCCGGCTACCGCACCATCTCCTTCCACACACTCGACGGCACGCGCCAAGTCACGGTGGACTGGACCGACTGGGGCACCGACGCCGACGCCAGCCCTGCGGCCCTCGCCCTGATGACCGCCGCCCTCTGCCCCTCGTAGCCACCGGGCCTTCATCACCCTCGGCCGGGCCCGGGAACTGGAGGTCGCGGGGCGGCCGGGGGCAACATCGCTGCGCTCCGGGGCGTCGTCGGCATCCGCGTCGGCGATCGGCTCGGTGAGTTCACCGACCGTGCGCCGCAGTTCGCGGCGCCGACCCTGGAGACCCTCGTCCGGGCCCGGCACCCCGACCAGGCGGAACCGCTGCACTCGGCCCTCCTTGCACTGGCCGACCAGGACCCGCTGATGCACGCGCGGCCCGCCGCGTCCGGCAGCACCGCACTGCTCCTCTACGGCGAGGTGCGCACGGCCGCCGACTTCCGCGGCCTCACCCCGGGTCGTGCCGCGACGCGCGCTGGAGAGGGCGGGGGCCCGGGTGTACGAGCCGTACCACGCCTTCGAGGTGGAGCTCCCGTTCGATGCGCCGGCCCCGGTCACGGCTCGCCGCGCACGGCGCGCAGTTCGGGGAGCCGGCCGGCGGCCGCACCC
>LRTP01000370.1 GCA_001550305.1 Streptomyces diastatochromogenes
GGACCGGGCGGCGGTCCGGGCCGCCGCCGCGAAGGCCGGACGATGACCGCGCCCGCACCGGGGACACTGGACCTCGACAAGCTCTTCGCCGCCCGGCTGCACGCCGCCCGGGTCCGGCCCTACCTGGCCACGGCGCTGTTCGCCCTGCACACCGTGGAGTCGCGGCGCGTGCCGACGATGGCCGTCGACCGGCACTGGCGCTGCTACGCCTCGCCGGCGTTCGTGGACCGGACCCCGGTGGAGGAACTGGCCGGGGTGTGGGTGCACGAGGTGTCGCACCTCCTGCGCGACCACCACGGGCGCGGGGACAGGGTCGCGCGGGAGCGCGGACTGACTGGCCCGGGGGAACGGCTGCGGATGAACATCGCCGCGGACTGCGAGATCAACGACGACGCGTTCGGTGACGGACTGCTCCGGCCCGAAGGCGCCGTCACGCCACGGTTCTTGAAGCTGCCCGAGGGACAGCTCATGGAGGACTACCTGGGCCAGTTCCGCCTCGGGGCGCTCACCCAGAGCCTGGCCTGGCTGGACTGCGGAAGCGGCGCCGACGGACTCGAACGGGAGTGGGACCTCGGCCCGGACGGCGCGCACGGCCTCAGCCCGCAGGAACGGGACGCGGTCCGGTTCCGGGTGGCGCAGGGCATCACCGCCCGTCCGGGAGACACCCCGAACGGGTGGCGGCGGTGGGCGGACGAAGCGTTCCACCCGTCGCAGCCCTGGCGGGAGTTGCTGGGCGCGGCGGTCCGCTCGGCGGCCTCCGGCTCCGGCGTGGGCGAGGACTACACGTACGGCCGGCCGTCGCGGCGCTTGGCCGGGGTGCCCGGCGCCGTGCTGCCGAGCCTGCGACGCAGGCCGCCACGGGTCTGCGTCGTCATCGACACCTCCGGGTCGGTCAGTGACGCCGAACTGGGCAGCGCGCTCCTCGAGGTCACCGCCATCTCCCGCGCCGTCGGCGGCCGCCGCGACCTGGTCACCGTGGTGCCCTGCGACGCGGCGGCCCCGATCGCGCACGCGCTCTGCCGTGCCGAGGGAATACCGCTGGTGGGCGGCGGGGGTACGGACCTGCGCACGGGCTTCGCCAAGGCGCTCCGGGCGCGGCCCCGACCGGACGTCGTCGTGGTCCTGACGGACGGGCAGACGCCATGGCCGGACCGGCCACCGTGCCGGACGGTGGTGGGTCTGTTTCCCCGGGAGCCGGCAGCCGGGTCGGGGAACGAGGACGATCCCGACTACGCACCGGACGCACCGCCCGCGTGGGCACGGGTGGTGGTCATCGGGTAGCCCCGCCGCCCGACGAGCCCGACGAGCCCGACGAGCCCGACAAGCTCGACGACCCCGACAAGTCCCGTCGCCCGCCGCGGTCACGGTTTCGTCGTCATGGTTTCGTCGTCATGCCTTGGCGAAGACCACCCACACCTGCCCCTTCGCGAAGTTCATCGGCGCGCCGTCGGCGGTCGTGAAGTCGGTGCCGTCGCCGGCGGTCGGGCGCTTCCAGTCGACGTCGTAGACCTTGCCGTCGCGCAGCACCTTCGCCGTCCCCGAGCCCACCGTCTCCGTGTACGGCGTGTTGTTGCCGAGGACGTCGTGGTACTTGGAGTTGCGCACCTTCACGTACTGCACGACCACGGTCGCGGGCGCCACCCGGTTCCCGTCCGTCGTCACCGTCGGTGTCCCGTCCATCGACACCAGCCAGCGGTGCTTGCTCGCCGACCAGGCGAAGGTGAAGCTGGCCGCGGGGAAGCGCACCGTGCGCGAGGTCTCCGCGCTGCCGCCCGCCGGGGCGGCACCGAAGTGGAACCCGGTGGTGAGGGCGGCGGCCCCCGGCGCGGAGTGCATGAGCTGCTTCGGGTGCAGAAAGAGGTTGTGGGGGGCCACCTTGGAGGCACTGCGGTAATACGCGCTGGAGCCCTCATCGGCCGACACCGCATGCACGGGTGCCTTGGCGATGACCGGCAGCAACTTGTGCTGGGCACCCGAGAAGGCGAGCGTCGGCCGGTCGAACTGGCGCAGCAGCTCCAGGTCCGACTCGCGCGCACTGCGCACCGGCCCGACGGCGCTGGGCAGCTTGCTCGCGTAGATGGCCATCAGCCGGCTCAGACCGCCCTCGACCTGCTCCGCGTAGACGACGTCCGCCGCGTCGAGACCCGTCTGAGGGCGCGCCGCGCTCACATTGTCGATCTTCACGGCGAGTACGGGACCGGCGGTACTGGAGGGGCTCCGGGTCGGCGCCGTCTCCTGCACTTGGCTGCGGCTAGGCGCCGGGGCGCGTCCGTCGTCGGTGGCGCTGCTGCCCGAGGAACAGCCCGTCACCAGAGAGCCCGCCGCGGCGACGGTCAGCAGCGCCGCCGTCATCGCGCCGCACCGCGTCCGCGCCATCTGTCGCATGCTCAACGTGCCACCCTGTCCCGTGCCATCGATTGTGCGCTCATAGGTTCATCGGTGGCCATACCCGCTCACTTCTGTTCGCGTGCGCCGAGTAGGGCCGATCAGCCCACTTGTTGGACCGATCGGGCCGCGGGTCGGTTGTGCGGGTGACCGCGTCAGTTCTGCGGGCCGAGGATCTCCGTGAGGTCGTACCCGACGGGCTCGTCCAACTGGCTGTACGTGCAGCTCTCCGCGGTCCGGTCCGGGCGCCAGCGGCGGAAGCGGGCCGTGTGACGGAACCGCACGCCGTTCTCCATGTGGTCGTACGCCACCTCCGCCACCCGCTCGGGCCGCAGCGGCACCCAGGAGAAGTCCTTCTTCGTCGACCACCGGCTGGGCGCGCCCGGCAGCCGCGCGGACTCGTGCGCCGACTCCTGCGACCAGGCCGCCCAGGGATGCCGCTCGACGTCCTCCATGCGCAGCGGCTCCAGCTCCTCCACCAGCTGTGCCCGCTGTTTCATCGGGAAGGCGGCGCTCACCCCCACGTGCTGGAGGGTGCCCCCGTCGTCGTACAGACCGAGCAGCAGGGAACCGACGACGGGCCCGCTCTTGTGGAGGCGGTACCCCGCGACGACGACGTCCGCGGTGCGCTCGTGCTTGATCTTGAACATGGCCCGCTCGTCCTGCCGGTAGCGCAGGTTGAGCGGCTTGGCGATGACCCCGTCGAGGCCCGCGCCCTCGTACTGCTCGAACCACCGCTCCGCCACCTCGCGGTCCGTGGTCGCCGGTGCCACGTGAACCGGGGCCGTCACCCCCGACAGCGCCATCGTCAGCAGGGCCCGGCGGTCGCCGAGGGCCACGTCGAGCAGCGACTCGTCGGCCAGTGCCAGCAGATCGAAGGCCACGAAGGAGGCGGGAGTCTTCTCCGCCAGCATCCGCACCCGGGAGTCCGCGGGATGGATGCGCTCGGTGAGCGCGTCGAAGTCGAGCCGGCCCTCCCTGGCGATCACGATCTCGCCGTCCATCACACAGCGCTCCGGCAGCCGCTCCCGCAACGCCGCCACCAGCTCGGGGAAGTACCTGGTCAGCGTCTTGCCGGTACGACTGCCGAGCTCGACCTCGTCGCCGTCGCGGAACACGATCGCGCGGAACCCGTCCCACTTCGCCTCGTACTGCATGTCCGGCGGGATCTTCGCCACGGACTTGGCGAGCATCGGCTTCACGGGCGGCATCACCGGCAGATCCATGCTTCGACTCTACGAGTCGTCCATGGTGTCCGCACGCTGCGTCGTTTGACCGCCGGGGTCCCGCTGGCCTGGAGTTTCGCCGAGATGGACCCGGCGGATGCGAGCCGGCTTGCAGCGGACGCGCGACCTGGTGCTGCCCCGGCCGATCTCGCCCACCTACTTGGCACATACGGGGTCCCGTGGACGCCGTCGCAGCCCAGGAGCCCAAGGAGCCGACGCGTCCGTCCTGTCCGAAACCCCCGCTACGAGACCCCCTTCTCCTGGCCACCCCTACCCAGCGAGTGGATCCAGAGGGGGGTCTCTACGGCCGTGGACCCCCAGGAAGAGTCTTCCGACGTCCGCCGCAGCTCCACTCACTCAGTGGTGGCAGTACTGCCGTTCGGCCCGGGAGAACCCGTCGCCGAAGCCATCGCTGTAGCCGCGGTAGTAGTCGCCGTTGGAGCGGCCGTGTCCATACCCGCCGCGGTCCTTGTGGCAGTCGTGTCTGGCATCGTTATAGCCATCCCGGAAGCCGTCCCTGTAGCCCCGGCGGTACTCACTTTGATTTGAAACGGCTGTAGGCGCACTCGCGTGGGTCTCGCTCGGCGTGGCCGCCGAAGCCTGCTGCAGGCCAACCGGAGCGAGGGCGAGAATGAGGGTCGAGCTCAAGACGACGGATCGCTTCCAATGACTGGCGTTCACGGCCTTACCCCTCAGTCACATAGGCCAAATGCGGTCATTACTACTCTAATCACCCTGATGGACCTTGCAACTTGCCGCACGCCGGCGTCAGCAGTACCGTCCAGCACCTCGACTCCCCCCCCCACATCACCATGAACGCCGCGGTGCCCAAGGCGTAGATGGAGGGGCCGTACGTGGCCGGCACACGCGTGGGCGCCCCTACCGCCGCAATGCTCTGAGCCGGCCGGCGCGCGGGACGTACTGTCAGCACTCGTCGTCGGCCCGGTGGGATGTGAGCAATTGTCAAGACGCGCGGATGGGAGCAGCGCCGACCCAGCGATGGTAGGCGTCTACATCGACGTTGCTGCCGCACACGATGGTGACGACGTGTCGGCCGGCGAAGCGGTCGCGGTCTTCGAGGATCGCCGCGATGCCGAGCGCGGCCGAAGGTTCGACGACGAGGCCGGCGTGGTCGAGGAGCATCCGCATACCGGCGATGATCGACGCCTCCTGGACCAGGACGGCGTCGTCGGCGACAAGGAGGAGGTCGTCCAGGACGGCCGGGATGGGATGCCGGCCGGCGACGCCGTCAGCGATGGTGTCGGTCGAATCGGTGGTGACGACACGCCGCCTGCGCCACGAGTGTGTCATCGCCGGTGCGCCCAGCGGCTGGACACAGATCACCTCGACTTCGGGTGCCAGTGCCTTCACCACATGACCCACGCCGGTGGCCAGCGCCCCACCGCCGAGAGCAATCAGGACGGTGTCGAACGACGGCGCGGTGCCCACCAGTTCCAGGCCGATGGTCGCCGCGCCCTCGCAGGTCTCGATGTCCAGGCTGTCTTCGACCAGCCGGATGCCGTCATACCGTGCGATGGCCGCCGCCCGCTCGCGAGCCATCTCGTGGTCGCCGTCCACCAGCTCCAACCCGGCCCCCAACGCGCGGATGCGATCAAGCTTGGCCCGGGTCGCGAAACGGGATGCCACGACGGTGACGTCGAGCCCCCGGCCGCGACCGGACCACGCGAGGGCTTGGCCGAGGTTGCCCGCACTCGCACACACCACGGCCCGCGAGGCATGGTCGGCCAGCAGGCTCGCGACTACCTCGGTGCCGCGGGCCTTGAAGCTGCGGACCGGGTTCGCCGTTTCGAGCTTGATGCTCACCGTGCACCCGAGGCCGGGCTCCAGCGCCTCGCAGCGGTACAGCGGAGTGTCGAGAAACACCGGGTCGATCACCCGGCGGGCCACCCGGATCCGGGCAGTGTCGAGACGCGTCTCCTGCACGGCACAGCAGCGTAGCGCCACCGGCGCTGGGTCCATGAGCGACTGTCGGGAGTCGCAGGTCGGTTGAGGTGCGTCACGCAGCGACGGGTTCCTCGGGGTGTTCGACGGGGCCCCTTGGTCGTTGCAGTCGTGCACTGGCTCACGCGCCCCCTGTCTCTCACGGCCGTGCCTGATCAGCCACAGCGTCGGCAGGACACTACGTCGCAGGCCCCGCGGCCACCGTGTCGGTCTCGGGCACGGACGACCTCAGCGGAGGCGCCCCAGGGCGGGTTCGCGTTGTCCGCGCATCTGCGCCGCCTCGAGCTTCGTCGCGGCGGAGTCCCGCGTTGTCGCGAGGCCGCGGAGCGCCTCGTCCTCGCGCTTCGCGTACGCCTCCAGGTGCTTGATCGTCGCCTCGTGCGACTTCACCCACGGGTCGGAGACGCCCTTCGACCCCTTGAGGTCCGCGACCTTGTTGTAAGGCTGGATGAGGAGCGTTTCGATTCTGCGGCGACACGACGCCTTTCGCCCGGTGTGCGAGCTGTGCGGGCTGGGCCTACCGTGGCTCGCATGGCCGATGCGGTGGAACTCGACGCAGCCGGGAGGACCGTACGTCTGTCCAGCCCGGGCAGGATCTTCTTCCCGGAGCGCGGCTTCACGAAGCTGGACCTCGCCCAGTACTACCTGTCCGTCGGCGAGGGCATCCTGCGTGCCCTGCGCAACCGCCCCACCACCCTGGAGCGGTACCCGGAGGGCGTCACGGGCGAGAGCTTCTTCCAGAAGCGGGCGCCCAAGAACATGCCCGAGTGGATCCCGACCGCGCACATCACCTTCCCCAGCGGGCGCACCGCCGACGAGATGTGCCCCACCGAGGTCGCGGCCGTGGTGTGGGCCGCGCAGTACGGCACCCTCACCTTCCACCCGTGGCCGGTGCGCCGCGACGACGTCGACCACCCCGACGAGCTCCGCATCGACCTCGACCCACAGCCCGGCACGGACTACGACGACGCCGTACGCGCCGCCCATGAGCTGCGCGAGGTCCTGCACGAGTACGGCGATCTGCGCGGCTGGCCCAAGACGTCCGGCGGCCGAGGGCTGCATGTCTTCGTCCCGATCGCGCCGCGCTGGACCTTCACCCAGGTCCGCCGGGCCGCGATCGCCGCCGGGCGCGAACTCGAACGCCGGATGCCCGACCAGGTGACCACCGCCTGGTGGAAGGAGGAACGCGGCGAGAAGATCTTCGTCGACTACAACCAGACCGCGCGGGACCGCACGATCGCCTCCGCCTATTCGGTACGGCCCCGCCCGCACGCCCCCGTCTCCGCGCCCCTGCGCTGGGACGAGGTGGCGGAAGCGCGTCCTCGGGACTTCGACCTGGCGACCATGCCCAAGCGCTTCGCCGAACTCGGCGATGTGCACGCCGACATGGACGACCACGCCTTCTCCCTCGAAGCGCTCCTGGAGCTGGCCAGCCGCGACGAACACGACCACGGTCTCGGGGACCTGCCGTATCCCCCGGAGTACCCGAAGATGCCGGGCGAGCCCAAACGGGTACAACCGAGCCGAGCCAAGCGCGAGGACGGCTAGGGCCTGTCCGGCGGATCAAATCGGCGGTCCCGCGGCGGCGCGGTGGACGTCGGTAGGCAGTCCCGCGGTGCCGCGGTGGACGTCGGTAGGCAGTCCCGCGGTGCCGCGGTGGACGTCGTCAGGGGAGCGCTCTCAACGCGTGCTGCCCGGGGCTATCCTTCTTGGCAACCGCCGAGGAGGAGCCCTGAGGTGACCGAGACAGCGTCGCGCCCCACGCTGGAGGCCGTGGCCGCGCGAGCCGGGGTCTCACGGGCCACCGCCTCGCGTGTCGTCAACGGCGGCGACGGAGTGCGCGAACCGCTCGTCGAGCGGGTCAGGCGGGCCGTCGAGGAGCTCGGTTACGTCCCCAACCAGGCCGCCCGAAGCCTGGTCACCCGGCGCCACGACGCCGTCGCCGTCGTCATCGCCGAACCGGAGACCAGGGTCTTCGCCGACCCCTTCTTCGCCCTCCAGCTCCGCGGCATCAGCAAGGAGCTGACCGCGCACGACTCGCAGCTCGTCCTGCTGCTCACCGAGGGCCGCGACGACCACGCGCGTGTCGGCCGGTATCTCGCCGGCGGCCATGTCGACGGCGCGCTCGTCTTCTCGCTGCACCTCGACGACCCGCTGCCGGAGCTGATCCACGGCGCGGGCGTGCCGACCGTGTTCGGTGGGCGACCCGGCTGGGGCGACGGCGCGCGGCGGGCCGTCTACGTCGACAGCGACAACCGGGGCGGCGCCCGCGAGGCCGTACGCCATCTCGTCGGACTCGGCCGCACCCGCGTCGCGCACATCACCGGCGCTCTCGACCAGACCTCCGCCGTCGACCGGCTCGACGGCTTCCGGGACGTCATGGGCGACGCCGATCCGGGCCTCGTCGTCGAGGGCGACTTCACGCCCGCGGGCGGCGAGCGTGCGATGCGGGAGCTGCTGGAGCGCTGCCCGGATGTCGACGCGGTGTTCGCGGCGAACGACCTGACGGCCTCGGGAGCCCTGCGGGTGCTGCGCGAGCGGGGGCGGCGGGTGCCGGACGACGTCGCGGTGATCGGGTTCGACGACATGCTGCCGGTCGCCGAACAGACGGACCCACCGCTCACGACGGTCCGTCAGGACATAGAGGAAATGGGCCGGTTGATGGCCCGACTGCTGCTGCGGGACCTCGATCGCCGGGCTGGCAAGCAGGGGGCGGACGATGGCCCGGCCGGCGTGGTGCTGCCGACGACGTTGGTGCGGCGGGTTTCCGCGTAGGACCGTCCCCGTGGTGCGTCCGCCCGCTCCGGTTCGCCTCCGTTCGCTTCCGATCCCTTCCTTCAGTCCCGGTGCGGCCCCAAGTTGCCGAGGAACATGCCGAGTTGGGGCGGGGTGAGCGACGGCTCGGGCAGCGGGGCGGCGGTGGGGGAGGCGCGCAGTCCGTCGAGGAGGAGGGCGAGGGGACGGCGCCAGGCGTCCGGGGCGGTGCTCGTGAGGGCCGGGACGGCGCGGCCGAGTACGGCCAGCGCGACGAGGAGGTCCTCGGTGGTGAGATCGTCGCGGACCGTGCCCTGTTCGCGGCCGCGGCGCAGGAGCACCTCCACCGTCTCCCGGTTGTGGGCGTGCACGGCGTCGAGGGAGCGGACGCCCTCCAGATGGGTGGTCATCAGATCGTTGGCACCGCGGTCGGCGGCGAGGCCCTCGAAGACCTCTTCGACGTATCCCAGCAGACCCGCCCAGGCGTCCTCGGTGATCCGGGCCCGGTCTCCGGCGTCCATGGTCTGCGAGAGCGAGTCGCGGAAGACCGCGTCGACCAGCGCGGCGCGGGTGGGGAAGTGCCGGTACAGCGTGGCGTTTCCGACACCGGCCCGACGTGCGATCACATCGAGCGGCGCGTCCAGGCCCTGCGCGGCGAACACCTCGCGAGCCGCCTCGACCAGCAGCTCGCGGTTGCGCCGTGCGTCGCGCCGCCGCACCGGATCGGGCCCGTTCACGTCGACCTTCATCATGTCGCCTCTCGGAAGTTCCGGGGAGTACTCCCCGGAACTGATGGTAGCGTCGAATCGAGAACTGGGGAGTGATCCCCGTTTTCCGGACAGAGCGGGGCGGGGCAGAACTGAATTCCCGGGCGGGGCAGGACTGCAGAGGGGGCCGGTGGGACGCGCGTGTCAGGAGTCCCACCGGCCTCGCTCGTACGCTCAGCTCTCTCGTGTCGCGCTCTTGATGACCGCGAAGCGCGCCCCGTACGGGTCGGCGAGCTTGGCCATGCGGCCGACGCCCTCCAGGTCCGTGGCGGGCATGCGGACCGTGCCGCCCAGCTCCTGGGCCTTGCTCACGGTGGCGTCCGTGTCGGTGACCTCGAAGTACGGCAGCCAGTACGCGCCCGACTGGGCCTCGGTCGGGTCGTCGGCCAGCGGGACGACGCCGCCGAACATGTCCGACTCCTCCGCCCCGGCGGGGTTGATACAGGTGTACGTGCCGCCGGGGAACGCAGCGGCCGAGGTCTCCCAGCCGAACACGGAGTTGTAGAACGCGGCGGCCGCCGGCTCGTCCGGGGTGTAGAGCTCGACCCAGCACAGCGAACCCGGGTCACCCGCCACGTCGATGCCCTTGGTCAGGGCCGGCTGCCAGATGCCGAAGGGCACACCCGCCTCGTCCCCGAGGATCGCCATGTGGCCCTGGCCCATGACATCCATGGGCTGGACGATCACACTGCCCCCGGCCTGCTCGACCGCCTTGGCCGTGGCCTGCGCGTCGGGGGTCTGGAAGTACACCGTCCAGGAGGGCGGTCCTTGTTCCTCGGTGGTCTGCATGCCGCCCGCGGCGGTCTTTCCGGCGAGCTGGAAGAAACCGTAGCCGCCGGCGTCGGGCCCTGCCGACTGGAACTGCCAGCCGAAGAGGCCGCCATAGAAGGATGAGGCGCCTTCGATGTCGGGGGTGCCGACATCGAGCCAGTTCGGAGCGCCCGTGACAAAGCGGGTGGTGAGCATGTTGTGCCCTCCTCTGAAGGGTCCCGTTGCCTGTACCGCCGAGTCTGGCACCGCCCACTGACAATCGCGGCCAGGACTCCCGCCGCGGGCAGGAGAGACCATGGTGATTACCCTGGGTGATCGGTTATGTTTGTTTTGTTTTCATGCTTTGCGGCGAGCCGCCTGGTATCTCGGAACATGGCGTTGATCCCACGTTGATCGAACGTTTTTCGCCGCGCGGCACGATCCTCGTCATGCACACCGACACCATGACCCCGGCCGACTCCGCCTGGCAGGAGCAGGCGTTGTGCGCGCAGACCGGGGCCGACTTCTTCTTTCCCGAGCCGGGCAGCTCGGTGCGTGAGGCAAAGCGCATCTGCGGGATGTGCGAGATGCGCTCCGCCTGCCTCGAGTACGCGCTGAACAACGACGAACGCTTCGGCGTCTGGGGCGGCCTGTCCGAGAAGGAACGGCTCAGCCTCCGGCGCGCGGACCAGAACTGACCCCGACGACGCCGAAACCGGCCCCTCCGACGCCGGGCCCTGCCGTAATTCGGTGGGGCGATCCGGTGGCGCTGGCTACGATCGGCGTGGCGCACCCGGGCGTAGAGCAGAGGCAGACTCGCCGCCTTGGCAAGGCGGATACGCCGGTTCGAATCCGGTCGTCCGGGCTGCGTCCGGCCGGGTGGACCTCGCGGCCGGGGACAGCGGGGTCCTGTAGAGCAGAGGCAGACTCGCCGCCCTCTCAAGGCGGATACGCCGGTTCGAATCCGGTCAGGACCACGGCGGCGCACACGCGGGGCGGGGACAGATGGGTGACGGCGGCGCGATCACACAGGACGAACTGGCGGCGTTCCACCGTACGGTCGGCAAGCTGCGGGCACTGCCCGTCGACGACCCGGTGCGGCTGCGCGCCGAACAGGTCGCCGCGTCCTTCGCGAGAGACGGGCGGGTGCGCAGGCGCAAGGTGCGCGGCGCCGAACTCTCCGCCGCCGACGCGGCCGTGATGGCCGCGACCGCGACGGGAGCGCTCGACCGGCGGGAGGACGCACCGCTCGCCCGTCCCGGGGGCGGCGGCGTCTTCGTGAAGCCCCGCTCCTGCTATGTCTGCAAGACGCCCTATCGACAGGTCGACGCCTTCTACCACCGGCTGTGCCCGGACTGCGCCGCCGACAACACCGCCCGGCGTGCGCTCACCACCGACCTGAGCGGCCGTCGCGCGCTGCTCACCGGAGGCCGGGTCAAGATCGGCTTCCAGCTGGCCCTGATGATGCTGCGCGACGGCGCCGAACTCCTCGTCACCAGCCGCTTTCCGCACGACACCGTGCGTCGCTTCCGCGCCGAACCGGGCAGCGCGAAGTGGCTGGACCGGCTGACGGTGCTGGCGGTGGATCTCCGTGATCCGCGCCAGGTGCTGGGGATCTGCGAGCAGTTGAGGCAGGAGGGCGAGCCCCTCGACATCCTGGTCAACAACGCCGCGCAGACGGTACGGCGGCCCGCCGCCTCGTACGCGCTGCTGGCCGCCGGGGAGCGCGCCGGACTGCCCGAAGGGGCCCGGGAGGCACCGGGGTTCACACCGATGCGGGCGCTGGCCGGTGGTGGCCCCGCGGCGCTCCCCGCGGCGCTGCGGGAGGCCGACGAGGCAGGGCTGCTGCCCGACCCCTCCCCGGAGAACTCCTGGTCGGCCCGGCTGGGCGCACTCGACCCGGCCGAGGTCCTGGAGACCCAGTTGGTCAACGCGCTCGCCCCGGCACTGCTCTGCGACCGACTGCTGCCCCTGCTGCTCGCCTCGCCCCACCCGCGGCGATATGTCGTCAACGTGACCGCCGTCGAGGGCCGCTTCGCCGTACGCAACAAGATGGCCGGCCATCCGCACACCAACATGGCCAAGGCCGCCCTCAACATGCTCACGCGCACCAGCGCCGCCGAACTCGCCGAACAGGGCGTGCACATGTGCGCCGTCGACACCGGCTGGATCACCGACGAGAACCCCGCTCCCAAGAAGGAGCGGATGGCGGGCGCGGGGTTCCGCACCCCCCTCGACATCGTGGACGGAGCGGCCCGGGTGTACGACCCGATCGTGCGGGGCGAGTCGGGCGCACCCGTGTCCGGGGTGTTCCTCAAGGACTACCGGGAGGCGGAATGGTGACCGGGCCGCAGCGCAAGCCGGACCCGCGGTTCGCGGGCGTACCGGCGGTCGTACCGCGCCCGTTGACCGAACTCGCCCCGCCGCTCGACTGGTTGCGCGACGGCCGTCCGGCCGGCGAGCGGCTGGACTTCACGGCCGGTACGGCGCTGCCCGACGGACGCCTCGACCTGTGCAAGCAGGGACTCGGAGCGCGGGGCGCGGCGCTGGTCGCCGAGGCCCTCTCCGAGATGTCCGGTGTCTCGGACGGGCCTTCTCCCGTACGGCATTTGCTGCTCGGCACCGACGGGCTCGGCGACGAGGGCGCGGTCGCGGTCGCCGCGCGGGCCGAGGTCGAGACGCTGTACCTCGGCTGCAACGGGATCACCGCGGGCGGCGCCTGCCGCATCGCCGACAACCTGCGCGCCTCGCCGCGGGTCGTCACGGGCGTCTGGCTCAAACGCAACCCGCTGGGCAGCGGGGGAGGGCGGGCCGCGGCCGAACTCGTCGAGGCCGCAAAGTCGTTGCGCACGCTGGATCTCGTGCAGACCGGGCTCGACGCGACGGGCGCCGTCGTCCTCGTCGACGCCCTCCTCACCGCGACGGAGAACGGCCGCCGCATCGAGCGGCTGTTCGTGGGCGGCAATCCGCTCGGCGCGGCGGGCGCGGTGCCGCTGTCCGCGCTCATCGCCGAGGGCGCGGTCGACGAACTCTACGTATCCGCGGCAGGGTTGGGCGACGCGGGGGCGCTGCGTCTCGCCGACGCGCTGGCGCGGGCACCGCACGGTCGGCTCACCCGGCTCTCCGTCGCCAGCAACGGCATCGGG
>LRTP01000371.1 GCA_001550305.1 Streptomyces diastatochromogenes
GCCCGCGCCGCCCTACGCGACCGCAGCGCCGAGGACGGCCTCCGCCGGGTGCACGACCGCTACGCCGCCGGACCGGAGTTCACCGAGACCGGGAAGCAGATCGGCGCGGCCGCGCTCGTCGCCCTCCTCGTCCCCGGCGAGCCGCTGCAACTGGCCTGGTGCGGGGACGTGCGCGCCTACGCCGTCCGCGACGACGAGACCGAGCAGCTGACCCGCGACCACAACCGCCGCCGTGTCCGCATCGACCAGGGGCGCCCCTACGACCAGTACGACCGGAACCAGCTGACGTCCTGCCTCGGCTCGGACGTGACCGACGCCGAAGCCTGCGCCATGTACGGACACCCGGCGATCGAGTCCGTGACCGTCCCCGTCGAGGAGCTGCGCCTCGTCCTGGCCACCGATGGCGCGTACGAGCCGATCGAGGAATTCGGAAGCCCCCTGCACGTCTACCTCACCGGCGTGCCAGCCGAGGCCGCCGACGACTTCACCGAGACCGCCGTCTCCCGCGCCCGGCTGGTCAAGGAACCCAAGCACGTCGACAACGCCACCGTCCGGGTCGTCGACCTCGTCCCCTGACAACCCCTGCGGCGGCGCACCCCGCGCCGCCGCCCCCACCGTGAGAGAGGAACCCATCCATGGCCCGCACCCGCTTGAAGGTGACCCGCACCAGCGACGGCACGGAGGTCGCCGTCGGCGACGAGCTGATGGTCGACCACAACCTTCCCGTCACCCTCGTCCGGGTCGTCTCGGCCCTGTGCGGCGACGACGACACAGGCGACGTCTGGCCCGGCCGCGTCGAGGTCCGCTACTCGTGGGGCGCCGTCGAGGAGGTCGACGACACCCGCGCCGGCGTCGCCGTCGACGAGGTTTGACCAGCCTCCCCCCGGACGGCCGTCCGCCCCCATGGACGGACGGCCGTCCGCACCTTCTGACCAGCTCTGACACCCGTCCGTCCGCCCCCTGCGTCCGCACCCGTCCACCCCCGGACGGACCCCCGGACGGACGGGACGGACGGACCGTCCGCGTCCAGGCCAGCCCCCACTCAGGGCGGCCTGTTCTAGAACCGCCCACACCACCCACCGAGGGGAACGCCATGGCTGGCGCCTACTGCAACTTCTGCGGAAACCGCTGCTTCGTCTACCGGATCATCCCCGACGGCCCCGAGCAGGGATGGGCCGGACACCTGGCCACCTGCCCGCCGGGCATGGCGCACGACCGCGCGCAGACCGGCCACGACCACACCACGGCCACCAACCCGGCGAGCGACAGCGACTGAGCCCCCGCTCGACACGACCACCGGCCGGGACTCCACGGGGTCCCGGCCCCCCACCCGAGAGGAACACCATGGACACCCCAATCCCCCTCGTCACCGCGACCGTCGCCGAACGCCACCGGATCGAAAAGCTCCGCCTTGACGTCACCGGAGCGCCCCCGATCGAGGTCGGCGGCATCGGCCGCGAGACGTTCCACCCGACCGGCCTGCGCGTCACCTACGACGGCACCGAGACGACCGCGCTGACGATCCTCACCACGACCGACGACCTCTTGGTCCGCCTGGAGCCGGTCGACGGCGACCCCATCGAGCCGTGGGTCCTGGCCTACGCCGACGAACACCGCCCCGACCCGCGCGAGCACGAGCAGGCCCGCCGATGGGCGGCCATCGCCGCGATCGTCGAGCGCGCCCGCGACAAGGGGGTCACCCAACTCGACACCGACATGATCGCCGAAGCCCTGGGCCTGAACGAGGACGACGAGCAGGAGCCCGACGTCGACGGCACCGGACGCACCCGCGCCGAGTACGACCCGCCCGTCCAGGTCGACCCCTGCCTCCCCTACCAGCGCTACGGCTGCGGCCACTGCCGACACCAGGACTGCCAGAACCCCGACTGCGGTCACTGCCCCTGCAAATGCGACTGCCGCTGATGCTGACCACCGTCCTCCTCGTCGCCGCGGTCGCCTGGGCCGTGTGGGAGTGGCGCCGCCGCACCTCGACCACTGGCGCCGGCGCCTCGGCCGAGCGGCACGCCCGCGCCCTGCGCACCCCCCTGATCCGTCTCGCCGACCTCCTCGGCATCGAGACGAAGGCCGGGGCCCGCGCCAGCCGGTTTGCCGTCGCGGCCGAGGCGGAGGCCCGCATCGGTGCCCTCCTCGACCAACTCAAGGCCGACGGCTTCACCGTCCTGCACGACCGCAACCTCAACGGCAAGAACGTGGATCACCTGCTGTTCGGCCCCTTCGGGGAGGTCACCGTCGGCGACACGAAAACGTTCTCCGCCCGGTACCCCGTGACAGTCCGGGACGGCCGCCTCTACCACGGCCGTAAGGACGTCACCAACCGCCTCGACGGGCTGAAGTGGGAGGCCGAGACCATCAGCCGCCTCCTCGGCGGCGTCCGCGTACGCCGGATCGTGTTCATAGACCGCGCCCGCCTCGTCCACCCCGACGACCGCCCCGCACGGGAACTCGTCCTCGACGGGATCCGCATCGTCCCGGCCCACCAGGCGACGGCCGTCCTGCGCCGTACCGCCAAGATCCCCGGGCAGCGCTCCCGCGCCCACCTCGTCGCCCTCGCGGAGCAAGTCCTCCCGCCCCACACCGGCCGCTAGGCGCTGAAGTGCAAACCGTGCCCAGGGCCCGCCTCCGGCAGGAGGCGGGCCCTCTTCTGCCCTCATTTAGATCACGTCGGCTGCTTATGCTCCCGGCCGCCAGCCAACCAGCAGCGACCAGGGGAAACGCCAATGACCGCACCGGCCCGGTACCTGCGTACCGTGAACGTTCCGCTCGACCAGCTCCGCGAGTTCCCCGGCAACGCGAAGCGCGGCGATATCCCACTGATCCTCGACAGCCTCCGCCACAACGGCCAGTACCGCGGCATCGTCGCCCGCGAGATCACCGACGACCCGCTCCTCACCATCCTCGCCGGTAACCACACCACGAAGGCCCTGGCGCTCCACGGCCCCGGCGACTGCGGACACACCGTCAAAGTCCGCAAGAAGGAACGCCCCTGCGGCATCTGCGGCAACGACCCGGCATGGGAGCTGACCGCCCGCGCCGAGATCGTCGAGTGCGACGACGACACCGCCCGCAAGATCAATCTTGTCGACAACCGCTCGTCAGAAAAGGGCTCCTACGATCGGGACGACCTCGCCGAGCTGCTGTCATACATGGACGACGACCTCGGCGGCACCGGCTACACCGACGCCGACGTCCAACTCCTGATCGCGCCCCCGCCCTCCCTGGAAGAGCTGGCCGACACCTACGGCGACCCCGAGGAAGACGACTTCTGGCCCGTCCTGAAGTTCCGCGTCGCACCCGAGATCCGTGACGCCTTCTACGGCCTGACGATCAACTGCACCGACACCAACGACGACAACGTCCGCTTCCGCTACCTCCTCGACCGCGCCCGCAACGCCCCCGACCACGCCGCATGAGGATGCGCCTGCTGGTCTCGTACCACTACCACCGCACCACAGATCTCGCCGAGCTGGTCGACTCCTTCGGCGGTGACGTCGACCTGTTCGCCGACTCCGGGGCCTACAGCGCCGCGACCACTGGCGCGACGATCCGCGTCGCCGACTACGCGGCATGGCTGGCCGACTGGGCGCCGCTGTGGACCGTACGGTCCGGCCTGGACGTCATCGGTGACCACGAAGCGACCGCCCGGAACACCGAGGCCCTGCGCGCGGCCGGCGCGGACGTGATCCCCGTCTTTCACGTCGGCGAGCCCTGGTCCGTGCTCGAGGTTTTGTGCGCGACCAACCCGTACGTCGCCCTCGGCGGCATGGCGCTCCACGCCGTTGGAGCCTCGAAACAGAGGCCGCTGATGCGCTGGCTGGTGAAGTGCTTCCGGATCGCCGAGCAGCACGGGACCCGCTTCCACGGCTTCGGGATGACCTCAGCGCAGCTCGTCAAGAGCCTGCCGTTCTACTCGGTCGACTCCTCCAGCTACACCCTCGGGATCCGGTGGGGCCTGGCCTACCTGTGGAATGAGCCCGCCCTGCGCATGGAGTCCATCCTCTTCCGCAACCCGGACGAGGTCCGCCCGCACGCCGACCTGTTCCGCACGCACGGCCTGGACCCGGCCGCCGTCGTCCGCCCCGACTTCATGCGCGCCGGCACCCCCGGGTTCGCCGAGCAGCGGGTCAGCGTCGGCGCGGCCTGCTCCCGCGCGTACGGACTGATGGAGCGCACCCTCTCCGCCCGGCACCAGGTCACCCCGCCCGTCCTCCCGCGCTGCGACGACCCGGGCACGAAGGTCTATCTCGCCGTGGGCGGGGAGAGCGACCGGCCGCTCCTGATGGGCCTCCTCGACCTCGCGGAGGTGGGCCGGTGACGTTCCGGGCGCTGACCTCGTTCCACTACTTCCGCGACCGCGACATGTCGGACCTCGTCGACCAGCTCCGCCAGCACTACGGCGGCGACGTCCACCTGTTCGCCGACTCCGGGGCGTTCTCCGCCGTCACCCTCGGCGCGGCGATCGGCCTCCCCGACTACCGGGCGTGGCTCACCGACTGGTCAGGCCTGATCACCACCGCGGCGACCCTCGACGTCATCGGCGACCCCGTGGCCACCGCCCGCAACACCGAAGCCCTGGAGGCCGCCGGGCTGACCGTCCTCCCCACCTTCCACGTCGGCACCCCGTGGCGCGTCCTGGAGGATCTGTGCGGCCGGTACCGGTACCTCGCCCTCGGCGGCATGGTCCCGTACTGGCGCCGGCCGAAGGAGCTGATGCGCTGGCTCGTCCACGCCTTCCGCATCGCCCGCTACACCGGCACCGTCTTCCACGGCTTCGGACAGACCAACCTCGCCATCATCAAGGCCCTGCCGTTCTACTCCGTCGACTCCTCGACCTGGGCCAGCGGAGCCCGTTACGGCAAAGTCCGCATCTGGGACGACGTCCGCGGCCACATGGCCGAGTTCCAGGCCGGCGACCACACCCGGGCCCGCCGCCACGCCGCCCAGCTCCAGGCCCACGGCGCGGACCCCCTCCTCGTCGGCCGGCGCGGCTTCGCCATCCGCACAGACGGCAAGAGCGACGAGCAGTTCTACCGCGAGGACGCCATGATGCGCGGCTCCAACGGGGTCGCCTACCACCGGCTCGGCCAGTACCTCGCCCGGCGCCACCAGGTCGCGCCGCCGCCCGGCTGGGACGCGCCGGGGACGTGCCTGTACCTGGCTGACACCCACTTCAAGAACTTCACCCCGGCCGCCGCGGCTGTGGGTGCGTACACCCGAAAGGACACGCCCGTATGACCCCCACCAAGCCCCTCGCCGCCCTCGCGTTCAGCGGCGGCATGGACTCCACCACCCTCGCCGCCCACTACTTCGGCCTCGGCTACGACTTGCTCCTCCTCAGCTTCGACTACGGGCAGCGGCACGCCCGCGAGCTGGAGGCCGCCCGCACCATCGCCGCGCACTACGGGGCCGAACACCACGTCGTCGACCTCACCGCCGTCGGCGCCCTCATGCCCGGCTCGGCCCTCACGGACCGCACCGTCGACGTCCCCGAGGGCCACTACGCCGCAGAGTCCATGCGCGCCACGGTCGTCCCCAACCGCAACGCGATCATGGCGAACGTCGCGGCCGGCATCGCCTCCGCCCGCGGCGCCCTCGTCGTCGCCCTCGGGATCCACGCCGGGGACCACGCCGTCTACCCCGACTGCCGGCCCGCGTTCCTGGACGCGCTCCAGGCGTCCGTGAGGGCCGCCCTGGACGGCTTCCCCACTCCCATCGTCGAGGCCCCGTTCCTCCACCTCAGCAAGACGGACATTGCCCGCGCGAGCGTCCGCCTGGACGCCCCCGTCCGCCTGTCCTGGTCGTGCTACAAGGGCGGCGCCGCGCACTGCGGCCGGTGCGGTACGTGCGTCGAGCGTCATGAGGCGTTCGTCGACGCGGGGCTCGTCGACCCCACCCGGTACGACGTCCAGGACGAGGCGGTCGTCTGATGCCCCACACCGTCTCTGTCCGGCACAACTTCGAGGCCGCGCACCGAATCCCCGTCCTCGCCGGGAAGTGCGAGAACCTGCACGGCCACTCCTGGTGGGCCGAGATCACCGTCACCGCCGCCCAGCTCGACGAGGACGGCACGGTCGTCGAGTTCGGCGCGTACAAGAGGGCCGTCCGCCGGTGGATCGACGAGAAGCTCGACCACGGCGTGATCCTCGGCGAGGCCGACCCGCTCCTCCCGATCCTCGCCGCCCACGGCAAGACCTACCAGGTCCGCGACTGGCCCACCGTCGAGAAAGTCGCCGAGCTCCTCGGCAACGTCTGCGGCCTCCTCCTCGACGGCCAGGTCCGCGCGCCCGGCGCGTACGTCTCCCGCGTCCACCTCACCGAGACCCACGTCAACGCCGCTACCTGGGAGGCACCGTGCCCGGCCACAGCCTCCGCATGACCGCCGCCGCGCCCGTCGACACCGCGGCGACCCTCGTCGTCGCCGAGGTGTTCGGGCCGACCGTCCAGGGCGAAGGCCCGTCGCTCGGCCGGCGCGCCTCATTCATCCGGCTCGGCGGCTGCAACCTCTCCTGCGACTGGTGTGATTCGCGCGAGACGTGGGACAGCGAACGCTTCGACCTGCGTCAGACCCTCACCCGGACCCCGGTGGACGAGATCGTCGCCCGCGCCCTCGTCGGGGACCCTGGCCTCGTCGTCATCACCGGCGGGGAGCCCCTGCTCCACCAGAAGCAACCCGGGTGGAACATGCTCCTCGACCGCCTCGACGCCGCGGCCGTCGACATCGAGGTCGAGACGAACGGCACGATCGCCCCCGACTGGACGACCTCGACCCGCGTGACGCGCTTCAACGTCTCCCCGAAGCTCACCCACGCCGGGGACCTGGACGCGCAGCGCATCAACGGCAGAGCCCTGTACGCCCTGCGGTGCACCGAGCGGGCCGCCTTCAAGATCGTCTGCGCGACCCCCGAGGACGTCGACGAGGCCGCCCTCCTCGCCGTCGCCCACAACATCCCCCCAGAGCTGGTGTGGATCATGCCCGAGGGCACCGACCCCGAGCAGCTGCGCGACCGCCTCACCGTCCTCGCCGAGCCCGCCATCGCCGCGGGCTTCAACCTCACCACCCGCCTGCACATCGAGGTGTGGGGCACCGAGAAAGGCCGATGACCATGACCACCACCACGGCCCCGGCCGAGACCACCCACCCCGACGAGTCCGGCGGCCGGTACCTGATCGAGGGCGTACACCGCTGGCTCCAGTCACGCGGTCTCGACCCCTACGGCACCGACCTCGCCGACACCCCTGCCCGAGTCCTGCGGGCGCTGAACGAGATGACGGCCGGCTACGAGCAGGACCCCGCCGAGCACCTGGCGCGCACCTTCCCCGTCGACCACGGCGGCGGCCCCATCGTCGTCACTGGCGTCCCGTTCTCGTCCCTCTGCGCCCATCACCTGCTCCCATTCACCGGGACCGCCGATATCGCCTACCAGCCCCACCCCGGCGACCCCGTAGCGGGCCTGTCCAAGCTCCCGCGCGTCCTCGACGTCTACGCCCGACGCCTCCAGACACAGGAAGAACTCACCACACAAGTCACCTGCGCCCTCGACAATCACCTCGTTCCGGCCGGATCCGCGTGCATCATCCGCTCCGAACACGGCTGCCTCGCACACCGAGGAGCACGCAAGCCCGGCGCCCGCATGGTCACCGCCTCCTACACCGGCGTCTTCCGCGACGACCCCCGAGCACGCGCTGACCTACACCTCCTCATGTCCGGCTGACCCTCACCCGAGGCCACGTCAGACACGCATACGCCGGTAGTTGAACAGCAAACGGTTACCAAAACGCAGACACCAAGGAGGCGGTGATGGGCCTGTCACCACGACAGCGAAAGAGCGTCGTCACCCGGCGCAAGGAGGCACTACAGCTCCACCTCGCAGGCGTCGACTACAAGACCATCGCCGAACAGGCGGGCTTCGCGGACGCGTCACACGCCAGAAAGGCGGTCGAGGAGGCGATCCTCGACAGCGTCGCCCGAACCGAACGGGAGATCGACGCCCTTCGGCGCAGCGAGGTACTCCGGTATGACCGCCTTCAAGCCGCGTTCTGGGGCCAAGCCATCAACAAGAAGGACAAGAAGGCGGCCGACGTCGTCTTGAAGTGCATCGCCGGCCGCGAACGGCTCCAGGGCCTCGCCGCCCCGGCAAAGGTCGAGCACTCCGGAGAGGTGACCACGGAGTACCACATCGTCGGCCTGGACCCCGAGGACCTGGTGTGACCCCCTACGTCGACACCGAGGGCCAGGAGCGCCGGGTCGTCACGGTCGAGCTGCGCGGCCGGAACCTCGACCTGTTGCGGGACAGATCCACGGAGGTGGCAGCGGTCGGAAGAGCAGGCACCGGAAAGACCCTGGCGGCCTGCTGGAAGCTCCACCTCACCGCCATGAAAGTCCCGAACCTGCGGGCGCTCATGCTCCGGGCGACGCACACCTCCCTGACGGCGACGACCCTGGTGACCTTTCAGCGTCAGGTCGCCCTCGCCGCCCTCGCCGACGGGAGCGTCCGCTGGTTCGGCGGCTCGGGTAAGGACCCGGCCGCCTTCCGGTACGCGAACGGCTCCGAGATCCTGGTCGCGGGCGGCGACCGCCCCGAGAAGTTCCTCAGTGCCGAGCTTGACCGGATCTTCGTCGACGAGGGCGTAGAGATCACCCTCGACCTGTGGGAGACCCTGATCACCCGCCTCCGCGGGCAGGCGTCCACGTACCGACAGATCATGCTCGCGACCAACCCGAGCCACCCCCAGCACTGGATCAAGCAGCGCGCCGACGGCGGGTCACTCCGGATGATCACGTCCTCCCACCGCGACAACCCGTTCTACGTGAACCGCGACGGCACGTATACGCCCGACGGCGACGACTACATGCTCAAGCTGGACGCCCTGACCGGCGTGCGCCGCATGCGCCTGCGAGACGGCCGCTGGACCGCGGCCGAAGGCGTCATCTACGAGGAGTACGACGACACCGTCCACCTCGTCGACAACTTCGAGATCCCGGCCGACTGGCCCCGCATCTGGGGCGTCGACTTCGGTTACACCAACCCGTTCTGCTGCCAGATGTGGGCCATCGACCCCGACGGCCGTCTGTGGCTCTACCGAGAGATCTACTACACCCGGCGCACCGTGGACGAGCACGCGGCGACGATCCTCGACCAGGTCACCGAGGTCGTGTGCAGCTGCGCCCCCGACGCCGAGGAGTGCGCCTGCACAGAGCGCCGGTGGACGGAGCCGAAGCCGATCGCCATCGTCGCCGACCACGACGCCGGTGACCGGGCCGTCCTGGAGAGGGAGCTCAAGCTCCCGACGACCCCGGCCCGCAAGGAAGTGAAGACGGGCCTCCAGGCGGTGAAGGCTCGCATGCGGCCGGCCGGTGACGGGCTCCCGAGGATCTTCCTCATGCGGGACACCCTCGTCGAGCGGGACCAGGCCCTCGACGAGGCGAAGAAGCCGCTCCGCACGGCCGAGGAGATCCCCGGCTATGTGTGGGCCAAGCCGACGGCCGCCGCGGCGGCGACCAAGCCCGAGCCCGAGGAGCCGGTGAAGGCGGACGACCATGGCGCGGACACGATGCGGTACGTCGTCGTGGAGTTGGACCTCGTCGGCACGTCGTCCGTGCGGTCCCCGGCGCGCCGTGGCCAGACCGGCGGGCGGGTGTCCCGGGGGGCGCAGCGGTACGGGCGCAGCATCGGTGGCGGAGGGGGGCGCAGCGGGGGCGGTCGAGGTTCGAGGTAACGGTGCGCTGAGACAGACCAGTTGGCACAATGTGCGCCATGGGGGATCTTGGAATTGCATTGATCGCCGCTGGCTCTGCCCTAGCGGGCAGTGGACTCACGGGCCTGTTCACGATTCTGGCGGGGCGGAGGCAGGCGGCTGCGGCGCAATACGCCGGTGACAAGCAGGCTACGGCCGTCCTTGTGTCGGTGCAGCAGACTTTGGACGAGCAACGTGTTGCCCGGCTGCAGGACGCACGGCGCAACGTCTATGCGTCCTTTGTGGCCAGTGCGGAGCAGGAAGCCGATAAGAGGTCGCAAGGCGCGTTCGCGCAGGTGTCACAGAACGTCATGGACGTTGACATCGCTCTGAGTCTCGTCAAGCTCGAAGGGCCGCCCGACGTGTACGACAAGGCGCGACGGGCCCACTTCGTGCTGGGTGTGGAGAACTTCACCATGGGCTCGTTCGAGGCGAAGTTGGGCGCGTTCATCGACGCTGCGCAAGAGGTGCTGAACCGCTAGCTGGCCGGGCGGTGAGGGCAGGCCGGAGGCCGGGTCAAATGCGGGGCGCCAGCGGTACGGGCGCATCGGCAAGGGAGCGGCCGGCGGTAGGGCCCGGCATATGCGGCCGCGAGGGGTGGCCAGGGTTGATGCGCGACCGTCTCGGGAGGGCTGGCGCTCGCCCCCCGAGGGCCGCTAGCGTCCCCTCTCGCCACGGTGAGACAGGTCTCCATTCCTGCCGCTGGGGGCTCCAACCGCGCCCCGGGCGCGGCGTCGTCACAACCCGTTGGCGCGGGGACGTCGCCCCCGGGCCGCCTCCCCCGGCCGCCGCTGGCGGGTCGGGGGTCGTCATGGCGCCAGGGCAGGGGCTCAGCTCTCCTCGTCGACGAGAGCGGCCGGGACGAACGAGACGTCGACGATCTCGTACTCCGGGCCGGGGCCATAGATCAGGATCTCTATGCCCTCGTCCGTGACCAGCTCGACCGAGGAGAGCGGCGGGCCGGAATCCATGGACGGCCGCTCTGCGTAACCAGACATGCACTCACGGTAGGAACCGCCACGCGGGCGACGGCAGGGGCGCAGAGGGGCGGCAGGGCGCGTTACGGGGGCGCTGGGCGGCAGGGCGGCCCCCTCGCGGCTGTGGGGGGTGGCGAGGGGAAGCCGGGGGCGAGGTCGCCCGGGGACCCCGGTCCGGCCCGTGACCAGCGACCGAGGTCATCAACCCCCTGCCCGGCCCATGACCAGCGGCTCGGGGGCCCCACCCCTTCGCAGGCGACTAGGTGGTGTTACTCACCCTACGGACCGGACCGGTGCTGCGCCCCCAGGACTCGCCCCTGATCCAAATCTTCCGGTCCCTGATCCAATTTGTCAGAGGATTTCCTGAGATGACCTATGCTGCCCCGTCGCAAACCGGAAGATCTTCACCGATGGGCGGACACACATGGTCGGTCTCCCCGCGCTCGCAGCCCTCGCGGTCGCGTCCTACCGCGGCACACAGCTCGTCGTTCACGACTCGATCGGCGACCCCCTCCGGGACCGGGTCATCGCCTGGCACGAGCGCCGCCCCACCTCGACACTGCGCAACGCCGTCGTCACCCTCCTCGCCTGTACCTACTGCGCCGGATGGTGGGTGTCCGGCCTCGCCCTGACCACCTACCTCCTCGCGGCCGACGAGTGGACCGGAACGCCCCTGCTGCTCCACCTCGTCGAGTGGTTCGCCGTCGCCGGCGGACAAGCCCTGCTGAACCGCTGGGACGACACCCGTGACCGGGGCGCAGCGTGAGCCCCCGCCGCGAGCTGACGGCCGCCGCCGCCCGCTACACCTCCCGCCGCCTGCGAGCCAAGCCCGTCGACGGCTCATGGCAAGAGCGCGCCTGGAGCTTCTACGACACGACCCCCGAGGTGCGGTTCGCCGCGTCCTGGACGTCGAACGCCATGAGCGGCGCCCTGCTGTACGCGGGCTTCCGAGCCGATGACGGGACGATCCAGCGCGCCCCCGACAACAGCCCGGCCGCACACCTCGTCTCACAGATCGCCGGCGGCCCCGACGGACAGGCCCAGCTCCTCGGCGACTCCGGCCCCCACCTCACCGTGGCGGGCGAGTTCTGGATCATCATCCGGCCGCGCCCCGAGGACAGCACCACCCCTCCCAACCCGGACGCCGAGGTCGACGAGGAATGGCACGCCCTGTCCGTGCGCGAGGTCCGCAAGGAGTCCAACAAGCTCGTCGCCGAGATCGACGGCCTCGACGTCGAGGTCCCCGGCTACGACCAGAACAACCCCGACGATGACGCCCCGGTCGCCATCCGCGTGTGGGACTCCCACCCCCGCCGCAAGCTCGAAGCGGACTCCCCGGTCCGCGCGAGCCTCGACCTGCTGGAGGAGCTCCAGCTCCTCAACGCGGCCGTCGCCGCCATCGCCCGGAGCCGCCTCACCGGCCGAGGGCTCGTCATCATCCCGAAGGGCACCCGGTTCCCGACCACCCCGACCCAGCAGGGCGACGCCGAGGACGACCTGATCGAAGTCCTCATGACGGTGTCCGAGACCGCCATCCGCGAGCCCGACAGCGCCGCCGCGACGGTCCCGATCATCCTCGAAGTCCCCCCGGAGATGGTCGGCAAGATCCAGCGCCTCACCTTTGAGTCCGACTTCGACGAGCTGGCGATCAAGCTGCGCGAGGAGGCGATCCGCCGCTTCGCGACCGGCCTGGAGATCCCCGCGGAGATCCTCCTCGGCATGGGCGACGTCAACCACTGGGGAGCATGGGCCCTCACCTCCGAGGCAATCCGCCTCGGCATCGAACCCAAGCTCGCCACCGTCTCCCACGCCCTCACCACACAGTGGCTGCGCCCCATGCTGGAGGCACAGGGCGTCACCGACTGGCACCGTTACATGGTCTGGTACGACTCCAGCCCGCTGCGCGTACGGACGAACCGGTCCGAGACCGCCCTCAAGCTGTACGAGCTCGGCGCGATCAGCGGCGAGGCCCTGCGCAGGGAGACCGGGTTCGACGAGTCCGACGCCCCCACCCCGGAGGAGACCGCCGCCCGCCAGCGCCAGCAGCAACAGGATCAGCAGGCGCCGGGCGACAACGTCACACCGCTCCCCGTCGACGAGTCCGAGGCACCCCCGGACACCCTCGCCGCCGCGGCGCTCGTCCCGGCCCGGACCGCGTTCCTCGCAGCCGCGGACCAGCTCATCGGCGCATCCCTGGACCGGCTCATCCGCGAGAACGAGGAGCGCCACCGCACCGCCGCCGCAGCGCCCGCGCCGGC
>LRTP01000372.1 GCA_001550305.1 Streptomyces diastatochromogenes
GCGCCGTACTGCTGCGCGACCCACTGCGCCCCGACGCTCCCCGGACCCTGCGCCGACTGCGCGCGGCGGGCATCCGACGGCTGGTGATGCTCACCGGCGACCGCACGGAACCCGCCCGCGAAGTGGCCATGGTGCTCGGCCTCGACGCCGTCCACGCCCACCTCACCCCCGCCGACAAGGTCGCGGCCGTACGCGCCGAACGCGCCCGCGCCGTGACCGTCATGGTCGGTGACGGCGTCAACGACGCCCCCGCCCTCGCCGCCGCGGACATCGGCGTCGCCATGGGGGCCCGCGGCTCCAGCGCCTCCGCCCAAGCCGCGGACATCGTGCTGACCACCGATCGGGTGGAGCGCCTCGCCGACGCCGTCACCATCGCCGTACGGGCCCGGCGCATCGCGGTGCAGAGCGCGCTCGGCGGCATGCTGATGTCGCTCGCCGCGATGGCCGTGGCCGCCTTGGGCATGCTGCCGCCGGCCCCTGGTGCACTGCTCCAGGAGGGCATCGACGTCGCTGTCATCCTCAACGCGCTGCGCGCCCTGCGCGCCGGCCGGAAGAGCCGGCCTGCCCTGGAGCCCACCACGGAGGCCCTCATCCACCGCTTCGCCGCCGAGCACGACGACCTGCAGGAGGTCCTCGAAGCCGTACGCGGCGCCGCCGACCAGCTCTCGAACACTCCAGGGCCCGCGGCCCTCGCATCGGTACGCGAGGTGCACCGCCTGCTCACCGAGCAGCTGCTGCCCCACGAGTACGCCGAAGAGCACCAGCTCTACCCGGCCCTCGCCTCCTCGCTCGGAGGCCCCGAGACCACCGCCACCATGAGCCGCGCCCACGCAGAGATCGAGCGCCTCGCCGGACGCATAGCCACGCACCTCGCGCTCAACGGGACCGACGGCGCACCGCGCCCCGAACAACTCGACGACCTGCGCGCCTGTCTGTACGGCCTGCACAGCGTGCTGCGCCTGCACTTCACGCAGGAGGAGGAGAACTACTTCTCCCTCGCCCCGTGACGGCCGCCGCGTCGGAGCCACTCCCGGTACGCGGCCCGGGCCGTGGGCAGGGTCGGGAAAATCCGGTCGGTGCCGATGGCCTCGGTCAGCCCGAAGGCGTCGAGGTCGTCGCGCAGGTCCTGCTTGACGCGGGCGAGCGCGAAGACGATGTGACGCTGTTCGAGGTCCTGGCGCAGGGCGTCGACCGCGTCGAGCGCGGTGATGTCCACCTCGACGATGGCCTCGGTGTTGAGGACGAACCAGTCGACAGCACCTTCGTGTCGGTCGACCGCCGCCAGCGCCCGCCGTTTGAAGTCCTCGGCATTGGCGAAGAACAGGGGCGAGTCGTAGCGGTAGACAAGCAGTCCGGGGACCGTGCGGGCCTGCGGATAGTCGTCCACGTCGTGCATCCCGGCCAGGCCCGGCACCAGACCCTCGACCGCGTCGTGCGGGCGGGCCACCCGGGTGAGCAGCTCCGCGACGGACAGCCCGACCGCCACGAGCACGCCGTACAGGATGTCCAGGGTCAGCACTCCGACCAGACAGCCCAAGGCCAGTAGCAACTCCCGGCGCCGGAAGGCGGCCAGCCGCCGGAACCCGGCCAGATCCATCATGCGGACCCCGGCATAGACGACCAGGGCTCCCAGCACGGTCGACGGCGTGTGCGCGAGGAGCGGGCTGAGGAACAGCAGCACGGCGAGGACCACCGCGCCCGCGACGAGCGAGTAGGCCTGGCTGCGGCCACCTGCCGAGTGCGCGAGCGCGGTACGACTGGCGCTGCTGCTCACCGGGAAGCCGTGCAGCACGCCCGCGCCCAGGTTCGCGGCCCCCAGAGCCGACAGTTCCTGGTTGGGGTCGAGTTCGTCGCCGCGAGACGCGAAGGCGCGCGCGGTGAGGATGACGTCGGTGTAACCGACCAGGAGCACGCCGATCGCCGGCAGTACCAGTTGCGGCAGGTCGCCCGGCGTCGGCAGGCCAGGGCGTGGCAGCCCGGCCGGTACCGCGCCGATGACGGCGATGCCGTGGTCCTCCAGGCCGAAGACCGCGACGGCCGCCGTGCCGAGCACCAGGGCCAGCAAAGGGCCCGGGATACGGGGGAAGAACCGCGCGACCGCGAAGAGGAAGGAGATCGCCGCCGCGGAGAAGATCACCGTGGCGGGATGGGCCTCTCCCAGGTTCCTCACGAAGGAGAGCAGCTGAGGAAAGAACTCGGATCCCGAGGTGCGGACACCGGTCAGTTTGGGGAGCTGGTCGACGATGATGATGAGCGCCACGCCCGTGAGGTAGCCGACCAGGATCGGCCGTGACAAAAGGTCGGCGAGGAAGCCCAGTCGCGCCACCCACGCCACCAGGAACATCGCCCCGACCACGACCGCGAGCCCGGCGGCGAGCTCGGCGTACCGGTCCGGGGCGCCCGCGGCGAGTGGCCCCACCACGGTGGCGGTCATCAGTGCGGTGGTCGACTCGGGCCCGACGGACAGCAGTCGTGACGAACCCAGCAGGGAATACAGCAGCAGGGCGGGAAGGATCGCCCACAATCCCGCGACCGGCGGGAGTCCCGCGAGGCCCGCATAGGCCATGACCTGCGGAACGAGATAGGCCGCGACGGTCACACCGGCGAGTAGGTCGCCGCGCAGCCACGAACGGTGGTAGCCGGCCAGTACGGCGAGTCCTGGAGCCACCCGCCGCACGAGACCGCGTCGGTCTTCCCCGGCGGCAGCATCCGGGCGCTCGGACATGGGGCTCCCTTCGTCACCCCCTTCAGCATCGCCCGACGGGCGTCCAGCCGCGAGGGCCGGTCGGCCCTCGCGGCTGGACGACTCGGGGACGGGAGGACTCGGAAGGGGCCCAGGAGGGCGGGTGACGGGTGCCGTGCCGACCCCGGGCAGTGGTGTGCGCGGTCCTGAGAGTCTCCCGACCGCGCATGGTGAGCCGGTGTTCACACGTGATGCACGGAGATCGTCCCGCTACCAGTCTTCGTCTCCGGCACCGGAACGCTGACGGTAAGGACACCGCCCCTGTACCCCGCGACAGCCTCGTCGTCCTTCGCCCCGGCCCGCGGCACATACGGTCCGTCCGTGAGGTGCCGCGTGAGACGAATGCCGTGCAGCCCCGGAATCGGGTGCACGGCGGGAAGTCCGGCTTCGACCCGGCCAAACAGATCGGGCACCGGCAGCCGCCCGATCATCCCGCTCCTTTCTTCCTCCCTCGCTTGTCGGCTGCTTCCAGCGTGGCGCAGCCGGACCCGACCACGGCTGGGCCGACCAGGCACCCCACCGGGACCAGCAGGCCAACCTCCGGTCCGCAGAGGATCACCCGGCACCGCTGCCCAATGCCGGTACCCACACAGCCTCAGGTTGGGGCCGGACGGCCCCTTCGCCCCGCTCCGCCGACGGCAGCAGGCTCAGAACATCGCAAGCCCCGCAGCTCGCCTCGTCCGGGAGGAGGCCCTCATGTCCGGCACGTATCTGGACTCGTCGGTGTTGGAGAAACTGATCGCTGCGGCTGTCGCCGCGCCCTCGATGCACAACACGCAGCCCTGGCGCTTCCGCCTCGACACCGAATCGACCACCGTGGAGATCCACGCCGACGTCGGGCGGGGACTTCCGCACGAGGATCCGCACGGCCGGGCCCTGCACATCGCCGCCGGCGCGGCCCTGTTCAACCTGCGGATCGCGGTGAGCCACTTCGGTTGGAAGCCGGTCACTCGGCTGCTCCCTGATCCCCGCCACCCAGATCTGCTCGCCTCGGTGCACATCACTGGGCGCACCAGCACCCGCACACTCCACGGCGACGACCTGTACGAGGCCATCTGGCACCGGCACAGCAGCCGCTTCCCCTTCGGCGTCCAGCCCGTTCCCGTGTCCGTTCGCCACGAACTCGCCGAAGCCGCCCGGGCCGAAGGCGCCACGCTCGCCGTCACCGGCCCGCGTGAGACGGCGCGGCTGCTGCGGATCACCACCGAAGCGGAGCGCCGCAACCACGCCGACCCGGCACGCAGTGCCGAAAGCCGCCGCTGGTCGAGCCGCGACGGGGCCGAAGACACGGGCATCCCCTCCGCGGCACTGGGGCCGCAGGACACCTTCGAGCAGCTCCCCATGCGTGATTTCAGCGCACGGCGAACCCTTGACCAACTGCCGGCCCGGCCCTTCGAACGGACACCCGCGCTCGCGTCGCTCCGCACCGGCCACGACCGGCGCACCGACTGGCTCCGGGCCGGACAGGCGCTTGAATACGTCCTGCTCGTCGCCACGGCCCACGGTCTGCGCACCTCCCTCCTGCACCAGGCTCTGGAGTGGACCGACCTCCGCGACGACCTGCGCCCCGCGACATCCCCCTTCGACCATGTGCAGATGCTCATCCGATTCGGCTACGGCCCGGAAGGGCCTCCCACGCCCCGTCGCACACCGCGGCTCTTCCTCGAACTCGACGGCGCCGTCCCTCAGGAAGACCGGTACTGACCGAGGACGAAATCGCCTCTCCCCCGGGCCGGTCGGCCGTGGCCGGGGCCGACCGGCCCATGGGGGCGACGGCCGAGAACACCGCACAGTGGAGGGGAACGCACGTGACGAAGGAGGCGGAAGTCATGCGGCACCGGATGGTGAGCGATCTGATGACCACTTCGGTCGTACGAGTGCGGGAGGACGCCGGGTTCAAGGACATCGCCAAACTGCTGGCCGAGTACGACATCACGGCGATACCGGTCGTGGACGCCGACGACCGGCCCGTGGGCGTGGTGTCCGAGGCGGATCTGCTGCGCAAGGAGGCGGGTCAGCTGGACCCCGCAGGACTACTGCCGGTCCTGCACCCGCGCCCCGCCGACCGGACCAAGCAGGAGGCGACCACCGCCCGAGGGCTCATGAACAGCCCGGCCATCACGGCCCGGCCGCAGTGGACGGTGGTGGAGGCCGCGCAGGTGATGGAGCGCCACCGCGTCAAGCGGCTGCCGGTGGTGGACGAAGCGGACCGGCTGGTCGGGCTGGTCAGCCGCGCCGACCTGCTGCGCGTGTTCCTGCGCGGTGACAGTGCCATTCGTGAGGAGATCTCCGGGGACGTGCTGGTCCGCACCCTGGGCATCGCGCCCGACTCGGTGACCGTGCGGGTCGTGGACGGCCGGGTCTCCTTGACGGGAAGCGTCGAACGGAAATCCCTCATCCCCGTCGCCGTACGGATGTGCCAAGGCGTGGACGGAGTCGTGGACGTCACCGAACAGCTGAGCCACCGGACGGACGACACCTCCGAAGGCCTGTACGCCGAGTCACCGCGCCACACCCAACTGTCGCCTTGACCGGCGCGGTGCGGCAGCACCTCCGAGCCTTCCGGCGCGCGGGGGACTGGACGCCGACCTGCGTGTGCGCTCAAGGAGAGATACAAGTAGGGGAAGGAACCGACGCGACGGGATGCGACGTTCCGCCGACCTGCGGCCTCTGCTTTGTCTCCCCAGAATCCGAGAGTTCCCGGGGGACAGGATGGGCGATGATGGGACATGGAGAATGCCGGCCCCCTGGGAAACGGCCTCGGTCAGCTTCCGAACCCGGTCACCTCGGCCACGGCGGTCGTCGACGCGCGGGGGACCGTGACGGGGTGGAGTATCGGCGCGCAGCGGTTGCTCGGATACCCGTACCACGACGTCGTGGGGCGTCCCGCGGCGCGCCTGTTCGGCTGCGACGCCGACGCCCCGGTGGACTTCTCCGCGCTACTTGAGCGACGCAGCGGGACGACCCCGCTGCGGCACCGCGACGGCCATCACACGGAAGCCGATCTGCGGGCGTACCCGTCGCTCGACCGTGAGGGCAACCCGCAATGGCTCATCGTGGCCACGCCGCCGCGCCGGCCGCGTACGGGTCAGAAGCCACACCCGGCCGCGGACGAGGCGACGACGGAGGAAGCCTTCGCGCAGAGCCACCTTCCTGTGATGATCTACGACTCCGATTTGCGGGCCCTGCGGGGCAGCGCCGGCGCGACCCGCCAACTGGGGCTCACGGAGCGGCAGATGCGCGGTCGGCGTGTCACCGACATCCTGCCGCCCCATATCTGCACCACGGTCGAAGAGGGGATGCGCCGGGTGTTCAAGACGGGGGAACCGGAGCTCTTTCACGTACATGGCCCACCCCGGCCCGGAGCCCACGGAAGGTTCTGGGCCATCACCGTGTCCCCCGTCAGGAACCCCACAGGAGAGGTGCGACACGTACAGGTCGTCGCGCTCGACGACACCGAGCAGCACCGGGCCCGGGAACGGCTCGCCCTGCTGAACGACGTCAGCGCACAGGTGGGCAGCACTCTCGACGTGACGCGTACCGCTCAGGAGATGGCCGACGTCGCGGTGGGCCGGCTCGCCGACTTCATCAGTATCGACCTGTTGGACTCGCTGTTCCGCGGTATCGAGCCCAGGCCCCCGGTCGAGGGCTCCGTCGGTCTGCGCCGCGCCGCGCAGCAGTCCGTCCTTCCCGGCGTCCCCGAGTCGTTGGTCCAGCCGGGAGATGTCGACTACTACCCGGATTCCTCGCCGCCCGCCAACTGCCTTCTCACCGGGCATTCCTCGCTGCACAGCACCCTGGACGAAGCCGTCGAGAGCTGGCGGACGGCCGACCCCGAGCGCGCGGTGAAGGTCCGCACCTTCGGAATGCACTCGCTCATGGTCATCCCGCTCCGTGCCCGCGGCATCACGCTCGGCGTGGCCGTACTCGTCCGTCACCAGCGCCAGGACCCCTTCAACGAAGACGATCTGCTTCTCGCGGAGGAGATCGCCGCACGCGCCGCCGTGGCCGTGGACAACGCCCGCCGATACACCCTGGAGCGGACCACCGCCCTGGCCCTGCAACGAAGTCTGCTTCCGCAGCGGATCGCCGCCCAGGAGGCCGTGGAGGTGGCGCATCGCTACCTGCCGGCTCGCTCCCGGGCCGGGCTGGGCGGCGACTGGTTCGACGTGATCCCCCTGTCGGGGGCCCGGGTCGCCCTGGTCGTCGGAGACGTGGTCGGCCACGGTCTGCACGCCTCCGCCACCATGGGCCGCCTGCGGACCGCGGTACGCACCCTCGCGGACGTCGACCTGCCTCCCGAGGAGCTCCTCGTCCATCTGGACGACCTGGTCACCCATCTCCGGGCGGAGGAGGGCACGGGCACGGAGGACCCGGAGCTCGACAACTTCACCGATGTCATCGCCACCTGTCTGTACCTGGTCTACGACCCGGTCACGCGCCGCTGCACGGCCGCCGGGGCGGGCCATCCCCCGCCCGCCGTGGTCACGCCCGACGGCACGGCGGAGTTCGTCGACCTGCCGGTCGGCCCTCCGCTCGGAGTGGGCGGGCTGCCTTTCGAAGCCGTCGAATGGGAGGTGCCCCGTGGCAGTCTGCTCGCGCTGTACACGGACGGCCTCGTCGAGGTCCCCGAACACGACCTCGGCAAGGGCATGGCGCTGCTGCGCCGGCGCCTGGAGCGGCCCGCTCACTCGCTGGAGGCCCTCTGCGACGACCTGGTCCAGACCCTGCTCCCCGCGCAGCCGTCGGACGACGTCGCCCTGCTCGTCGCCCGCACGCGCACCCTCGACTCGGGCCGGGTCGCCACCTGGGACCTGCCTGCCGACCCGGCCGCCGTGGCGGGCGCGCGTGGCGAGGTCTCCCGTCGCCTGGCGAAGTGGGGACTGCAGGAGGTCTCCTTCACCGCGGAGTTGGTGGTGAGCGAGTTGGTCACCAACGCGATCCGCTACGGCGGCCCTCCCATTCAGCTACGCCTGATCCAGGACACCGTGCTGATCTGCGAGGTCTCCGACGGCAGCAGTACCGCCCCGCACATGCGGCGGGCCCGCACCTTCGACGAGGGCGGGCGCGGGTTGTTGCTCGTGGCCCAGTTCGCCGAGCGTTGGGGCACGCGCCACCTGCCCGGAGGGAAGTCCATCTGGGCGGAGATCGACATCCAGCACGAGCGCACGTAACCGCGACCGAACATGTCGGCAGACGGACGAAGCCCGCGCTCACCGCAGACACGATCGACCGCGGTGCGGCCAGAATGAGACATGCCCGAGTGATCGTGACCCAGGTGCGCTGAGATGGCCCGAAGGACCCCATGCGGAGGGTCTGTGGGGGGCGAACGTGGGAGAAACGATCAGTTCGGCTTCGGTCGCACCGGACTCGGCGTCCGGCTGCACGGCGGCGTCGACATCGTGTGCCGGGGAGCGCGGTGCCCGTTCGGGAGGCGCCGAGGACAGGTTTCGGGGGCTCCTGGAAGCGGCACCCGACGCCATGATCATCGTGGACGACACCGGGACGATCGCACTCGTCAACGCCCAGACGGAAGCGCTCTTCGGCTACGGCCGCGAGGAACTCCTCGGCCGAACAGTGGACTTGCTCGTACCCGACCGCTTCCGAACCCACCACACCGCGCACCGGACCGGATACACCAACAACCGCCAGGTGCGCCCCATGGGCGCCGGACTCGAACTCCACGGCCTGCGCAAGGACGGCACCGAGTTCCCCGTCGAGATCAGCCTCAGCCCCCTGGAGACCACCGACGGCCTCCTCGTCTCCGCCGCCGTCCGCGACGTCAGCGACCGCAAGGCAGCCGAGGAACGCATCAACGAGCTGGCCGCGCTCGTCGAGTCCTCCCAGGACGCGATCCTCGCCAAGACCCTCGACGGGCACATCACCTACTGGAACGCCGCCGCCCAGCGCCTCTACGGGTACTCACGCGCCCAGGTCATGGGCCGCCACGTGTCCCTGCTGGCCCCGCCCGACCACGGCCCCGAGATCGACCTCCTGATGGACCGGTTGCGCAACGGGGAGAGGGTCGAGCACTTCGAGACACTGCGGGTCACCCGTCACGGCGATCTCCTCGACGTCGACATCACCTTGTGGCCGACCCGTTCCCGCGACGGCGAGGTCATCGGCGCCTGTGCCATCGTCCGCGACATCAGCGATCGCAAGCGGGCCGAAGCCGAGCTGACCGTCCTGTACGAACAACAGCGGCACATCGCCCTGACCCTGCAGCGCAGTCTGATGGGCACTCCGCCCGCCATCCCAGGGCTCACGACCGCCAGCCGCTACCGGCCCGCCACCCAGGGGGCCGGGGTGGGCGGCGACTGGTTCGACCTGGTCCCGCTGGGCGCCGGCCGCGTCGGCATCCTGATCGGCGACGTGATGGGACGCGGGCTGGAAGCCGCCGCCGTCATGGGCCAGTTGCGTTCCGCCGCACATGCCCTGGCCAAGACCGGTATGCAGCCCCGGCAGCTCATGCAGGCCCTCGACGCGGCCGTCGCCGACCTCGACGTCCCGGACCAACTGGTCACCTGCTGCTACCTGGTGATCGCGGCCGACGCGGGCGCGGTGACGATCTGCTCCGCCGGACATCTGCCCACCCTGGTGGCCACCCCGGGCGAGGGCGCCCGTGCGCTGCCCGCGCCCGTCAACGCGCCCCTCGGCGTGGGTGATGTCCTCTACCAGCAGTGCAGCGCCGTCATCCCGCCCGGCGCCACCCTCGTGCTCTACACCGACGGACTGATCGAAACCCCCGGCAGCGACATCGAGGACCAGCTCTACCAGCTCACCAGCACGCTGAGCGACCTGTTCACCACCGCCCCCGACCTGGAAGCGGCCGCCGACCACGTCCTGACCACCTTGCTGCCCGACGCCGAGGGCCACAACGACGATGTCACCCTGCTGCTGACTCGGCTGCCCGACGCACCGCTCGCCGCCGTCGCCCTCGACCTCCCGGCGGTCCCCGACTCGGTCCCCGAGGGCCGAGCCTTCCTCAGCAAGGCCCTCACCTCGTGGGGCTGCACCACCAAGGCCGACGACGCGCGGCTGCTGCTCTCAGAAGTCCTCACCAACGCCGTTCAGCACGCCCAGGGCCCCATCGGACTGCACGTGTGCCGGACGGCCTTGGACCTGACGGTCGAAGTCGGCGACCACAGCCCGCAGTTGCCCCAACCCCGCTTCGCGGCCGAGGACGACGAATCCGGGCGAGGACTGATCCTCGTCCGCGCGCTCGCCGACGACTGGGGCGTACGACCCACCGACGACGGCAAGACCACCTGGTTCACCCTCCACCTGTGAGCGATCCCGCCGTCATCGTGCTACCTGGTGACATCGTGCTGCCCTGCGTCGCCTCGTCGTTGCCCAGCGTCGCCTCGTCCGGCGCTCACTGGCCGGGGGTGGCGGTGCCCGAGCCGCTGGACGGGCCCTGACCGCTCAGGACGAGTTCCTTCGCCCTGCGGAACTCCTCGTCCGTGATGTCGCCACGGGCGCGGATCTCGGACAGCTTGGCGAGTTCGTCGACGCTGCTGGTTCCGGTGCCGGCCGCCTGCCGGATGTAGGAGTCGAAGGCCTCCTGCTGCGCGCGGGCCTGATTCACCTCTCGGCGACCCATGTTCTTGCCGCGGGCGATCACATAGACGAGGACACCCAGGAAGGGCAGGAGGATGACGAACAGGAGCCAGCCGGCCTTGGCCCAACCACCCAGTTCGTCGTCACGGAAGATGTCGATGATGATCCGGAAGAGCAGGATGAACCACATGATCCACAGGAAGAACCAGAGCATGCTCCAGAAGACGCTCAGCAGCGGGTAGTCGTAGGCGAGGTACATCTGTGTGCTCATGTCGCTCCTCCATCCCGGGCGTTGGCCCGGCAGTCGTCCCTCCCGATTCAGCATGCGCACGGCAAGGTTCGTCCGGCCTCACCCGGGACGGGTGAACCTCTCCCCGCGGAGTCTCAGGTCTACCGGGCCGAGCCGTACGGGTCCGCGGCGCGTGCGCGGCGCAGTGCGGCCCGCCAGGCGAAGGCGAGGACGAGTTCGATCACGCCGAGCAGGACGAGCCACAGGCCGAGCAGCCGGGTCAGGGCGCGGGCGGACTCGGTGGGCAGGGCGAGCACCACGACTCCCGCGACGATGCCGAGCGCCGCGGCGCAGAAGACGACGCCACGGTGCGGGAGGGCCTTCATGGCGATGGCCGTGTAGGCGGTCAGCATGCCGGACGCGAGCCAGACGACGCCGACGATCAGCGAGAGCGCGGCGATGGTCTGCAGCGGGTTCCTCAGGCACAGCACCCCGGCCAGGACGAACAGTATCGAGAGCAGGAGCCCGGGAATCCGCTCGCCGTGCTCCTCGCGGCCGAAGACCGCCACGAAGCGGAACCCCCCGGTCACGACCAGATAGAGACCGATGAGCACCGCCAGGATGTGCAGGGTCTCGTCCGGCCACACCAGCACCAGGACGCCCGGCACCAGCGTCGTGATCGCCGAACCCAGGATCCAGGTCCATGAGCGGCCGAGTCCCGCCAGCAGTTCCTCGGCGTCGGCGGGTGGCGGGGAGACCGCCTCTTCGGGCCTGGGCCCGGGCTCGGTACGCGGCGCCGGACCACGCGATTCGGTCATGGCTCCTCCTCACGCGGTCGAGTCCTGACGCGGTCGAACGGGTCGTCGCCGGACCGCCGACGGGACGGTGTGCGGGGACTTCACCGGGTCAGCGTCTCGCGCGCCGCCCGCCGCCGGGTCACCCCCGGCGGGTGATCGTCCCTGCCCCCGGGACGGCGCACGCCGGGTCACTCCGGCAGCCGGCGCATCTCTATGACGTGCAGCCCCAGCGACTGGCAGCGGGCCAGCAGCCCGTACAGGTGCGCCTCGTCGACAACGGGGCCGAACAGGACGGTCTGACCGGACATCACCACGTGATCCATCTCGGGAAACGCCTTGGTCAGTGTCTCCGTCATGTGCCCCTCGACACGGATCTCGTAGCGCATGGCCTCGGAACGACCTTTCAATGCGTCAGGACGAGCTTGAACGAGATGATCAGCAGACCGAGCAGCAGATTGATCGAGGCCGTGACGGCCGTGAGGCACCAGGAGGCGCCCGCGTGGCGTGCCGCTGCCGCCGACCAGCCCACCTGCCCGGCCACGGCGACGGCGAGCGCCAGCCAGAAGGTGCCTTGGAGGTCGAGGCCCAGGAGCGGGCTGACGGCCACGGCCACGGTCGGCGGCACGGCGGCCTTGACGATCGGCCACTCCGCGCGGCACACCTCGACGACGGTCCTCCGGTCCAGGGCCTGCCGGGCCAGCCGCGCCCCGAACAGCTGGGCGTGCACGTGCGCGATCCAGAACGCCACTCCGGTGCCCAACAGCAACACCGCCAGCTCCAGGTGGGGGAAGGAACCCAGCGTGCCGGTGCCGATCACCACCGACGCGGCGAGCATGGACCCGTAGACACCACCGGTGTAGTCGGCCTGCGCCCGGTGGTCGGCGTCGGCCGCTGAGGGTACGGCGGGTTCGGTCCGCGACATCAAGGCCTTCTCTCCGGTTCGGCGCACCGGAACGAGGGACATCGGCCGCATCGCCGGATTCGGGATGCTCCGGGCGCCCCGCCCGGTCGGGAGGTGCATGGTGCGTGGTACCGCCACTCACCGCCCGGTCGGGAGGTGCGTGGTGCCGGCCACTCCCATCGCATCCGAACGGCTCGTCCCGCGCCTCACCCGTGACGGGCGAGGGTGGTCACCGGTACGGGTTCACAGCAGCCGCAGCTCGCGCGCCCGGCGCACCGCTTCGTTGCGCCGGTTCACCGCCAGCTTCCGGTAGACGCTCTTGAGGTGGGTCTTGACCGTGTTCACCGACACGCAGAGGTCGGCCGCGATCTCCTCCGTCGACATCATCTGGGCCAGTCGCCGCAGAACGTCGCGTTCGCGTTCGCTCAATTCCTGCACGACGAGCGGTACCGGCGTTTCGAGCCGGGGCGCGTCGCCGGTCGTCAACCAGCCCGCGGCCAGTGGCTGCAGCGGCGCCGTGCCCAGGAGACGTCGGATCCACGGACCGGCCTCGAGGAAGGGCCGCCGCAGCCGCTCGCGCCGGGCCTCCAGGAGCGCCTGGCCCACGAGCTTGCCCGCGGCGGCGGAATCACCCGCCTCCAGTGCGGCCTGCGCCCGGGTCAGCGTGGCCCGCACGGTCACCGCCGGACCGACCGGGCCCTCGGCGCGCAGGCGTTCGAGCAGGTCGA
>LRTP01000373.1 GCA_001550305.1 Streptomyces diastatochromogenes
CCGGCTCGGCCTGCGGGACGTGGCCGCCGCCCGCGTGGTGGCGACCGCCGAGGGCGGCCCGCTCGTCGAAGCGGTGCCCGCCACCGGCGACAGCACGCCCACCACCGGTGGCCGTCGCGCGGGCATCGGCCCCGCGGTGCCCGTACGGGACCTGCCGGCCTCGTGGGTCGCCGCCCGTACCGCCCTGCGGTTCACCGCGGAGGGCACCGACCAGGACCCCGGCCCCCGCACGGTGTACGCGGACGAGCTGGGCGGCCTCGCGTTGCTCGCGGACACGGTCGGCCCGACCACGGAACCCGCCCCCGACGTCCGCGCCCTCGAACACGCCGTCGCGACGGCCCCCTGGGCGGCGAGCACGCTGAACGCGGTCGCCTTCAGCACGAGTCTGCGCGCCGCCGCGGCGGAGCTGAACGTGCACCACTCCACACTCCAGGACCGCCTCGTCCAGGCCGAGCACTGGCTCGACTGGCCGGTCCACGACCCGCACGGCCGGCTCCGCCTCCAACTGGCTCTGGTCCTACGACGGTTGCACCGGAACGCGGCACGCTAGGGCGCGCTCCCGGGACGGCCGCGCGGGGTGGTGGTACCGCGGGGTGGCGGTACCGCTACACGGAGCGGTGGTACTGGTCGGGGACGTGGACCTGGACCTCCGCGCCCAGTTCACGGGCCGCCAGGCGTGCGAACGAGGGGTTGCGCAACAGCTCGCGTCCCAGCAGCACGGCGTCGGCCTCGTCGTTGGCGAGGATCTTCGCGACCTGCTCGGCGTCGGTGATGAGACCGACGGCGGCGACGGGCAGCGAGGTCTCCGCCTTGACCCGGGCGGCGAAAGGGACTTGGTAACCCGGCCCGACCGGAATGCGTACGCCCGAGACGTTGCCGCCGGTGGAGACGTCGAGCAGGTCGATGCCGTGCGCGCGCAGCTCGCCCGCGAAGCGGACGGTGTCGTCGGCGCTCCAGCCGCCCTCCTCCAGCCAGTCGGTGGCGGAGATCCGGAAGAAAAGCGGCTTGTCGTCGGGCCACACCTCCCGCACGGCGTCCACGACCTCGAGGGCGAAGCGGACACGGTTCTCGTACGAGCCGCCGTACGCGTCGGTGCGGCGGTTGGAGTGAGGGGAGAGGAACTCGTTGACGAGGTATCCGTGGGCGCCGTGGATCTCGGCGATCTCGAAACCGGCGTCCAGGGCGCGCCGCGCCGCGTCCGCGAACTGGCCCACGATCTCCCGGATCCCGGCCACGGTCAGCTCGGTCGGCACCGGGTGCCGCTCGTCGAAGGCCAGCGCGCTCGGAGCGAGCGGCGGCCAGCCGTACGCGTCCTCGCCGACCGGCGCGCCGCCCTTCCAGGGACGGTCGGTGGAGGCCTTGCGCCCGCTGTGCGCGAGCTGGATTGCGGGCACGGTGCCCTGGCTCCGGAGGAAGCGCGTGATCCTGCGGAAGGCCTCGACCTGGGTGTCGTTCCAGATGCCCAGGTCGTAGGGGCTGATCCGGCCCTCGGGGGAGACGGCGGTGGCCTCGACGACGATCAGCCCCGTGCCGCCGGTGGCGCGGGCGGCGTAGTGGGCGAAGTGCCAGTCGTTCGGCGCGCCCGTCGAGGGTCCCTCCGGCGCGGCCGAGTACTGGCACATCGGGGGCATCCACACCCGGTTCGGGATGGTCACCTCGCGCAGGGTCAAGGGTTCGAAGAGCGTGCTCACGGCGGTCTCCGTTCGTCGAGGGTGCCGAGCTGCTCCTCGTACGATAGGCATCGTAGTACGGCATGTGTCAAACTACGAGAGAGGTCGAACAATCCTCGTAGACTGAGGTTCCTGGACGAAGATGAGGTTCCTGGACGAAGTGGAGCCACCGTGACGACCGCCGACCCCGCCGGCAGCAGCCGTGACCTGCCGCACCCCGTGCGTGCGGAGATCCGCCTGGAGTCGGTGCTGCACGCGCTCTCCGACCCCATGCGGCTGCGGATCGTGCGCGAGCTCGCCGCCGTCGGCGACGAGCTCTCCTGTTCGCACTTCGACCTGCCGGTCACCAAGTCCACCACCACGCACCACTTCCGGGTGCTCCGTGAGAGCGGGGTGATCCGGCAGGTCTACCGGGGAACGGCCAAGATGAACGCCCTGCGCGGAGCCGACCTGGACGCGCTGTTCCCCGGGTTCCTCGACAGCGTCCTCGCCGCGATCGAGCGGCAGGGCGAGCGGCTCGGTGAACCTCGGCGAACGGCTGGGTGACCGGCTGGGTGACCGGTGGGGATCAGACCGAGGCGGCCTTCGGTTCGGCGGCGGACCCGGCCGAACCCGCCTTCCCCGGCAGGTGGTTGAAGAGCAGGTTCAGGACGATCGCCGTCAGGCACCCGGCGCTGATCCCGCTGTTCATCACCGTCTGGAACCAGTCGGGAAACTTCGCGTAGATCGTCGGCACGCCGACGGGGAGCATGCCCACGGCGACCGAGACGGCCACCACCGTCAGGTTGTTGTTGCCCTTGAAGTCCACCTCGGCCAGCGTCCGCAGCCCGCTCGCGGCGACCGTTCCGAACATCACCAGACCCGCGCCGCCAAGGACCGGCGCCGGCACCGCCGCGACCACCGCGCCCAGCTTGGGCAGCAGACCGAGCAGGACGAGGATGCCGCCCGCGGTCGCCACCACCCAGCGGCTGCGCACCCGGGTCATGCCGACCAGACCCACGTTCTGCGCGAACGCCGTGTAGGGGAAGGTGTTGAACACACCGCCGAGCACCGTGGAGAGACCGTCGGCGCGCAGACCGTCGGCCAGCGTGCGCGGCTCGACCTTCCGGTCGGTCATCTCGCCGACCGCGATGAGGTCACCGGTCGTCTCCGTCATCGTCACCAGCGCCACGACCAGCATCGACACGATCGCGGAGGCGTGGAACGTGGGCCTGCCGAAGTGGAACGGCGTGCTGATCCCGACCCAGTCGGCGTCCCCGACCCCGCCGAAGTCCGTGAACCCGAACGGCACCGCCACGGCGAGGCCCACCGCGATGCCGACCAGCACCGCGATCCGGGCCAGGAAGGGCGGCGCGAACCGTTGCACAGCCAGCACCACGGCCAGGACGAAGCCCGCGAGCGCCAGGTTCTTCGGTTCCCCGAAGTCCTTCGTGCCCACTCCGCCCGCCGCCCAGTTGCCCGCGACCGGCAGCAGTGAGACCCCGATGATCAGGATGACGGTGCCCGTGACCAGTGGCGGGAAGAAGCGCAGCAGCCTGCCGAAGACCGGCGCCAGCAACACGATCGCGAGTCCCGCGACGATCACCGAGCCGTAGATCGCGGGCAGTCCGCCGCCCGTCGTCCCGATCAGGACCATCGGCGAGACCGCCGCGAAGGTGCAGCCCTGCATGATCGGCAGTCGTACACCGAACCGCCAGAAGCCCACGCACTGGATGAGGGTCGCGATACCGCACAGCAGCAGGTCCGCGGTGATCAGATACGCGAGGTCGGCGGGCGAGAGCTTCATCGCCCCGCCCACGATCAGCGGCACGGCCACCGCGCCCGCGTACATCGCGAGCACGTGCTGGAGCCCGAAGGCGGCCAGGTGGCGTACGGGTGGGACCTCGTCGACGGGATGCACGGGATGCGCGGGTGCGGTGGTCGCCATGGGCACTCCAGGAGCGGCGGGTGGGGACGGGGACGGCCGGACGACGCGAGCAACGTCCGAACAGCACGAGACGGTAAGGGGCTTGAACAGTTTGTTGATTTCCGGCCCGTTGCCGCTATGTGTCATGCCCACCGAGTCGCGCCCGACCCCGCCGGAGACGCTCTAGTGCGAAGTCGCCGTCCGCGCCGCCGCCAGCAGCGACGTCCAGTCGGGCAGCTTGACCACACCCCGTCCGAGCGAGGCCCCGAGCTCCGCCTCCGCCCGCTCGATCGCCTCCCATCCGGCCCACGGAACCGGTGTCGCCCCGGCCGCCCGCAGCGCCGCGAGGGGATCCTCGGCCAGTTCCCGTCGCATGAGTTCGGGAGCGTCCTCGACGAGCGAGGTCACCGTCTCCTTGGCGCACGGCCGGTTGGTGCCGATGACACCGGTCGGGCCCCGCTTGATCCAGCCCGCCACGTACTCGCCCGGCGCGACCACGCCGTCCCGCAGCACCCGGCCCACGCGGTGCGGCACCGTGCCGTGGTCCGTGTCGAAGGGCAGTCCTTCGAGCGGGACGCCCCGATAGCCGACCGAGCGCAGCACCAACTGCGCCTCGATGTCCTCGTACCGTCCCGTGCCCGTCACCCCGCCGTGCCCGTCGGGCGCCGTGCGCTCGAAGCGCACCGCGCCCACCCGGGTGCCGTCGCCCTCGTCGGGAAGCATTTCGACCGGGCGCAGGAAGAAGCGCAGCCGGATCCGGCGGGCCCGGTCCTGCGCCGGCGCGGCGGCCCACCCCCGCAGCACCTCCACATTGCGGCGCTGCGCGGGGGGCAGGTCCGACGGGTCGGCGTACTGCGGATCGAGCGCCAACTCCTCGGGATCCACCACGACTTCGGTGTCCGGCAGCGAGCCGAGCTCGCGCAGTTCCTTGGTGGTGAACCGGGCCTGCGAGGGACCGCGCCGCCCGATCATGCTGATCTCGGTCACCTTGCTCGCGGCCAGCGCGCTCAGCGCCCCCTGCGGCACGTCCGTGGGGCTCAGCTCGGACGCGCCGCGGGCCAGCATCCGGGTCACGTCCACGGCGACGTTTCCGACGCCGACGACCACCGCCGAGCGCGCGCCGAGCACGAAGCCGTCGGTGGCGGAGTCGGGGTGCGCGCTGTACCAGGACACGAACTCGGTCGCCGACCAGCTGCCCGACAGCTCCTCGCCCGGCACTCCGAGATGGCGGTCGGTGGCGGCGCCCACGCAGTAGACCACCGCGTGGTACAGCTCCCGCAGCCGGGTCACGGGCACCCCGCCCGGGCCGACCTGGACACCGCCCAGGAACCGCACCCGCTCGTCCTCCAGGACCGCCCGCAGATTGTTCTGCAGCGACTTGATCTTCTCGTGGTCCGGCGCCACGCCGTAGCGCACCAGGCCGTACGGGCACGGCAGCCGGTCCAGGACGTCCACCCGGACCTCGGACAGCCCGCTCTGGACGAGGCTCTGGGCGGTGTAGACCCCGCTGGGCCCCGAGCCGACGACGGCGACATACAGCACGGCGGAACTCCCAATCCGAAACCCGAACAGCTCGAGGAGATCGCTGATGGCTCCAGCATCGCACCACCGACGCTCCGCTGACAGGGTGCGGCGCGCGGCATACGCGTACGGGTTCATCCGCACGGAAAGTCATGACATGAATACTTGTGGTGATCGTTCCGGCGGTCGTCAGAGGTGTCTCCGAGCCTCACTGCAACGCGCGCATCCTGCTGATCTCGCTCGTCTGCTGGGCGATCACGTCGTCGGCCATCTCCTCGACCTGGATGTTGTTGCCCTGGGCCTTCACCTCCGTGGCCATGGCGATCGCCCCGTCGTGATGTGTGATCATCAGCTTCAGGAAGAGCGTGTCGAAGGCCTTGCCCCGCGCCGCGCGCAACTCCCTCAGCTGTGCCTCGGTCGCCATGCCGGGCATCGCCTCGTGCCGGTGCTCCGTTGCCCGCTTGTCGCCGTCGTGGGCGGTGAGCCAGCCCTTCATCGTGGTGATCTCCGGCCCCTGCGCGGCCGAGATCCGCGCCGCGAGCCGCTTCACCTGACCCGACGCTGCCTGCTTGGGGGCGAGTGCGGTCATCTCCAGGGCCTGGGTGTGATGTTCGATCATCATCCGCGCGTAGGCGAGGTCCGCCGCGTTGGGGGAGTCGTCCTCATTGCGCTGCTTCGCGGCGTCCGCGGCGGAGAGTGTCTCGGCCGCTTCGCCCGGCTTGCCGGGGGCGATCACCGAAGGCCCGCTCGTCCCGGCGGACTTGGGCGCGGAAGCCGAGCCGGAGTCGCAGCCTCCGAGCGCGAGCACGGCGACCGTCAGCGAGGCCGCGCCCAGGAGCGCACGGCGTGTGCGGGGCGTACGGGACGCGCGGGACGTACGACGGAGCAACACATCGACCTCCAGGGGCACATGAATCGCCGGACACCTCACGGGTGTTTCATGACCGTCCTAGCACGTCGGTGAACGTTACTGATCGAAAACCTTCATTACGAGTGCGTTGCCATCTGTTGATCAGCGCATGGGTCGGACGATACTTCTGGGGTCCGTGAACCGTTCAACTGCGAACGGCTACAAGGGAGGACGCAGTGACCCTGTTGATCGATCCCCGAACGCGGCACAGACGCCTGGGAGTTGCCGCAGCCGCGGCCGGACTCCTGGCCGCGCTGCTCACGGCCGGCCCGGCGGCCGCGACCCCCGATCCCGGGGACGGCCCCGCCGTTCCGGAGAAGGTGTCCCGCAGTGACGCCATCGAGACCAGAACGGCGATCGCGAACGGCGAGATACCCGGGCAGGACGAGATCGTCCACTCCGACAACATCGAACACCTCACCAACATCCCCAAGGACGCGCTGCCCGGCACCAATTCCGACCTCGCCTTCCAGGGCGAGTACGCCTTCGCCGGCAACTACGACGGCTTCCGCATCTTCGACATCAGCAACCCGAAGGCGCCCAGGACGGTGGCGCAGGTGCTCTGCCCGGGCTCGCAGAACGACGTCTCCGTCTCCGGCAACCTGCTCTTCCTGTCCACCGACTCCTCGCGCAGCGACAACTCCTGCAACAGCACCACGCAGCCCGCGACCGAGAAGTCCTCGTGGGAGGGCATGAAGGTCTTCGACATCACCGACAAGGCGAACCCGAAGTACGTCGCCGCCGTGGAGACCGCCTGCGGCTCGCACACCCACACGCTGGTGCCCGAGCGCAAGAACGTCTACATCTACGTCGCCTCGTACTCGCCGAGCGCCACCTTCCCCGACTGCCAGCCCCCGCACGACGGCATCTCGGTCATCAAGGTGCCGCGCAATGCCCTTGAGAAGGCCGCCGTGGTGAACTTCCCGGTGCTGTTCCCGGGCGAGGGACCGGACGGCGGCGGCAACCCGGGAGCGCCCACCAACCCGGGCGTCTCCAAGACCACCGGCTGCCACGACATCACGGTCCTGCCCTCCAAGGACCTGGCCGCCGGTGCCTGCATGGGTGACGGCATCCTGTTCTCCATCAAGGACCCGGAGCACCCGAAGGTCATCGACCAGGTCGAGGACAACGTCAACTTCGCGTTCTGGCACTCAGCGACCTTCAACCAGAAGGCGAACAAGGTCGTGTTCACCGACGAGTTGGGCGGTGGTGGGGCGGCCACCTGCAACGCGGCCATCGGTCCGAACCGCGGCGCCGACGGCATCTACGACATCGTCGGCAAGGGCGACAAGCGCAAGCTCGTCTTCAAGAACTACTTCAAGATCCCCCGCCACCAGGCCGACACCGAGAACTGCGTGGCCCACAACGGCTCGCTGATCCCCGTCAAGGGCAAGGACCTCATGGTCCAGGCCTGGTACCAGGGCGGTGTCTCCGTCTGGGACTTCACCGACTCCTCGAACCCGAAGGAGATCGCCTACTTCGAGCGCGGACCGCTGACCACCGACAAGCTCACGGTCGGCGGCTCCTGGTCGGCGTACTACTACAACGGCTACATCTACTCGAACGACATCGCCAAGGGCTTCGACGTCCTCAAGCTCAGCGACCGGCGCACCGATCCGGCCAAGCGGGTCCACCTGCGCGAGCTCAACGTCCAGACACAGCCGGACTATTTCGACTGATCGCCGGGCGACTGATCGCCGGGCGACTGATCGTCCGGTCGTCGGCCGGTCGTGAAGAACCGTGACAGATCGCTCTCGCACGTCCCGCCGGGCACCTCGGTGCCCGGCGGGACACCCATCTCCCAGTCGAGGTGGTAGCGCTCGAACAGCTCGGCCCGCAGCCTCGGGACCGGCATCGGCACACCCGGCACCAGGGCCGCGTACACCGCGCCCATGAGCACCGCCCGCAGCATCGGGTAGTCGGTGTCGGCGTCCTGGGAGCCGTACTCGGCGACGGTCTCGCGCAGGAGCTGCGCGAGGCGCTGCTGCTCCGGACACTGCACGAACCCCTCGCCCAGCAATATGCCCGCCATGTGCTGACGCATCAGCACGGGCCGGTCCCGCGCCAGGCCCAGAATCGCGTCGATGGCCCGCGCCAGCCGCTCCCGGCCGTCCTCGGTACGCGGCTCGCGCTCCAGCCCCTCCTCCAGCGTGCGGTGCATCATCCGGTGCACGGCGGACTGCAGGAGCTGGCGTTTGCCGGGGAAGTAGTACGACACCAGTCCGCGCGCCGATCCCGCGCGATCCGCGATGTCCCCGAGCGTCGTCGCCTCGTAGCCGCGCTCGTTCACCAGCTCCACCGCGGCCTGCAACAGCCGCTCACGGGAACGCCGGCGCAACTCTTCATTGACCGACGGGCTGCGCGGGGACATGCTGGAACTCCTGTGTTGACTGGCTGCCAGCCAACTATACTCAGAGCGTCCGGGCCATGACTCACCGCGGGGGAGGCTTCGGGCTGCCGTCCGCCTGGGGCGACGCGGGGGATCGTCTCAGGCGGACGGGCACAGGGCGAGCGGAAATTCCCGGCGGGCAGGATTCCCGAGCGAGTCGCACAGCCGCCGTGGCCTCCTTAGAGTGGGCGAAAGTGCCGAGGAGGCGGGTGGAGATGGATCAAGAGCAGATCCTGGCCAAGATCACGGCGATGGTGGACGACGAGCGCCGGCTGCGCGACGCCGTCGCGTCAGGGCAGATCGACAGCGCCACGGAACACGAACGGCTCGGGCAACTGGAGCGCGAACTCGACCAGTGCTGGGACCTGCTGCGCCAGCGGCGCGCGAAGTCCGAGTTCGGGGAGAACCCGGACGAGGCGCGCGTACGACCGTCTTCGCAGGTCGAGGGCTATCAGAGCTGATCGTGAGGGGCCGCCCCCGGCCCTCCGGGCCGCCCCTGGGCCTCCGGGTCGACATCGACGGCCCTCGGGCCCACGGGCGCTCCCGGGAAGGTGCGCGGGTCAGCCGACCAGGTCCAGCACCGGCCGCAGTCCCTCCGGGCGCCGTGCCGCGGGCAGGTGGTCCACGAAGTGCACCGCGCAGCCCAGCGCCGCCGCGCCCCCGTCGGCGCGGCGGTCGTCCCCGACCATCAGCGTGTCCTCGGGGGCCATGCCCAGCGCGTCGCAGGCGGTCGCGAACAGCCGGGGGTCCGGCTTCTGGATGCCGTGCTCGTACGACAGCACGTACGCGCCCACGTACCGGTCGAGGCCGTGCTCACGGAAGACGGGCCGCAGATCCCAGCCGATGTTGCTGACCACCCCGACCGCGACCCCGCGCTCGCACAGGGCGTCGAGCACCTCGGCCGTGTCGGGATAGGGCCCCCACGCCGCCGGGAGCATGTGACGCTCGTACAGCGCGTCGTGCAGCCGGGCATCGGGCAGCCGCACCTGGCGGGAGATCGCCGTGTACATGGCCCGGTGCCCCTCGGCGCTCTGGTCCCGCCTGCGCCACAAGTCCTCCGAGCCCTCCGGCAGTCGGGGCGCGACGCCACCGCCGGGCAGCGCGCCCACCGCCTCCAGGGCGTCCGCCGCCTCGGTCAACTCCCGTTCCGGCAGGGTGAGATCGGCGTCCCTGAGCACCGCGCGCAGCCAGGACTCGGTCGGTTCGGCACGGAACAGGGTTCCGGAGAAGTCGAAGAGCACGCCTTTGATCGTCATGAGGGGAATCCTTCGGGGCGCGCTCCGCGCCGGTCAAGCACGCTCCGGGCGGGTCGAGCACACTTCGCGCCGGTCACGTACGCTCCGAGCCGAAGAGGCGCTCATGGGTCATCACCGCCAGGGCGACCACCAGCGCGCCGAGCAGCCAGCCGCCCAGGACGTCCGAGGGCCAGTGGACGCCCAGCCAGACCCGGGTCAGTCCGACACCCACGACGCTTACCACGGCCAGCGCCAGTGCCGTACGCCGCAGCGCGCGCCCGGCGCCGTACAACTGGAGCAGCCACAGCAGCAGCCCGCACACCACCGTCGCGGTCATGGCGTGGCCCGAGGGGAAGGCCGCGTAGTGCGCGGAGTCCACGGGGTCGGGCCAGACGGGGCGCGCCCGGCCGACCGCCGCCTTCAGCGACTGCTGGACCACCGTGCCCAGCACACAGGTGGCCGTCACCCACAGCGCCGGCCACCACGCCGAACGTCGCCAGACCAGCAGGAGCACGACCAGCGCTCCCAGCGCGCGCATCGTCCACGGGTCCCACACCCAGTCCGTCAGAACGCGGAACACCTGGGTGGCACCCGGTTCGTCGACCGCCCAGCGGTGCGTGGTGCGCGCGATGTCGCCGTCGAGGACCAGCAGCGGTCGCCAGGAGAACGCGACCAGCAGGAGGAGCAGTACGGACGGAACGGTGAGCACCGCCGCGGTGAGTTCCGCGGTCCGTGGGGTCGCAGTGCGAAGCGGTGGGTCGAGGGGCGGGGACTGCATACGGTGATCCTCCCCGACGTACGGGGCCGGTGGCCAACCCCGTGGCCCCGAACCGCCGCTGTCGCGGCTAGCCGAGCGCCCGCAGGCCCGGTACGAACGCCACCAGCAGGGGGATCACCGGCACCAGCGTGGCCGCCGCCGTCAGCCGCAGCCGCCGCGACGGCGTCAGCCGGTCCGGAGGAGCGAGCAGGCGGTGCACCCGCAGTGGGACATGGGCCTGCGGAGTCGGACAGGGGCCGAACACGCCCCGGTCCTCGTTCAGTTCCACCAACGCGAGGGCGATCGTGAGGCGGCCGAAACGGCGGGAGGCCATGTCGTCGGCGGCGAGTTCGACCAGCCGGTGCATCTCGTCGCGGAACGCGGCGAAGACGGGCACCTGCGGAAAACCGACGGCGAGCGCGGCCGAGCAGTGCAGCAGCCAGTCGTGCCGGGCCCGCGCGTGCCCCTGCTCATGGGCGAGCACGGCGTCCAGCTGACGCCCTTTGAGACGGCGCAACGCGGCTGTGGTGATGACCAGTTGGGGAGCGGCCCCGGGCAGCCACCAGGCGTCAGGACGCTCGCCCTCCAGCACCACCAGCCGGTCACTGCCCGGCTCCTCACCGGGCAACAGCGGTGCGCGTACGTGGAGTTCGTCACGGCTCTGCCGACGCTGGGACCGGGCCCGCAGCACCTCGCGGACCAGCATCGCCGCGGTCCAGGCACCGCCGCAGGCGAGCGCCACGGCGGTCGCCGCGGCCCACGGGCTCCCCTTGCTCAACGCGTAGGCGTCCACGACGGAGTGCGGAGCGGGGGCGAAGACATGGCCGCGCACCGCCACCCACGCGGCGGCCGCGCTGAGCGTCATCGACAGGACGCAGCACAGCAGAACGGCCGCCACCACGCACTGCCACGCCCACAGGGCGACCACGGGTTCATGGTCCGGCCAGTTGGCCCGGGCGAGCAGTCGTGGAGCGACCACGGCGGCCAGGGCGCCGAGCAGCAACAGTGCCGCGGGGACCATCATGAGATGAAGCCTATGAGCGGAGCGTCGCCGGGGGATACGGCCCGCGACGACAAAGTGACGTACGCCACGGTTTCACATGGCCGGGGCCGGAGGGGCGCTCAGAGCGTGACCAGCATGGCCAGCATCGCGATCCCCATGGACAGCCGGCACGCCTGTGACAGCTCGGGGCGGTCGCCCCAGCCGAGGGGCCGGGGGGTGCCGCCGAGCGTCCCCGAGCCGCCGGCCACCGCCGCCACCGGCAACAGCCGGGCCCCGGAGCGCAGCACGTACCCGACGAAGTAGACCAGGAGCGCCCCCGTGACCAGAGGAATCCCGGAACCGCCGCCGTGCCCGTGGTGCCCGGGGGAGGCGGCCATCGCGGCGGCCATGTAGACCATGGCGCAGGCCCCGACGAGATGGTGCAGATGGTGCGGGCTGCTGCGGACCGACCACAGGGCGCGCAGGGCGGCGGCACCGAACACCGCGGTGTACGCGAACCAGGCCCAGCGCGGCGGGGTGGCCGCCGCCGCGGGCACGGCCATCGCGGCCATGCCGAATCCCATGAGCGCCTCGGCGCCCGCGGTGCGGCGCTGCTCCTCGACGGGGCTGCGCATCCGCAACAGACAGTAGGCCCCGCTCGCCGCGCACAGCGCTACGAGCAGCCAGCCGGGTGACGCCGGTCCGTGCACCGCGTACCTCCCCGCTCGACGGAGTCGGACAGTCGTTGATGTCGGTCAGTCGGTCAGGGCATGCCCGGGCCGGGCGGTGCGCAAGCGAGCGCACAGGTGTACACGGGGGAGCGTGCGGGAGTGCGTCGCAGGTGGGCGCGGGTGGGCGGTGACGGGCGGTGACCCAGGGTATATATTTCACGAGTAAAACACCTGCTAAGATTGAAGGTATGAGCAGTGCGACCCCCCAGATCCCCCGTGTACGCCGCCATCCCCATGGACGTCACCGCTCTCAGGGATGTCGTGTGGGACGTCGTCTCCCGCTGGCCGGTGTGCTGCGGCTCGGCCGCCCCGCCGACATCTGGTTCAAGCCCGCGCTGAGTGTGGTCGCCTCGGTCGCCCCGCCGAATCTGACGCTTCTCGCGCTCGGCCGGCTGGACCTGGCGATGTACACCATGGCCGGGTCGCTCTGCGCGCTCTACGCCCACAACCGTCCGTACGCCGCCCGCGCCCGCGCGCTCGCCTGGGTCGTCCTCGGCGTGCTCGGCGGCCTCGCCGTCGCGCTGACCGCGGCCTCGCTCACGACGAACGCCGTCGTGCTGGTCACCGTCGGCGCGCTGCTGGCCGCCGTGCAGAAGGCGCTGTGCGACGCCACGCGCATCGGGCCGCCGGGTCACGTGGTCCTCGCCTTCATCAGTTCCGCGTCCCTGTTCGTGCCGCAGACGCTCGGCCAGGTTCCCGGCCATCTCGCGCTGGGCGCCGCAGCGGGCGCCTGGGCGTGGATCGTCGGCATGGCACCCGGACTCGTCCGCCCACACGGGCCCGAGCGCCGCGCGACGGCGCACGCGCTG
>LRTP01000374.1 GCA_001550305.1 Streptomyces diastatochromogenes
CCGCCCACTCCTCGACCGCCCCGGCCCCGCGCCGCAGCAGCCGGGCGCCGCCCGTCGTGTTCCCACGGGCCGCGTGGGTGAGCCCCACCGCGAGCTGTGCCAGCCCCCGCCAGAGCGTGCGCTCTCCCTCGGGGCCCGACTTCCAGGCGTCCTCGAAGACCTCGTGCGCGTGGAACGGCTTCCCCGCGTCCAACAGCGCCTGCGCCTCGGTGACCGTCTCCTCGGGGCTGCGGACGACGCCCTCCGGTTGCCGCTCCACGCCGTCGGCGCCGTACGGCAGCGGCCGTCCCAGTCCGTCCCGGGGCCGGGCGTTACGCGCCCGCCCCGTCGTGTCCCGATCCCGCCCGTTGCCCCGCCGACCTCCGGATGTTGCGTTCATGCCCCGATTGTCGCGCGCCCCGCGCCCCCTTCGGAGCAGCCCCCGACGTGGGGTAAAGTTCTGTTCGCGCGATCACGCGGAACACCGCGGGTGAACGCACCGGGACGTGGCGCAGCTTGGTAGCGCACTTGACTGGGGGTCAAGGGGTCGCAGGTTCAAATCCTGTCGTCCCGACTTTTCGAAGTCGCAGGTCAAAGGCCGTTTCAGAGAGATCTGAAACGGCCTTTTGATCGTTCTTGGGGACCAGTTGGGGACCAGCCCACTGGCGCAGGCCGGGACCGAACGCGCTCGACGCGGCGAGGTAGGGCGATCGCAACAGCACGGTCCACCAGCCCGACACGCCCACCCCGCGATCACCGGCCGTTCGCGACCTTCTGCGGGTGCGGACCTTGGACGGGAGTTTCTGGACCGGCAAGGTGTCGAGGGACCGTGCCACGCTCCATCCGGGATTTGCGGACTTTGGCGGGAAACTTGCAGTGACTTGCATGATTCATTCTTTGCTTCGTCAGAATCCAGCGGGGTGGATGAGGGCTCTGCACGGTCGGGGCGCCGGTTTCCCGCACTCCTTGAAGGAGGATCACATGCTGACGACCCCCAGACCCGGGAACGGCATCCGTCGCGCCGGGCGCCGACTGACGGTGGCCGCGGTCGGCGCGATGTGCGTGTCCGTCTTACCGGCCGCCGCCACACAGGGGGCGCCGCCGTCCAAGGCGCTCCGGGCCGGCCCGACGGCCCCCGCTCCCCGGCAGGCGCAGGCGGCAGCGAGCACGGCGGTGGGTGCGACGACGCCGTTCTCGGTCTAACGAGGCCGAGGGCAACGGCAACTACAACACGAGCGACAACCAGAACCCGGCCGACGGCGACCCGAGGGTCTTCTGGGACGAGTCGCACACCTTCGTCACCGGGTCCCCGATCCCGGCGGGCGCCACGTTCTCGCTGCGGAAGGACTCCGACAACAGCGCGTCCTTCTACGACGTGGACTCCGTCGACGTGGAGAACCCACCGGCGCCGCTGACCCAGCCCGCGAACTCGATCTCGATCACGAGTTGCGGCGCGGTGGCGGACGACACCCCGACCAACGGCGCGGCCGACAGCCGGTCGGTGGACAGCCGGGCCGCCATCCAGAACTGCATCGACCAGGCCCAGCAGCAGGGCAAGGCCCTGTGGATCCCGCAGGGCACCTTCTATGTGAAGGGCACCGGGGGACTGAACGCGCAGGGGATCACCATCGCGGGCGCGGGCCTGTGGTACAGCACGATCTACCGTGACGTCCCGGTCCCCAACAGCACGCCGCCGGCCGCACTGTTCGACCTGACCTCCTGCACCGTGCGCAACTTCCACATCGACGCCAACGCCGTCAGCCGGAGCACCATCGGCGGGGACGGCGGCGCGATGGACACCACCGGCGCCGACTGGCTGGCCGACGGCATCTGGACCCAGCACACCATGTCGGGCTTCTGGGCCTCCGGCACCGGCGGGAAGGTACAGAACAGCAGGATGACGTCGATCTGGGCGGACGGGATCAACGTCAACAACGTCTCGCTGGGCGCGGACACCGGGAACAACCTGACGGTCACCAACAACTTTGTCCGTGACAACTACATAGGCGACACGGCCCGCTACATCGGTCTGGGGGCCGGGCGCTTCGGTGTCAACGGCAGCGACCTGCTGTCCGCGACCGTGACGGGCAACACCGTGGTCCGCTCCGGCGGCAACGCCTACAGCCAGGGCCAGCCCGCGCTGCACATCGGCAACGGCGGCGACGGGCAGAACACCGGGATCGTCGACAAGGTCACGGTGAACGGCAACACCGTCACCGACTCCCTCTACGACGGGATCGCCTTCTCCACCTCGACCAGCACCCTGCTCCAGGACAACACGGTCAGCAACCCCGGCCGCAACGGCATCGCGATCTCCCCGTCGTACTACCCCGCGCCCACCGGCTCCGCGACGATCACCGGCAACACGGTCACCGGGCTCAACCCCGGCGCCTCGGCCTTCGTCAACGACTCCAGCGGGTTCGTCGCGACGCTGAGCGACAACCACTGGCCGCCGGCCGCTCCCGAGGGCCCCTACGGCGGCACCCCTGCCGCCGTGCCCGGCACGGTGCAGGCGGAGAACTACGACACCGGCGGCCAGGGGGTGGCCTACAACGTCACCTCCGTCAACGGGAAGGCCAACTCCTACCGCGCCGACGGGGTGGACCTCGACAACACCTCGGACACCGGGGGCGGTTACAACCTGGGCTGGACGAGCGGCGGACAGTGGTTCCGCTACACCGTGGACGTCGCCACGGCCGGCACCTGCACCCTCGACCTCCGCGTCGCGGCGCCGTCCGCGGTGGCCGGCGCGCTGCACCTGTCGGACGCCTCAGGCACGAACCTCACCGGAGCGGTCGACCTGCCCGCCACCGGCGACTGGCAGACCTGGGCCACCGTGACCACCCACGTGACCCTGCCCGCCGGCCGGCAGATCCTCACACTCGACCAGGACAACGGCGGCTGGAACATCAACCACCTCGGCTTCACCGCGGGGAGCGGCTCACCGTCGGCCACCCTGACCGCGTCCCCCGGATCACTGACCTTCGCCGACCAGGCGGTGAACACGACCAGCGCCGCGCAGAGCGTCACCGTCACCAACTCCGGCGCCGCCACGGCCTCGATCACCGGGGTCACCGCCGGGGGTGACTTCGCCCAGACCAACACCTGCGGCACCGCCCTGGCAGCCGGGGCGAACTGCACCGTCTCCGTCACCTTCGTACCCACGGCCTCCGGCACCCGCACCGGCACCCTCACCCTGACCGGCGACCAGTCCAACAACCCCACCACGGTGGCCCTTTCGGGCACCGGCACCGACACCACCGGGACCGACCTCGCCGCCGGCAAGCCCACCAGCGAGTCCAGCCACACCGACGTATACCCGTCGTCGAACGTGACGGACGGCAACCAGGGCTCCTACTGGGAGAGCGCCAACAACACGTTTCCGCAGTGGGTCCAGGTCGACCTGGGCTCGGCCCGGAGCGCCTCCCGCGTGGTCCTGCAACTGCCCGCCGGCTGGGGCGCCCGCACCCAGACCCTGACCCTCGGCGGCAGCACCGACGGCACCACCTTCACCACCCTGAAGTCCTCGGCCGCCCACACCTTCGACCCGAGCACCAGGAACACCGTCACGCTCACCTTCCCCGCCGCCACCCAGCGCTACTTCCGCGTCACCATCACCGCCAACAGCGGCTGGCCCGCGGGCCAGGTGTCCGAGTTCCAGATCTGGACCTCCTGACCCCACCCTCCCCTCGGTGCCGCCGGACACCCCGTCCGGCGGCACCGCCGTGCGCGCGGCCCGGTGCTGGGCGCAGCCTCAGGACGGCACATTAGATCTTGCGGGCTGAATTTTTATTGTTGCAATGTTCTGTCTAGTTCTTGCGTGTCCATGTCGACGATATTACGGTCCCCCACGCGTCGTTACCGCCCCCTGCCTCCCCCCTCTCCCTTTGAGCCCCGTCCCTCCCTCCCCGGCGGCATCAGCGGCACAGTTCCGGCATTTCGTGATGAAAGGAGTGTCAAGTGTTCCATTCCATCCGAGATCTGAGACGCGCCCTCGTCTGGGCGGTCAGCACCGCGATGCTGGCTGCGGTCGGCGTCGTCGCGCTGGCCGTCCAACCCGCCTGGGCGGCGTCCACCGCCACTGGCGGCAGCGGCGCGAGCCTGCCGTACGTCGAGGTGCAGGCGGAGAACTCCGCCACCAACGGCACGTCCATCGGCCCGAGTTACACCCAGGGCCAGTTGGCCGACGAGGCGTCGTACCGCAAGGCGACGACGCTGCAGGGCACCGGCAAGTACGTCACGTTCACCACACCGGTGGCGACCAACTCGATCAACTTCCGGTACAGCATCCCCGACACCTCGAGCGGCTCGGTCTACACCGCCCCGCTGTCTCTGTACGTCAACGGCGTCAAGCAGCCGAACTTCACCCTGACCAACGCCTACAGCTGGTACTACGGCAGCTACCCCTTCACCAACTCGCCGGGCACCAACCCGCACCACTTCTACGACGAGGCCCACCGCCTGTTCTCCACCACCTATCCGGCGGGTACGACCTTCAAGCTGCAGGTCGACGCGGAGGACACCGCCTCCTCGTACACGATCGACTTCGCCGACTTCGAGCAGGTCGGCGCCGCCCTGACCGCACCCTCGGGGTCGGTGTCGGTGACCAGCAAGGGCGCGGACTCGACCGGTGTGGCCGACGCGACCAGCGCGTTCAACGCCGCGATCAGCGCGGCCGGCCCCGGCGGCACCGTGTGGATCCCGCCGGGCACCTACAACATCCCCGGCCACATCGGCGTCAACAACGTCACGATCGCCGGCGCCGGCATGTGGTACTCCACCGTCACCGGCACGGCACCCGGCTTCTACGGCAACTCCGCGCCCTCGGCCAGCACCAACGTGCGTCTCCAGAACTTCGCGATCTTCGGCGATGTGCAGGAACGCGACGACAGCGCCCAGGTCAACGGCATCGGCGGCGCGATGAGCGACTCGACCGTCTCCAACCTGTGGATCGACCACATGAAGGTCGGCGCCTGGATGGACGGGCCGATGGACGGGCTGACGTTCACCGGCATGCGCATCCGTGACACCACCGCGGACGGCATCAACTTCCACGGCGGCGTCACCAACTCCAAGGTGACCAACAGCGACATCCGCAACACCGGCGACGACGGCATCGCCACCTGGGCGGACTCCGGTATCGGCGCCGACGCCAACGACACGATCTCCAACAACACCGTGTCGCTGCAGATCCTCGCCAACGCCATCGCGATCTACGGCGGCCACGACAACACCGTCAGCGGCAACCGCGTGGTGGACACCGGCCTCGCCCAGGGTGGCGGCATCCATGTGGGGCAGCGCTTCACCTCCACGCCGGTCGGCACCACCACGATCTCCGACAACACCATGATCCGGGCCGGCAGCCTCGACCCCAACTGGCAGTTCGGCGTGGGCGCGTTGTGGTTCGACGGCAGCCAGGGCGCGATCACCGGCCCCATCAACGTGACCAACGCGCTGATCCAGCAGAGTCCGTACGAGGCCGTCCAGTGGGTCGAGGGAACCATCAGCGGCGTCAACCTCAACAACGTCACCATCGCCGGCACCGGAACCTTTGCCCTGCAGGAACAGACCGGCGGGGCCGCCAAGTTCACCAACGTCACGGCGACCGGCGTCGGTTACTCGTCCCCGGTGTACAACTGCTCGGGCGGCAACTTCGTCGTCACCGACGGCGGCGGCAACTCCGGCATCAGCGGCACGCCGTACTGCGGCGGTTGGCCGGCTCCGGTCTACCCGCCCTACCCGTCCGAAGGCGTGACGGCCACCCCCGGCGCGCTCAACTTCGGTTCGGTCGCGACCGGCTCGACGAGCGCCGCGCAGACCGTGACGGTCTCCAACCCGACCAACACCGCCGCGTCCGTCTCGTCGATCTCCACCAGCGGCGACTACTCCCAGACCAACACGTGCGGCTCGTCCATCGCGGCGAACGGCTCGTGCACCGTCAGCGTGAAGTTCGCGCCGACCGCGACCGGCGGCCGTAACGGATCCCTGACCGTCAACGCGGGCGGGACCACCAGCACGGTCAGCCTCTCCGGTACCGGCACCGCACCCGGCCCGGTGCTGAACACCGACCCGGCGAGCCTGTCCTTCCCCGCCACGGTGGTCGGTTCGTCGGCCACCGCGCAGACGGTGACGGTGACGAACTCGGGCACCGCCTCGGCGACCGTCTCGGGCGTCGCGGCGACCGGTGACTTCAGCCAGACCAACAACTGCTCCACCCTCGCGGTCGGCGCCTCCTGCACGGTGACCGTCGGCTTCAAGCCCACCACGGGCGGATCCCGTAGCGGGAACCTGACCGTCACCAGCAACGCCAACAACAGCCCGACCGTGGTCGCCCTGACCGGCAGCGGCATCGACAGCACCACCAATGTCGCCGCCGGGCGGCCGGCGACGGCGAGTTCGAGCAGCAGCCCGTACGTCGCCTCGAACCTCACCGACCCGGACGCGTCGACGTACTGGGAGGGCACGAACGGTTCGTTCCCGCAGTGGGCCCAGGTCGACCTCGGCCAGAACTACGGCGTCGGCAAGGTCGTGCTCAAGCTCCCGCCGGCGACGGCGTGGTCGGCTCGTACGCAGACCCTGTCGGTGCAGGGCTCCACGGACGGTTCGAGCTTCTCGACGATCAAGGCATCGGCCGGGTACACCTTCGACCCGAACGCCAACAACAACACGGTGACCATCACGTTCAGCGCCGCCACGGCGAGGTACGTGCGGGTGAACATCACCGCCAACACCGGCTGGAACGCGGCCCAGTTGTCGGACTTCGAGGTGTTCCCCAGCGACGGCGGCTCCTCGAACGCCACTTTGTCGACCAGCCCGACGTCGCTGTCGTATCCCACCCAGGCGCTCAACACCACCAGCGGTGCGCAGCCGGTCACGGTCACCAACACCGGTACCGCGGCCGCGACCGTCTCCGGCATCACCGTCACGGGCGACTTCTCGCAGACCAACAACTGCGGGACGTCGATCGCGGCGAACGCCTCCTGCACGGTGAACGTCACGTTCAGGCCCACCGCGTCCGGCACCCGCACCGGCGATCTCAGCATCGCCAGCAACGCGTCGAACGGCACGACCACGGTCGCGCTGACCGGCACCGGAGCCGGCACGGTGAGCAGGAACCTGGCAGCGGGCGCGGCCACCACCGAGTCCAGCCACACCGACGTGTACCCGTCGTCCAACGTGACCGACGGCAACCAGGGCACCTACTGGGAGAGCGCCAACAACGCCTTCCCCCAGTGGGTCCAGGTGGACCTCGGCTCCGCGCAGAGTGCGAGCAGCGTCGTCCTCCAGCTCCCCGCGGGCTGGGGCGCCCGCAACCAGACGCTGTCCCTGTCGGGCAGCACCGACGGCTCCTCCTTCACCACGATCAAGCCGTCGGCCACGTACACCTTCGACCCCACCACCAACAACACGGTGACCATCGCGTTCACCGCGACCACCCAGCGGTACGTCCGGGTGAACATCACGGCGAACAACGGCTGGCCGGCCGGTCAGATCTCCGAGTTCCAGGTCTGGAACACCTGACCTGACCCGATGGTGCCGCCGAGCGCGGGCGCGCTCGGCGGCACCGACCACCGAAAGGAGTCGAGATGGGTGTCATACGCAGAGTCTTCTTGAGGGCCGCGATCGCGGCCACCGCGGTGGGAACCGTGGGAGCGACCGGGACCGTACTCGCCCCGACCGCTTCAGCGGCGAGCTCGCCGGGCGACGTGGTCGGCAGGATCAGCGTCGGCTACCAGGGCTGGTTCGCCTGCGTCGGCGACGGCGCGCCCATCAACGGCTGGTGGCACTGGAGCCAGGACTGGGGACGGTCGCCGTCCCCGAACAACACCAACATCACATGCTGGCCCGATGTGCGTGAGTACACCAACACGTACCAGACGTCGTACGCCGCCCTCGGCAACGGCCGGCCCGCCACGTTGTTCTCCTCGTACGACCAGCAGACGGTGAACACCCACTTCCTGTGGATGCAGCAGAACAGCATCGACACGGCAGCCCTGCAACGCTTCAACCCCACCGGCGGCGAGGGGCCCACCCGCGACGCCATGGCGACCAAGGTGCGCAGCGCCGCCGAGTCGTACGGCCGGAAGTTCTACATCATGTACGACGTCTCCAACTGGACGAACATGCAGTCAGAGATCAAGACGGACTGGACGACCAAGATGTCCGCGCACACCGCGTCCTCGGCGTACGCGAAGCAGAACGGCAAGCCGGTGGTCTGCATCTGGGGCTTCGGCTTCAACGACCCCAACCACCCCTTCACCGCCGACGCCTGCCTCGACGTCGTCAACTGGTTCAAGGGACAGGGCTGTTACGTCATCGGCGGCGTCCCGCGTGAATGGCGGACGGGCACCGGGGGCTCACGGCCCGGCTTTCTGGGCGTCTACCACGCCTTCGACATGATCTCGCCGTGGATGGTCGGTGCCATCGGGAATGTGACCGAGGCCGACAACGCCTACACCACGTACACCGTCGGCGACCAGGCCGACTGCAACGCCAACGGCATCGACTACCAGCCCTGCGTCCTGCCCGGCGACGTCTCAGGACGCCAGCGCGCGCACGGCGACTTCATGTGGCGGCAGTTCTACAACATGGTGCGGGCCGGGGTGCAGGGCATCTACATCTCGATGTTCGACGAGTACAACGAGGGCAACCAGATCGCCAAGACCGCCGAGACCCAGGACTGGGTGCCCACCAACTCCGGATTCCTCGCCCTCGACGAGGACGGCACCGCCTGCTCCGCCGACTACTACCTGCGCCTGACCGGCGACGGCGGCCGCATGCTCAAGGGCCAGATCGCGCTGACCGCAACTCGCCCCACCCAGCCCACCGTCCCCACCGGCGGTGACACCACACCGCCCGCCGCGCCGGGTGCCCTGACCGTCACCGGGCACACCGGCGACTCCGTCTCGCTGGCCTGGAACCCGTCGACCGACAACGTCGGCGTGACTGGCTACCGCGTCCTGCGGGTGTCCGGCTCGACCAGCACGCAGGTGGGCACCACCAGCGCCGCCTCCTTCACCGTCACCGGGCTCGGCGCGTCCACCGCGTACACCTTCGACGTCGTCGCCCTCGACGCGGCGGGAAACGTGTCGCAGCCCTCCAACCAGGTCACCGTCACCACCGACCCCCCTTCCGGCACCACCAACCTCGCGCTCCACCGCCCCACTTCGGAGAGCAGCCACACCCAGATCTACGCCTCGGGCAACGCGACCGACGGCGACACCAACACCTACTGGGAGTCCGCCAACAACGCCTTCCCCCAGTGGGTCCAGGTCGATCTGGGCGCCGCCACAGGCATCAAACGGATCGTCCTCGACCTCCCTCCGGCGACCGCCTGGGCCACCCGTACCCAGACCATCTCCGTCCAGGGCAGCACCGACGGCGGCACCTTCACCCAGCTGCTCGCCTCCGCGGGCTACACGTTCGACCCGGCGACCGGCAACACCGCGACCCTCACGCTCCCCTCCACCGTCACCACCCGCCACGTGCGACTCAGCTTCACCGCCAACAACGGCTGGCCGGCCGGGCAGGTCTCGGAGTTCCAGGTCTTCGGCGTCTGATGAACACCGGGCACGGCTTCGAACTCCGGGCCACCGGGCGCGTACCAGTCCCTCGCGGCCGGACGTTTCGAGCGTCGTCGAAAGCAGTTCCGCCCCCGGTCGTCGACCCGGCAGGGTGGGCTCGGGCGTGACCGGGTGGGCCGCACGGCCCGGCCCGGGAACACGCCCGGACTCCACCACGGGGAAGGACCGTATGACCATGAGGATGAGGACCAAGGCGTTCGCCACGGCGGGGGTCGGCGCGCTGGCCACCGGACTGCTGCTGACCGGCGCGGCCGGGGCGCAGGCCGCGGCGGCGGGACTGCCGTACGCCGTCACGCCGTATGTGAACGTCAACGTCCGCTCCGGGCCCTCGACCACCACCGACATCACCGGACACGTCGCCGCCGGGCAGCCGCGCGGCGCCTCCTGCTGGACCCACGGCGAGACCATCCGCGACAACGGCTACGTCAACGACGTCTGGGTGCGACTGGCCGAAGGCTATGTGAGCGCCGTCTACCTCAAGGGCGACCAGTACGGCGGCCTTCCGGCCTCCGCCACCTGCTGACCGGCCCGGACGCGGTGCCCGACCCCGACCCGGGGTCGGGCACCGCGCCGCGTTCAGGTACACCGCCGACCGCTCGAGGTGCCGAAGGATCTCCCACCGGGTAGAGATCGTGTGGGGCCTCGGGTATGGAGTCGCGGATCAGCATGATGGTGGGATGCCACAGGGCGCGGGCCCTGCGAGCGGAGGCGTCGGCGTGCGGGAGCACGGCGCCGCCGGTCTCCCGGTTCCCGGCCGCGGTGCCGAACCGGACGCTCGTCCCCGTCGATTTCGGCGGCCGCCGTGGCACGTGTCATGTCCCCGACCACCTGCGTCCGCCGGGCCGTCACTCCGGTCCCCGTCCGCCGCCTTCGTCGCGTGCCGACGGTATCCTGCGCCACACGACCCGGAGTGCCCCATGAACACACCCTCACTCGCGGTGCGCGATCGCATCCTGACCCTGCCGCCCACGGAACTTCCCGCTTATGTGTACGACTTGGCGGCACTGCGCGCACACGCCGCGTCGGTGCGGGCCGCGCTGCCCGAGCGTGTCGAGCTGTACTACGCGACCCAGGCCAACCAGGAGCCGGAGATCCTGACCGCGCTCGCCCCGTACGTCGACGGCTACAAGGTCTCCACCGACAGCGAACTGGACCACGTCACCCGGGCGGCGCCGGACCACCCTCTGGCCTTCGGCGGCCGGGACAAGACCCCGACGGAGCTCCTGGACGCGCTGGAGCGGGGCGTGACACGCTTCCTCGTGGAGAGCGAGTACGAGCTGTACATGCTGGCCGGGCTGGCTCAGCGGCACGCTCCGGACGGTCGGTTGGCGGTCCTGCCGCGCTTCGATCTCCCGGTGGCCGACCGCCTGCTCACCGACGGCGGCCGTGGCCGCAGTACCTCCGGCCTCGACCCGGCGCAGGCGGACACGATCGTCGGCCTGCTCACCGACGGCAGCTACCCGAACCTCGAACTGCGCGGCGTCTACGCCCACTTGGCCAACGGCCTGCACGCCACCGAACACCTCGCGGTGGCCGAGAGCGTCGTCGCCTGGACGGCGGAACTCGCCGCGCGCCACGGCCTGCGCCTCACCGAGGTGAACGTCGGGGGCGGCATGGCGGTGGACTACGAGCACCCCGAACGCCGTTTCGACTGGCAGTCGTACGGCGAGGGACTCGCCCGACTCGTCGCCGCGCACCCGGAACTGACCCTGAGCATCGAGCCCGGTCGCGCGCTGACCGCGTACTGCGGCTGGTACGCGAGCGAGGTGCTGGACGTCGAGCACGGCGCGAGCGAGGACTTCGCCGTCGTCCGCGGTGGCGGGGTGAACCTGCGCACCTCGGAGTCCAGGAGGCCCGACCAGCCGTGGCCCGACCAGCCCTGGTCCGTACTCGAGGTGGACGTGTGGCCCTACTCCTGGCCGCGGCCCGTGGTGCGCCGCGAACGGGTCACGCTCACGGGCCAGTTGAGCACTTCCAGGGACATCCTGGTCCGGGACGTCCGGGCGCCCGGGCTGCGGGCCGGCGACCGTGTGGTGTTCTCCCTCGCGGGTGCCTACACCTCGTCCGTGCCCCACCGGGCGTTCGCCAGGTTTCCCGAGCCCGGCTTCCACTTCGTGGACCCGGGCACCGACGGCGACCAGTCCCGATAGCACCACGAGGAGCGGCATGACAGACGAACCGAACCGTTCGACGGCGACCGATGCCACGACCGATGCCACGACCGACTTCGCGCACGGCATCACCGACGCCGTCGTCGACAGCCTGCGGGGCACGGCCGATCCGCGGCTGCGAGAACTGCTCACCGCGCTCACCCGTCATCTGCACGACTTCGTGCGCGAGACGGAGCCGACGATGGCGGAATGGGAACGCGCGATCGGATTCCTGACCGCGACCGGGCAACAGTGCACCGACACCCGTCAGGAGTTCATCCTGCTGTCGGACGTGCTCGGCGTCTCCATGCTCGTGGAGACGCTGGGCGGCCACCGCGACCCGGGTGCCACCGAGTCGACGGTCCTCGGCCCGTTCCACCTGACCAGATCGCCCATCCGCGCACTCGGCGCGAACATCGACCTGGTGGGCAGGGGCGAGCCGTGCGTGGTCAGCGGCCGGGTACTGGGCAAGGGCGGCACCCCGCTGCCGGGCGCGGTCCTCGACGTGTGGCAGGCCGACTCCGAGGGCTACTACGACGTACAGCAGCCGGACGTCCAGCCGGCCGGCAACGGGCGGGGACTGTTCACGGCCGACGACGAGGGCCGCTTCTGGTTCCGCACCTGCGTACCGAGCCCGTACCCGATCCCCACCGACGGCCCGGTCGGCGAACTGCTGCGCGCCACGGCCCGGCACCCCTACCGCCCCGCCCACATCCACTTCATCGCCTCGGCCGGGGGCCACGCCCCGGTCACCACACACATCTTCGTCGCGGGCAGCGACTACCTGGACTCCGACGCGGTGTTCGCGGTCAAGAAAAGCCTGGTCCAGGACTTCACGGAGACCGACGACCCCTCCCTGGCACGGGAGTTCGGCGTCCCGAACCCCTTCCGCCACGCCCGCTTCGACCTCGTACTCGAACCGGAGTGAGCACCATGACCGACAGGAACACCCCGCTCGACTTCTCGTACGAGACCCAGCCCGCGCGGATCGTCTTCCGGCCCGGCGCCGCCGTCTCCGCGACCCCCGACGAGGCCGCCAGGCTCGGGCTGCGCAGGGTGCTGGTGGTCTGCGGCAGCAGGGGCGAGGGCACGGCACGAACGGTCGCGGACGCCCTGGGCGAGGCCTGCGCGGGGCTGCACGCCGAGGCCCGGATGCACGTACCCGTCGAGGTCGCCGACCGGTTCGTC